>JBMDXC010000044.1:0-14827 GCA_048594805.1 Candidatus Entotheonellaceae bacterium | reverse complement strand
CGGCGGCGCTTCTGGAAGAGTACGCATGACCTGGATAAGCACACGGCCTATGCCACGCTCTATCATGTCCTGGTGAAGCTCATCAAACTGCTGGCGCCCTTGACGCCGTTCGTCACTGAGATGATGTATCAAAACCTGGTGTGCGCCGTGCAACCCACGGCCTATGACAGCGTGCATCACTGCGACTGGCCAGAAGTGGATGCCGCGGCAGTGCAGAGGACCCTGCTCGACCAGATGGCTCTGACGCGCCAGGTCACCAGTCTGGGCCTGGGGGCCCGGAGTACCGTGAACCTCAAGGTCCGTCAGCCACTCGCCAAAGCCCTGGTGCACATGCGCGATGGGCAGGAAACTCTGTCCGAGGCCTTTACCGCGATTGTTGCCGATGAGCTCAACGTCAAAGCGCTGCAGTTTGTCGCCGACGAAGCTACTCTGTTACGTTTCGAGGTGCTCCCCAACAGTAAACTCCTGGGACCACGCTTTGGGGGACACTTTCCTCAAGTCCGTGCGGTGCTGAGTGCGATGGACCCTGCGGGGGTGGTGCATCAGGTCCAGCAGGGCTTGCCCGTGGTGGTCACGATGGACGGTGAGGACATCGAGTTGACTCCGGAGGAGGTGCTCGTCCGTACCCACCCGGCTGCCGGATTAGCGGTGGCGACGGAGAAAGGCGTCACCGTCGCCGTCGATACTGTCGTCACGCTAGCGTTGCGCATGGAAGGGCTGGCGCGTGAGCTGGTGCGGCGCCTGCAGGTGATGCGCAAGGACGCTGGTTTCAATATTGAAGACCGGATTATCACGTACTGCGTCGCGACAGGAGACCTGGCGGAGGCGGTCACCACATGGGCAGAGTACATCAAAACTGAGACTCTGAGCCTTGATCTCGTGATGGCCGCAGCACCACCGGAGAGCTATAGTGAGACGCATACGATTGAGGGGATGACGATTACTCTCGGAGTGCAGCGTCACGTGTAGACGTACATGAGCCATCCCAAGACGAGGGAGGCGTCTGATGTTCAACCCAACAGCAGTGTTGATCGATGCGTTTGTTGCACGCTTACAGCAAGAGTATTGCCGCATGTACGGAGTGCTCGAACCATCCTATCCGGGCATCATTGCCTGGGCCGGGCGTATGGCTCTCGAAAACATCGCCAATAGTGACGCCCTCTATCACGATGTCGAACATACGCTTATGGTGACCCTGGTTGGTCAGGAGATCCTCAGAGGCAAACATGTCCGTGAAGGCGGTGTCTCTCCGTGGGATTGGCTGCATGTTATGCTGTCGCTCCTGTGCCACGATATCGGCTATGTCCGCGGGGTATGCCGTGAGGACCGCAACGGTATGTATACGACAGGGGTTGACGACCAGACGGTGCAGGTGCCTCCCGGCGCGAGCGATGCCGCGCTCACGCCCTATCATGTGGACCGCGGCAAGCGTTTCGTGCGCGAGCGCTTTGGGGCGCATGATATTATCAATAGCGAGGTGATTGCGGCCAATATCGAGCGCACGCGCTTTCCTGTGCCGCACGACAATGACCATCAGAGTACAGACGATTACCCAGGACTCCTGCGGGCCGCGGACCTCATCGGGCAACTCGCTGCGCCGAATCATATGCGGAAGTTCCCGGCCCTGTTTTATGAATTTGAAGAAACGGGTGTCAATGCCGCACTTGGCTACACAAACCCTGGCGATCTACGGGCCAACTACCCCACCTTTTTCTGGAAGGTGGTGACGCCTTATATCCAGGATGGCCTGCGCTATCTCCGCGGCACTGAAACAGGGAAACAGTGGATCGCCAATCTGTATGCGCATGTCTTTGCCATGGAACACGATGCACCATGGTATCTCTAGAGTAGAGACAGTGATGCGGCTGACCTACCGCCACCAGGCCAGGGCTGGGCTAACCGCGAGGGTCAGCAGCAGGCCGAAGCGCAAATGGAGCTGGGCCGTGCCCCGGAGGGCCTGATGTAATACAGCGCGTTCCGTGCCGCGCCAGATCAGACGTATGAGCGCCCAACTCTGCGGCAGCACCAGAACGAAGGGGAGGAGACCCACCCAGGGGACCACACCACTCAGAGCTAACATGGGTAGCATCCCAAACGCCACCAGCACGAGCAGACAAAAGAGCCAGGTGACTGGCCGCTGTCCCCATAGAGCAACCAGGGTCTGTTTGCCATTATGGCGATCTTCCTCGGCATCACGGAGATTGTTCGCCACGAGAATAGCGGTGACCAGACATCCTACCGGCACGGACAGCCACAGCGCGGCCCAGGGCAGTCTCTGGACCTGGACGTAGAAGCTCCCCAGCACCATCACTGGCCCCATAAACACAAACACTAAAGGCTCGCCGAGCCCAATATTGCCCAACGGCAGTGGCCCGGCGCTGTACCCATAGGCTACCCCCACACTGGCAAGGCACACCAGCGCCAGGGGCCAGCTCGTCCGAGAGACGAGGTACACGCCAATGAGCGCCGCGAGCCCAAAACACGTCATGGCGCCGCGGTGCACAGCTACCGGGATCAGGAGGCCCTGCGCGATGACTTTATAGGGCGCCTGGACTTTGTGCTCAGCACCTTGGCCCGAGTGATGATCCGCATATTCATCAGTCAAATTTGTACCGCATTGTACCAGCAGTGAGCCGAGCAGCACCAGGCAAAAGAGCCTCCAGTGAAAACCCCCATACTGCGTAGCCAGCGTGCTCCCCACAAGCACGGGCACGAGAGCGGCACTCAGCGAAAATGGCCGGATAGCACGATACCAGATCATGATACCTTGCACCATGACGGTGTCCTTTCCTCCAGGCCTCTACCAGGGTGTGCGGCGATAGGGTGAAAAATCCGGCTGGCGTTTTTCCAGGAAAGCGCGGCGGCCTTCGTTCCCCTCTTCTGTGGCATAAAATAAGCTCGTTGCCCCATGGGCGAGGGCTTGCAGGCCATAGCCGTGATCCGTGTCGGCGTTAAAGCCAAACTTCATAAACCGTAGTGCCGTCGGACTTTTGGCAAGCAGCTTGCGGCACCAGACAGCCGTTTCCTCGTCCAGGCACTCACGGGGCACAACCTTGTTGACCAGCCCCATAGCAGCCGCCTCTGCGGCGCTGTACTGGTCGCACAGATACCAGATCTCACGCGCTTTTTTCTCCCCGACGATACGCGCCAGGTACATCGCCCCAAAGCCAGCGTCAAAACTCCCGACCTTTGGACCAGTCTGACCAAAAATGGCACGATCAGAGGCAATAGTCAGATCGCAGAGCACATGCAAGACATGTCCGCCACCGATGGCATAGCCATCAACCTTCGCAATCACGGGCTTCGGGATCTCGCGAATCATGCGGTGCAAGTTACGCACCTGCAGGCGCGGTGTCCCCTCTTCGTCATGATATCCACCCTGGCCACGAATTTTCTGATCGCCGCCCGTACAAAAATTGCCTTGCTCGCCCGTGAGGACCACCACACCAATACTGTCGTCGTACCAGGCATCGTGGCATGCCTCCATCATGTCATCAATGGTCCGTGGCCGAAAAGCATTCAGTACCCACGGACGATTGATACTTATCGTTGCTACGCCGTCCTGTTTGGTGTATATAATATCGTCAAAAGACTGCATGTCATCTCTCCTGTAGCGTCAATGTTAGCATCGTGCGCTATGGCTCGACGTGTTGCCTCCATACTACTCAGATGGGGCGCATGGCGCGATACAGATAGACGATCCCGCCACTGAGCGCCTGGGCATGCACGTCGGTAAAGTCCTGTCCTACCATCTCTCGCACGAAGCGTCGACCAGCGGGAAATACTGCGGCAGTACGTGGCAGATAGGTATAGGCCTCGGGGTGTCCAGACACCCAGCCACCGAGGCGCGGGAGAATATAATGTGCATAGAAATGGTACAGTGGACCTAACACCGTACCATGTGGTTGACCAAACTCCAGGACGAGCGCAGTGCCTCCGGGGCGTAATACACGATACATTTCACGCAGTGCTATCGCCAGATTATCCACGTTCCGTAGGCCAAATGCGACTGTGACGGCGTCGAAAACGGCGTCGCCAAACGGGAGGTGTTGTGCATCGGCCAGCGTGGACGTGAGATGGATCCCTCGTTGCAGAGCCTTCTGGTGCCCACGGCCAAGCATCGCCGCACAAAAGTCCATGGCAATGACCTGTCCATGGTGTCCGAGGTGATGGGCAAAGGCCAGGGCGAGATCGGCTGTGCCACTGCAGACATCGAGGAGACGCGCGCCCGACGGTATTCTACTGACGGCGACTGCCTGCTGGCGCCAGTAGTGGTGCAAGCCAAAGCTCAGCACAGTATTGAGGACATCATAATGCTGGGCAATCGCGGTAAACATCTGCCGCACAGCCTCTCCCATAAGTTGCCCCTTCTTCTGATGTCAGATATCTTTCTCAGAGATGAGCGCCGTCATATTATGGACAATGACAGGAGCTGAGCGCAACCCCCTCATGGGCTGGGACGCACCCCCTGGTTCTACTGAGGTAAGGAATGTCACACCACAATCTTCATGATATCGGCAGAACTTTGCTCTAGTGCGGGTTTTTATATAGTTCTTTCGTTTCGCATGAGTGCAAATGGTATAGTCAAAACAGAAAAAAAGGGTGAAAACTCAAGTTGCAGGTGTTTTCTTCCGAAAAAAGAAGCATTGTAACTCTTTCCTGGAGGTCTTTTATGGCCCGTGGACGTAAAACATCACTGACAATCCGTCTCGCTGCCGACGAACGCCATACGCTCATGGCGTGGCAGCGTTCGACCACGATTCCTGCTGGCCGTGCCAGACGTGGTCGTATTATTTTACTTGTGGCTGATGGTGTGCCAATCTCGCATATTGCCGACACTGTCGGTATCAGCCGTCGCTTTGTCTACAAATGGGCAAAGCGTTTTCTCCAGTACGGCGTCGATGGTCTCGCCGACAAACCAGGCCGCGGCCATCGTCCATTAGGACACCAGCCTGAGATGGTCCATAAGAATGGCGCATCTGTGGGATAACATGAATTTTACTACGTATTAGCTTCACACGGTTGGCTCTGGAATGCGGGAACCTGCGAGTCACAACGCAACATTCCAGAGCCCTGCCCTTGCTTCAGTATATCTTGCTGCAGCGGCTGCACGTAAACTACATCACAGCCACGCTTTTTTAGCCCGATAGCAACAAATGACTTGTATGGCCAAGATCCACATAACCCCTAAATTTACAGTGTGTTGTATACAACCTAATGTCTCTACTCTTTGGTATTGGGCTTGCCCTTATACGAAAAACAGCAAATGCCTACATTGTTAATAATACCTATTACAAGTATGATAGAACTAATTGTTTCGATAATTCTATCATGTACAAAGCTATATCCACCGATAAATGAAGGGCCAGAAGAGGCTCCGAGAAGAATTAGTCGAAGAACACCCTGCGCTCAGGTGCAGCGACAACACTTAATCTATGCGGCAGGCATTGTGTAAGCTTTTGTTCTAGAGAGGGTTGTTATATGCTGGTACAGAGCCACAAGACAAGAGATGCTTCCTGGGAAAGCAATCATAGTATAAGTTTGATAGGTCAAAGCTTGCACACACGTCAAGTCAACATGCAGATACAGCGTATCGCAAAAACGAATTTGACAGTTCTGATACAAGGAGATACAGGTACAGGGAAAGAGATGGTAGCACGTTGTCTGCATGCGTATAGTGATCGTGCTGACAAACCATTCATTACGGTTGATTGTGGAGCACTCTCGGAGAGCTTGATAGAGAGTGAGTTGTTTGGTCATAGGAAAGGGGCTTTCACAGGGGCTGAAGGTAGAAGAATAGGATATTTCGAGATCGTAGAAGGTGGTACCCTCTTTCTTGATGAAATCAGCAATCTATCTCTGCAAGGGCAGATGAAATTGCTGCGATGTGTGCAAGAACGCCGCATTTTTCCTCTGGGCAGTGAGCGTGAGGTTCCAATTGACTTCCGTCTGCTCGTCGCCTCCAATCTTCCCTTGGATGAGGAAGTCAAAGCGGGCCGTTTCCGTAGTGACCTCTTTCATCGTCTGAACGAATTCAAACTCTACCTTCTGCCACTGCGTGAACGTCAGGAAGACATCCTGGTGTTAGCGGAGCAGTTCTGCCATGAGGCGAACGTTGAATTACATAGGAATGTCCGAAGGTTTTCACCGGAAGCACAGACGTATTTATTGACGTATGAGTGGCCCGGTAATGTGCGGGAGCTGCGGAACGCCGTGCGGCGCGCCGTCTTGCTGAGTACTACTGACATCATTGAAAAACAGCACCTGTGCCAACCCTCTGAAAGAGCTCCTAAACATCTGGCTAGCGAGCCAAACCTCTCGATTGCCAGCGGGCCCAGAGGATATAGTCTGCCAGAAATTGTCGACAAGGCGACGGCAGAACTAGAAAAAACATTGATCGCGCAGGTGCTGCAAGAAACCAAAGGCAACAAGAGTAAAGCTGCGAAACATTTAAAGATTGGCTACAAAACCCTACAGCGGAAGTTGAAGACCTACGGAATCAGAGCCTCACGACCATTACCGCTACGTTAATTGCACCCAAGTTGCAACCTCCTAGACATCCATGAGCTTTTGCCCCCCTCGAGAGGGGTAGTTTTCCCCACACCTGTGGACAAGGTGGAGCCATGGATGGAACTGCAGCGGTGAGACCCCTCTCCGGACAAGAATGCTGACATCCAAGGGATCGATGCGGGCACTGCAGATCATAAAACACCTCTTCGTTGCTACCGCTGCGCCGTTTGAGGCGACTCAGCTCTGCGCATGGTCGCCAGCGCCGGTGAGGGCGTAGGAGGAGGCGTGGGCAGGGCCCTTTGAAAACAAGCCGCAGCCGTCTTAGGACGTCATCCAGTGTCATGGTGAAATCTTTGAAAAAACTCCTGCCCAGAATCCCCTCAATTAGAGGCGCGTTCGGGAAGGACGCTCATACCCCTACCTGCAGGTTCTCCCTCTCGTATGTGTGGAATGCGAAACCCGCAGGGCTACAGATGAGCCTACTCACACGGTAGAATTCAGACAATGGAAGAACACTTAGCAAGGAGCCTATACATGGAACTGCATCATCGCGTCGAGCTGATCGGTACCCTCCTTGAGGAGGCTGAGCAAAAAATGAGCGCGCTGCAGCACGCTCTCGGTGCCCAGACACGTGCAAAGGCAGAGATTGAGCAGGCCGGCCACGACACGTCCTTCTCGCAAGAGGGGGAGACCTTAAAGTATGAGCAAGCCTTGTGGGAACGGGTGCATACCGGCCTCACAGAGGTTCGTACCATCTTGGAAGACCTCGAGGAGTCAGAACGGCAGCGAGGTCTCAGCCAGTAGCCTTATCTGTCCCGCGTCGTGAGGATGTCGGGCCGCTGTCCAGTCCTGGCGTGCGATGCCTGTGGGCTCCGGGCAGGAGTGTCCTCTGTGCCCGCAGCGGATGCAGCGCATCGAGCGCGTCATGGCGCTGCGGCACGCACACCCCGGCAGCGCTGCGACCCAGAGTCGCAGCGCCTAAGCCGCACGCCGCTGGCGCCGCTAGCCGCTAGACGTACGCGAACAGGACCATAATAACATTGAGCAGTGCGGCATCATAATGTTACCTTTTTATATGTATGTCCAAATAGAGTGACTGAATTTCTATGATAAGAACGAGTTTTTAGGCGGTACACGAGCCTGGCAAGGTACCATAAATACAGCACAGAGATGCAAGGGGTCGCTAAACGGCTGTCCTGCGAAGAGTTATGGGCTCTGCACACACGGTAGGCAGACCGCCTAACACCTTGGTCTCGCCCCAGTTAGCCTCCTCGTGAGGGCAGTTTTCCCCAGCCATGTGGACAAGATGCTGGCATGGCTGGATCCTCAGTGGTACTTTTCCTCTCCTGGCCAGGACTTGAGCTTAGGGAATTGTGCCAGCCACGTGGAGGCTGGTGACGCCCTGACCGATCATGATCCGCGCCGGGTGCATACGATTCTGGAGGCACTCCCGGACCTCCGCGATCATGCACGTGCCGCATCTGTTGCCTCCTCACCCCGTTCCCTGGCCCCTGGTCCCAGTGGCTGGCCGTAACTGAACTCGACCATGTTGCCATCTGGGGCACGAATCCCGCAGTAATAGCCCACAGGATACGGTTCCTCGCGCGGCTCCCAGACCAGATATCCGGTCGTCCGCGCCTTATCAGCGATAGCATCCACCGCCGCGCGGCTGTCGAGCGCAAAGCCCAGGTGGCTATAGTCCGTGGCCGCCTGCGGTCGGCCCGGCCCGCCCGGCACTAACACAAAAATGAACTCCTGCTCTCGTCCAGGTTCCGCCAGCCAGACGACACGGCGACCGTCCGTCACGCGCTCGTGCACCACCTGCATACCGCAGTAGTCGCGATAAAATGCTATGGAGGTGTCCAGATCACGTACGTGCAAAGCCAGATGTGTCAATACAGGGCGCATGCGTATAGACTCCTCATAAGGTCTTTTTCTATTGTGACCCAAGCCAGCAACAAGGTAGACTGCGCAGGAATCGAGGTCAAGAGGGGCGCTGGCGACAGCCTGGGCGGGCTGCCACGGGGCGTCAGGGCGAGCCAGCAGAGAAGGAGCTGGGACTATAGAGCCAGTCCACGTACTCCGCATCGTAGTCGCGTCCCCGGGTGATGTGCAGGCCGAGCGCGACGCCTTGCCAGCGGTGCTTGAGGAACTCAAGCGTGGCATTGCTGCCGAGCATGGCCTGCGGCTCGAACTGGGGCGCTGGGAGACCGAATCCAGCCGAGCCTGGCGGAATGGTTACGGGTCGACCAGCAAGCCATGCGCCAGGCCCTGAATCGCCAGGCGTTTGAGGTACATCGCGATCAACCAGCGCTGGTGGGGACAGCCGACATTGCCGAGGAGAAGTAGTGCCAGCGTTGCTGGCCCTGGCCCGGCATCCTGACCCTGACATACGTCCGGCGCGCCTCATCGAATACCTGCGTGACCGCGCCGGGTTGCTGGAGCCGCGTGGTGTGGGGGTCTACGCCTTTCCACACCGCACGTTTCAGGAATACCTGGCGGCCTGCTATCTCACGGATGTGGGCTTTCCCGATGATCTGGCGGCGCTGCTACGGGCTGAACCCAACCGCTGGCGCGAAGTGACGCTGCTGGCGGGTGCGAAGGCCGTGCGTGGCACGGCCGCTGCGGCCTGGACACTCGCCGAAGCCTTATGTTTCGAGCCGCCACCAGCACAGCCATTGCCTGCGGACGCAGGGTACTGGGCCACCCTGCTGGCGGCCCAGGTGCTCATCGAAAATAAAAGCCTGGTGCAGGTCGCCGAGCGTAATCACCCCAAAGTCGAGCGCATCCGCACCTGGTTGGTACGCACGTTGCAACACAGTGCATTGCCAGCCGTAGACCGCGCGCAGGCAGGAGACGCCCTCGCAGACGTCGGTGATCCACGCTTCCGGGCCGACGCCTGGTATCTGCCGGACGAACCATTGCTGGGGTTTGTGGAGATTCCGGCAGGACCATTTTTGATGGGGAGCGATGCGCAGCTCGATTCCCTGTTGCTCAAAGTCTCGCCACAGCACAAGATGACGCTGTCGGCATATTACATTGCCCGCTATCCGGTGACTGTGGCGCAGTTTTGCGCTTTTGTAGACGCGAGCGCTTATCAGTGGGGACGTAGCAGTAGGGAGCAGGGAGCCGTGAATCATCCTATAGTGTATGTGAGCTGGCACGATGCCGTTGCGTACTGTGTGTGGCTGACAGCCCGCTTGCGGGAATGGTCAGGCACTCCAGAACCCTTGACAACTCTGTTACGTACTGAGGACTGGAGGGTGATCCTGCCGAGTGAGGCCGAGTGGGAAAAGGCGGCGCGCGGTTTTGATGGGCGCACCTATCCCTGGGGTAATGAGCCTGATCCGAACCGGGCGAACTACGGTGAAACAGGTATTCATACAATCAGCGCAGTGGGATGCTTTCCACATGGTGCCAGCCCCTATGGTGTGGAAGAATTGAGTGGGAACGTCTGGGAGTGGAAGCGGAGTCTGGTGGGTAACTATCCCTATCCCGCGAGGCGAGTAGCGCGTGCGAAGCGTGAAGCTCTGCAAGCCTCCGCAGAGAAATCCCGCGTAATGCGGGGTGGCGCCTTCTGGAGTGCTCATCAGAATGTGCGCTGCGCCTCTCGTGACAGGCACATCATGCGCAGCGTCAACGACCCCGTTGGCTTTCGCGTGGTGCTGGCGGGTCCCACATGATTTTGTGCTCTGATCTCTGTCCCTCTGAACGCTGCCCAGAGAGTGCAGAGGGGCGTACCGCTCTGGTCACCGCGCGAAGCGCGATCGACGCACGCCAGCGCTCTACACACACGGCTTGGGCTCGACTCGTTGACACAGCACAGCGTGCCGAGGAAGCTCACGTACGTGGAATGATCGGCAGCATCACGTGCGAGGGGTAGGTGCCGTCGTGATGAATCGTCTGGATCGCGGGCAGCAGTGCAGTCTCTGCGGCCAGTGCCCCACCAGTGTTGGGATTACGGTCAAAGCGTGGGAAATTGCTGCTGGAGATCTTCAGACGAATGCGATGACCGGCCTTAAAGACATTGCTGGTGGCCCACAGATCAATGGTATAGGCGTAGACCTGGCCAGGCTCGATGGGCTCTGGACGGGCGGTGGATTGCCGATAACGCGCCCGGACAATGCCGTCTGTGAGGTTCTGGGCAAAGCCACTGGGATGCACGTCAACCAGCTTGGCGGTGAAGTCCGTATCCACGGCTGAGGACGCAGCATACAGCGTCACCAGTACAGGGCCCGTAACCTCCACGTCCGCTGCAAGCAGAGGCGTGGTGTAGACCAGCACGTCCTCGCGGCTTTCCACTGGAGTCTGGTCATACGCACCCTGCGGCAGGGCGCCAGGCCAGCAACAGAGCGCGCCACCGCACGTTGGCACGGGATGGCGCGGATCGTAGAGAAAGCGATCTGGTGGCTCTATACCTGGTGTCTCAGGATTGAGCATCCCGTCGCCATGGAGGCTATTAGCCTTCCCACGACTGTGCAGGTAATAACGCGTATACTGCGTGCGCGCCAGAGGCGGTCGCTCCACAGTTAACCGTGGTCACGAGCACCATCGCTCAATCAGACATTGCCGTGCCCGTGAAGCACGCCCGCGCTGCTGCGGTGGGGCCCAGCGCGGCGGTGGCACATGCAACGCTCACAGTGCTCGGACGCTCCAGCCCTGGTCGGTGATCCCAGCTGCCCTGGCCGGTGTCCGGTTGGTCGCTCCCGTGCCAGGCGTCTGGGCAGCACGGCGGAGACGCGTGTGATAGGGACAACAATGAGAGACCGTCCCGACCAGGGACATCCCGTGCTCCAGCGTCCGGGTGTGGCGGGCCAGCGGTGCGCGGCGTGCCCGGAACGTCGCATGCAGCCGTTCGATGTCTGCGGTGTGGAGCACGCCGTCGCCTTGCGCGCGGCGTCGGAGCGTCTCCACGCGTGCGGGGGTGCCATCCACCATGCGGCGCTCCGTATCGCCGCCGCGCCGCCGCTCGTCGCCTGTGACGACGTGGGCGATCAGGATGGTGCGCCCGGGATGCCGCCGCCGCCCGCCTTGCCCTGTGCGCCCAGGATCGCGCAAGGTCGCGCGCATCGCCCGGATGTACGAGCACCACCCATCGGTGCACCACAACAGCGGACGGCGCGCGGCACAGCGGCGGCCGCGCTCAAGCAGCCGTCGGATCAGCGTCAGGGCGCGCGGCGCGCTGCCCTCGCCGCCCAGCCACACGCGCGGCGTGACCATCATGGCCAGCGCCATCCACACGAGGCCGCCTGGTGTCTTGCTGCGCAGCGCATCGGCGTGCCCCTGCCCCAAGGTGCGTGGTCGCTCGACCACCTACGCGTGCCCGGCGTGGCCCGGTCGGTCCGAGCGGACCCACCAATCCGCGACCGTGCGTGCGTCGAAGCCCCATGCCGCCACCATCGCTGGCACGGGACACCCAGGGGCGAGCTACGTCACGACGAGGCTCCCCATCGCAGCCGCGGTGCGCAGGCGGTCACACACCGTCCCTGTGGTAGCGCGACACGTCTTAGGGCACGCGTGGCAGCGGAACCGCTGTGCCTTCTGTGAATGGATACCGCTATTGCCCTGGCCCGTTTGGCCTCTGGCAGGGCAGTGCCTCTGGGGGCAGCATGTCGGTGTGGGGTCCATGACGCTCCTCCTGGCTGTGCGTGGCAACATGGCCACGAGGAGTAGGTCTGGACCCCTGTTTGCATTACAAGGGCACCTCACCACGGTTAAGTGCAGAGCTACCATAACATACAATTTTTTCAAAAGCATCAAGTCATGTGACCGGCACTATAGACCATCAGGGGATGACCCTGACCATACACGCTCTCCAATGCACGCAGGACTGCGTCGCTGAACGCCGATGAGCGTCGAGGGCACTAGCCCTGCGCGCGACGTTGGATGAGAGACCTCCGCCGGCTCCTGCTCATACAGCGCGAGTCGCCGATGGTGGACGTGTGCGGCTCCTCCCCCGCGCCTGCCTCTCACTGGCGAACGTTTGACGTTCATCCTGGCGTTTGCCGAGGACGGTACGAGGGCACAGAGATGTTGCGAGGGCGCAGAGAACACACTCAGCACTCGCTGCACTCGTCGTGCACACGGCGAGAGAGCCTCAAGCAGTGTGTGGTGCCGCCCTGTATCGATGCACCAGCAGCTGGAAATCAAGGCAGGACATGTTGCCAAGTGACGATGGACTCGCTGCAAACAAAGCGGAAAAAAATGGGAAAACGTCCGCTCCTAGGAGGGTATCGCGGGTTCGCTTACCGAAACCAGCACTGCATCCTGTCACCCACAGGCATGCACCATACTCGGAGGTCAGCCATGGCACAGTCTCGCACGCTTTACGTCGGAATGGATGTGCACAAAGCGTCGATCGCTGTGACCTACGTCGCCAAAGATCATGACGCCGCGGTCATCTCCCTGGGGACCTTTGGCACCCGGCAGTGTGACATCGACATCCTGATTCGGAAGCTGCCATCGCAGGCCAAACACTTGGTCTTTGTCTATGCAGCCGGCCCGTGTGGGTCTTGGCTCTCGCGGTATCTGACGAACAACGACGCTGTCTGCTGGGTCGTCGCGCCCTCCTGCATGCCCACAAAGGCGGGTGACCGGGTCAACCCTGACCGACGTGACGCCATGCCACTGGCCCGGCTCATGCGCTCGGGGGACCTCACCCCCGTCTCTGGCCCGGCCCTCGACGATGAAGCGATCCGCGACCTGCGTCGGGCGCGGGCAGAGACCCTCCGGGATCTGCAGGCGGCCACACTGCGTCTGCAAGCGTGTTTACTGCGGCACGATCTCCGCTCTACGGGGCGGGCTCACTGGAGTCCCGCCCACCTGCGCTGGCGCAGCGCGGTGGTGTGTCCCACCCCGGCGCAGCAGAGCGTCTTGCCGGCATACGTCCAGACCGTGACCGCACCAACAGAACGGCTGGGCCGTCTGGCACTCGCACGCCACGAGCAGGTCACACCCTGGCGCTTCGCTCCAGTGGTCGAAGCCCTCCAGGCCCTGCGCCGGGTCCAGTGCACGGTGGCCGTGACGACCGTGGCGGAGCTGGGCGACCGGACACGCTGCGAGCACCCCCGACAGCGCATGCATTCTCTGGGGCTCACACCCGCGGAATATGCCCGTGGGGCGCGGCGTCAGCAGGGGAGCATTCCTCAGACCGGGCATGCCCACGCCCGTCGTGCCCTGGTCGCAGGTGCCTGGGCGTATCGGTATCCCGCCCAAATCAGTCAGCACCTGCACCTGCGCCTGGAAAAGCTCCCGACAGCGATCCAGGCCAGCAGCTGGAAGGCCCAGGTCCGCCTCTGTCAACGGGATCGCCAGCTCATGGCCAAAGGCAAAAATGCCCATCAAGTCGTCGTTGCCATGGCCCGCGCATGAAGTGCCTGCATGTGGGCCATGGCCAAGCAGGTGGCCGGGACACCGCAAGCATAACGATCGCGGCGGATTGACGCACCAGCGGTCTAGGTTGCCAACGTCTCTCGGCAGAGGCGCAGCCCCGGTGTGGTGGAACCCACGGCAGCGTTCAGAGGCGAGTACAGAATACTCGCGCTGAGAATGAGGCAGGCACCCGACGGAGGCCAGGAAGGTGGTAACCAACCCACGGATAGCAGCAGGATCAACCGTCGTCTTTGACTGGCTCCGGTTCTGCCGATAGACAAAAGGAAAAAACTCTGATGCGAACGTAAAAAAGTTGCTCCCAACCCTTGACATCGGAAGTCATATCAACGCTGGGCCTGAGCCGCTGGGAATAGCGGGAGCGAGGCACGAGCGGACGCTATTCCCAGTCGGTTCCAGGCCGATGTTAGGCGGGGATGCCCTCAGAGCCTCCCCGGAAAAGTCCCGTGGGATCTCTGGACTAGCCCGGTTTGCGGCCGATGAGACTCGCATAGGCCATGTAGCCAAACCAGGTACCTTCTGCCGCGCGACGGCGTGCTTCTGCCTTCAGCGCTGCCGCCAGTTCGGCCCCGATGTGCCCCGCCGCTAGGCGCGCCTCGGCACCCCGATCCACCCAGGTGGGCGTCACACTCGGTTCAAGGGTTTCGACAATGCCATAGCTTTGTAAGGGAGAGACTGTGAAGCCTGCTCCACGGGCGAGAGCCGATACACGGCGCACCAGCCAAGGATCATGGACGAAATTTTCCACAAAGGCTTCGACACACGTCTGCAGCGGGTCGTCATCGCCGATCGCGACGGTCGCAGTGGAGAAGTCCCTATCGCCTATACCCACGGATCCCTGCGGGCGCAGCACACGAAACACCTCGGCCAAGAGGGCCTCTGGGCCGGGGACGTGGGTCAAGACCGTATGCAAGACGACCACATCAAA
>JBMDXC010000439.1:0-4654 GCA_048594805.1 Candidatus Entotheonellaceae bacterium | reverse complement strand
GTCTACCAGCTCTCATCTGGAATTTTGCACGTTTCGTTCTCATCCTCCTACTCATGGGCTGCAAAATCGGCAACGGCACGGGGCTCTGGAAGTCACGTGCGATCATCCCACAAATCGCCCTCCTAAAGCGATTGCTCTTCCTTCTGACAAGAAAAGATACCGATGAATCTTCATGAGAAAACCGCTTCCCCTTACATCAAAGACCTTTTGCCTTCTCCAACCATATCTCGTTGAGAACTCTCTGTACTCGATCTCCAACTTGTGCCCAGCGAAAGTTGCGGACAACACGGCCATATCCTTGTTGCCCCAAACGACTCGCAAGCTCGCGGTTGGTAAGCAGTCGTCCGAGAGCCTGCGCGATATCTTCAGGATCATGTGGATTAACGAGTAATCCAGTAACGCCGTCTACAATAGCATCGGGGACTCCCCCGGAGCGGCCCCCAACAACTGCTTTACCACACGCATTGGCCTCCAGGAACACTAACCCGAAACCCTCGATGTCGCAGGCTTCCATCTGTGCGCGGCTCGGCATCACAAACACCGTACTCAGTGCATAGATATGAGGCAAGTCGGCATCCGGGATATGCCCGGCAAAAACTACATGTTCTCGGACGCCTAAAGTCGTCGCCAGGGTTTCTAGTTGCGCCCGGTACGGCCCATCACCAACAATCAGGTACGTCACGTCCGGGATGCGTTGGAGCACTCGTGGTAGGGCATGGATGACCATGTCATGCCCCTTACGTGCCACAAGGTTACCAACGGTGAGGAGGACTTGATCTCTAGAGCGTGCCCCCAGAAGTTGGTGTTGCAGTTCTCGCCGCGGCGGTAGCGGCCGCAGTCTGTCCACATCACATCCGGGGTGCACAATCTCGATGCGCTCTGGAGCAACTCCTAATTTCTGCACAAGCTCGGCAGTAAACCGGCTCACCGCCAATACCCGGTCGGCTTGCTGTAAGGCGCAGCGTGGCTTTGGCCAGCTCTCTTGCATAAGCCCCAATATTTCGTTGCCATGGGCATATATAACAAAAGGCAGCTTCAGCCAGCGGCGTAACCAGAGCCCTAAGTACCCCTCACTGACGGTTGCGAGTTGGACGGTTTGAGGCCGCTCTTGCACCATAATCTGGACAATGGCCGTACTCCAACCGACCGCCTGAAGATAGTCTGACTTGGCAAACGCCGCTGGCCGACGGTAGACTCTTGGTCCGCAGAAATGTCTCACCGCACTGGCACTGGCAGGCACTCCCGTAAGGCAGCAGACTCGCTCAGGACCTAAGGTCGAACCTATTGACGCCATAAAATGAGAAATGCCCCCCACCTGGGGCGGAAAGTACATGCTACTGATAAGTAATGACTTCATCTAGACTCTTTATTTGCGGCTGTTTGTATCTGTACACGCGGCACTGTGGGAAAAAAATAGACGCGTACATGATGCCAGAGTGTTGTGTAGACCAGCAGATCGTTGCGGCATGGCAACAACACTGTCCAATGCACGCCAGTCTCCCACAGGTAGTACCAGGTGACCATACATGACAAGAAGGAATACGAAATAGAGGAAGCCAGGGCAACCCCCGAGATCCCAAAGCGCGCCAACAGGAAGACATTCAGAACGATATTGAGGCAGGCAGCAATGCCGGATGCCCAAACGGTGTAATGTACCTTCTCCCGCGCATGCAGCTCTGCCACCAGCACCTTACCTACACTTAACACAAAGATGCCAGGCAGCAAGCAGCGCAAAGCAGGAGCAGCGGCGGCAAACGCTGACGAAAACAAGAGCTGTACGATCGTGTCAGCCAGTATGAAAATACCCAAACAGGCGATGCCAGTCCAAAGTGTTACATGTCGCGCAATCACTGCCGGCAGCGTGGGGTCGCGCTCCTGCGAGTTGGTAAGATGCGGCAACAACACATTGGCGACTGCACCAGTGAGAATCCACAGTCTTTCCGCCAGACCAAACGCTATGACATAGAATCCTAACTGCTCTGGCGGCAGAAAGGATGCGATGATGAATTCATCAATGCGGTAGTTGAGGTAAGCAGCAATGGTACCACCATAGGCCAGGAGGGCAAAACGTGAGGTGCGCTTCCAGAGATGACGGTCGGAGGACGGCTTGCCCCAGACTCCTACATGCTCCAGCAACACCACCATAAGCACCACGGTACCTATTTTCATCGCTGCATCGGCCCAGACGGCGCCAGTAACACCAAGTTGTAATAGCCCAACGACTACGACCACAGAAATCAGCGCTGCGGCTTTCGACCCTACCTCAACGCTGTTAAGTAAGGCAATCCGGTTCATGCCTCGGATAATGGCGTACCAGTAATCGACCACCAGCATGCCAGGTACCATCAAAAGTGCCAGTAGATACAGCCACAGTGGCCCCTGCACCAGGGCATGAAACCCTGGCGCTCCAAAGGCGATAAAGCATACGCCGGCGACCGTAATGCCCCCCCCTACCACGCCCGCCACTGCTACCGACTGCCAGACCAGAACCCGGCACCCGCGCGGCTCCAGCCCTGCATACACCGCATTCGCCTGTTCAAAACCGAGCAGAGCCAGACTCCGTGCCAGCTCGGGCAGGAGCAGGACCAACGCAAACAAGCCACGTCCCTCCGGGCCCAGAATGCGCGCCAGGATTACGGACGACACCAGCGTCAGGCCAAGAAGCACAATACGTGACGATAAAGTCGTCTATATGTTTCGGGCAAGTTCCATAGCGTTTACTGATCTGAAGCCTCTAACTTATCGGCTAGTGGCGCTCAGATGGCTCCCATTAGGCAAGAAGGAGTGCATTTTCTCTGGAAGCTGATTCTCTTCTCTCCGACGCAAAAGAGAATATTCTCCTCGCTTCCACACTGTCTCGTATTCCATGGAGTGAGATAGTTTTTCAAGAAGTGCTCTGTAAGCCCCCTGCAACTCAGGATTAGATGTTACGCGGTCAAGATCACGATCAAGGAGGATATAGTCCAACCGAGTATTTGGATACATATGAAGCTGCGGTAGATTAAAAAGTCTGGAACGGTTCGCTAAAGCTGGAAGAGCATAACCAGGGGCTGCTACAGAGGCTGAATCTGGAATAAGCCCAACAACTTCCCAGAGAGCCTCTGCATCGTTATGTAGAGTGTATGTTATTAGCCCTTCCTGAGCTGTATCTTTCATTCCATCCAACAAGTTTGCTGATGGGAGGAAAAAGAGCATAACAATAGCAAATATCCTTGCATCCCTTTGATATTTTCGGGCCGCTTGGTTTATAAGTACTATGGTTGCTCCTATAAGAGCACAAGATGGCAAAAGTGCCAAGCGTGAGGTAGCTTCTATACCCTCATGGGACATTTTTCCATAAAAGAGGTTTGCTATAAGTACAGGAACTGCGAGTAGCCCCTCCCATCCCATAACAGCGAGGAAAGCAACGGAACGCAACATCCGATAAAGATAGTGCAAGCCGCCTTCTCCTAACACTTGCAGGACCTGTAATGGGTTTCTTAGTAAGATCTCATGGATCCCCCACTGTGCCTGACTACCTCCAGCAAGAGCAATCTCAGAGATGTTATTTCCCCAGCGCCCAAAAGCTGGCTGGATCAGTAGAGTTGCCACCCCCCACCAGATGAGAGGTATACCAAGGCTAACAACCGTCCATCGATGGGAGCGCCTTCTCACAAGCGCCCATACCCCAAATCCAGCCATAGTCACCGCAACATCTTCTCTCATACTGATAGCAATTGCCATCCAACATAGAAACCTGCCGAGTTCTTCACGAAGGAAAGCGCGGAAAGCCAGGAAAAATGGCAGTGGAGCTAGCTGTAGAGGGGTAAACTCTTGGTAACTTTGTGCCATGACTGTAGGATTCGCCAGGTATAGTACCACTGCTGCTATACCTGCTACTCCCCCCATACGTTCCCGTACCAGTAAGAAGAGGGGCCAGGCAGCCGCAGCAAGCGCTAAGTCACGGATAACAAGAAGGGTAGAAAAGTGCGGGAATATAGCGTAAATTGGTAAAATCCCCACAAGCAGGAATGGTGAGACGTGCAGAGCAAAATCGTTCGAAGCTGGTGGATTAAGCAAGATCTCCTGGTTAAGGTTTCCAGCGAGGATATTACCATGTAATGTATTCCAGAGGATCTGATTGTAATACGCCATATCTCTGGATCGCATACCCATGGTAAAATAATGTGCCTGTAAAAAATTTATAGCAACGAAAATAACCGATGCTATAGCGATCAACCCTATCACTATACTACTTGCCTTGCGGTCTAAAACATCAAGAATCTCTGTGTTATTTCTCCTAATTAGCATTCCAACAAGAATAGTAGCACACAAAGCCCATAGAAGCAGGAGGGCTACCCAGAGGGGGTTGGGAGGAGCAAAGATCGATTCAGCACAGAACATCATATAGCCAGCGAATGGCAACATCAGCATCCAGTGCATCTGCGATTGTCTTGCCATGGTAGTAATGTTCAACATACGAGTCACCCCAATGCTTGTTCGAAAAACTTTATTTATATGCGATTCGCCTTTAGGGTAGAGTCCTTACCACGACATTGTCGAATTCGATCGGCTGGTTTTCCACATCGAGGGCAATGAGGCCCTGGGTGTAGGCGGTATCGGTGGCACTGATGACCAGTACCCCGTCGTAATACACCTCAATCGTGGTCCCACT
>JBMDXC010000438.1:0-6437 GCA_048594805.1 Candidatus Entotheonellaceae bacterium | reverse complement strand
GGCTCGTGGTGATTGAGACGGTGTTCACCATCCCAGGCATCGGCAGGTATCTGGTGGACGCCATTACCCACCGCGATTATCCCTCCGTGCAGGCCCTGGTTTTTATGTTCTCCGTCCTGGTGGTCACGGTCAATTTGCTGGTGGATATCGTCTATGGGTTCTTAGATCCACGTATTCGCTACGGCTGAAGCGCGTGAGGGAAACATAGTGCGAATAACGAAAGCTGATGTACGAGTTCTGGAGCGCACGGCACCACAGTGGCGACTCCACCCAAACCTCCGTCCTCTGTGGGTGTTTTGCAAGCGTAAGCCGCTCGGTGCCATGGGGGCAATGCTGCTTCTGGTCTTCGTGGTGGTGGCTGTCCTGGCGCCGGCACTGGCCACGCACGACCCGGATCTCAACAACTATCGGGCCCGCGTCAAGCCCCCGTCGGCCGAGCACTGGTTCGGCACCGATGGCTTTGGGCGAGATATCTATAGCCGTGTCGTCCATGGGGCGCGCCTCTCCATGTACGTCAGCGTGCTCGCGACCCTGCTTGGGACCACGCTTGGGGCGCTCGCCGGGCTGTTGAGTGGCTTCTTGGGAGGGCGCGTCGACCAGTTCATCCAGCGCTGTGCCGATGTGCTGTTCACCCTGCCTGGCCTGGTCCTGGCCATGGCCATTGTGACTATGTTAGGCCCCTCGATGCTCAATGTGGTCATTGCCATTGCTATCCCACGCCTGCCAAGCACCAACCGGGTGATCCGCTCTGCTGTGCTCTCTGCGAAGGAAAGCCTCTATGTTGAAGCATCGCGTGCCATTGGTTGTAACCCCTGGCGCATCATGCTGCGGCACCTCCTCCCCAATGTGACCGCCCCGTATATTGTCGTTGCTACGGCCGGTCTGAGCGGAGCGATCCTGGTCGAAGCCTCGCTGAGTTTTTTGGGCCTGGGGGTGCCTCCACCAGCGCCGTCATGGGGCCGTATGCTGTCGGTGGAAGGCATGCGTTATTTCGAGACGGCGCCATGGATGGCGATTTTCCCCGGCATCTTTATCAGCGCCGCCGTGTTTGGCGCCAACCTGTTTGGTGACGCGCTACGGGATGTACTGGACCCCAAATTGCGTGGTCGCTAAGTACGAAAGGACTGGTGATGAGTACGCTTATCACTCTCGCGACCATGCTCTTATGCCTCACTATTGTGCTGTGTGCTGGGACGATTCTCCAGTATCTGCTCTTATCTCCCTATGGCGCCTCCAGAGTCGAGGAAATTCGTCGTTTGCGGCAGGCAGGGCTGGCGGTTAATCAAGTCGGGGAGGAGTGACCAGGAAAAGCAACCAGGCGAAGGTGGCAGTAGCATTTCCTGCCTTCTAGGTGTATGATACATAAAGATGTGAGCGTATGCACTATCTATAGATGTAGGATCATCCACCCACCATAGATAGGATCGGGGCGGGATATCGGCACACATGGAACCCGTTCTGCTGCTTAATGCCTCGTTTGAACCGCTGCGAGTGATCAACTGGAAGCGTGCCCTGACGTTGGTGTTTGCCGGCAAAGTGGAAGTCGTAGAAGAGTATACCCGTGAAATCCACAGTATTAGTCTGGCAGTACGTCTACCGGCCGTTGTGCGCTTGCTGACCCTTATCCGGGTGCGAGGCACGGGGGTGAAGTTCTCACGCCAGAATATCTATGCTCGCGACAACTATGAGTGCCAGTACTGTGGATGCCAGCCTTCCGTAAGCGAACTCACCTATGATCATATTATTCCACGGGCGCACGGTGGGCCGACAGACTGGACGAATATCGTCACCTGTTGCATTACGTGCAACCGTCGTAAAGGGGGGAAATCGCTCGAACAATCTGGGATGCATTTGCGCCACCTGCCGAAGAAACCTACCTGGCAACCATATATCACCATGGCCGTAGGCCTGCGCAACCCGCCGGAAAGCTGGCGCGGGTATCTGGCCTGGCATAACGGCCAGGAGTAACAAACGCTCTCGACCTATCGCTCTCGGCTCCTTCCAGGCAAACATGCGCTCATCCGAAGCTGAGCAAGGAGCTGGATTTTTCCCACAGCCACCCCTTGACACCTTCATAGCCCTTGGTTATCGTTATTAGCACTCAACGTGGTCGAGTGCTAACAATCCCTGTAGAGGGTGTGAGCGCAGTGGAGGTGGAAGGCCCTTGGGCATGTGGTCCGCATTCATGATGATGAGCAGTTAGTGTATCAATGCATAGGTGGGGTTTGTCGGAGTGTCCTTGTAGAGGAGGTCGGCCATGCAGTTTCGTCCCTTGCACGATCATGTGCTGGTGAAACGTCTGGAAGCTGCCGAGGAAAAAGTCGGCGGGATCATTATTCCTGACACAGCCAAAGAAAAACCGCAGGAAGGCAATGTCCTGGCGGTTGGCCCTGGGAAACTCCAGGACGATGGTACACGGCGTCCCGTCGGGGTGGCTGTGGGCAATAAAATCCTCTTTGGCAAGTATGCCGGCACTGAGATCACCATTGACGGTGAAGAGTTGCTGGTACTCCGTGAGTCTGACTTACTGGGCGTGATTGAGTAAGCTCGCTCGCGCTGTAGCTGTAGAGGAAGGAGCATAGCTATGCCTGCAAAACAACTGCATTTCGGCGAAAAAGCCCGTGCCGATATTCTGACCGGTATTAACAAGCTGGCCAATGCTGTGAAGGTCACGTTGGGCCCTCGCGGTCGCAATGTCGTCCTCGATAAGAAATTCGGTTCGCCGGCCTCAACGAAAGACGGTGTCACCGTCGCCAAAGAAATCCAATTAGAAGATCCGTTTGAAAACATGGGTGCGCAGATGGTCCGGGAAGTGGCCAGCAAGACCAGCGATGTGGCTGGTGATGGCACTACGACTGCGACCGTGCTGGCGCAGGCGATTTTCCGGGAAGGGCTCAAGCAGGTCACCGGTGGTCATGGCCCTATGGAGATCAAACGCGGCATCGAGCAGGCCGTGGATGTGGTGGTTGAAGAGCTGCGCAAGCTCAGCCGTGAGGTCAGAGGCAAAACCGAGATTTCCCAGGTTGGCACGATTTCGGCCAATAACGACCGCACGGTTGGTGATCTGATCGCCGAGGCCATGGAGAAGGTTGGCAAAGACGGTGTCATCACGGTTGAAGAGGGCAAAACGGCCGAGACCTCGATGGATGTCGTCGAGGGGATGCAGTTTGACCGTGGCTATATTTCCCCCTACTTCGTGACCAATGCTGAGCGCATGGAAGCAGTCCTGGAGAACCCCTACATTCTGCTGAACGAGAAGAAGCTCAGCAATATGAAGGAACTCTTGCCCGTGCTCGAGCAGATTGCCCGGGCTGGCCGTCCCTTGGTGGTGATCTCTGAGGACGTTGAGGGTGAGGCCCTGGCGACCATGGTGGTCAACAAGCTGCGTGGCACCCTGCAGTGCGCGGCGGTGAAGGCTCCGGGCTTTGGCGATCGGCGCAAAGAGATGTTGCGCGACATGGCCGTAATCACCGGTGGCAATGTCATCTCCGACGACCTTGGCATCAAGCTGGAAAGCATCACACTGAACGATCTCGGCCAGGCCAAGCACATCACTATCGACAAGGAAAACACCACGATCGTGGAAGGCGCTGGCTCCGCCTCGGATATCGAAGCACGCGTAAAGCAGATTCGGGCCCAGGTCGAGGAAACGACCTCTGACTATGACCGCGAGAAGCTCCAGGAGCGGCTCGCGAAGCTGGTTGGTGGTGTGGCAGTGATCAGGGTTGGGGCGGCGACGGAAGCGGAGATGAAAGAGAAGAAAGCGCGTGTGGAAGACGCCCTGAACGCGACTCGTGCGGCTGTGGAAGAGGGCATTGTCCCCGGTGGTGGCGTGGCGTACATCCGTGCTCTGTCGGCGCTGGAGAAGCTGCAGCTTGGTGGTGATCGGCAGGTTGGCGTCAATATCATCCGCCGAGCGCTCGAAGAGCCCCTGCGCATGATTGCCCTGAACGCTGGTGCTGAGGGTGCTACCGTGTTTCAGCGCGTGAAAGCCGAGTCAGGCAGCACAGGATATGACGCCGCGAATGACAAGTATGTCGACATGGTGGCGCAGGGGATCATCGATCCCACGAAGGTGACGCGTATTGCTTTACAGAATGCCGCGAGTGTGGCGGCCTTACTGCTCACCACAGAGGCGCTCATTACGGAGCTGCCGGAAGACACGAAGCCAGCGATGCCTCAGGGTGGGCATCACGATATGGACGATTACTAAACATTGGGTCCGAGGGGCAAGCCACCTTGCCCCTCATCTGCCATGGGCCGGCAGGGTTGCCGCGCTTGCATGGATGACTGCGATTTGCCCCCTGCCTGAGATTGTATTCGCGTTGTAATATTGCTACCTTAGTTTATATCCCGCGTGGAGAAGGAACATCGCATGACCACCTTATCTACTGAGGATAATACTTTCCAAGGTACTGATGACCGCGACCTCATGGCCTCAACCCTGTGATAGAGGTTATGGGCAAATCCTGGTAATGTCTCCTCGCGTAGAGTGAGTGGCAGCCTCAGCAACTCCTATTGCGTGTGCTCCCCAGGCGCAAGCGTACACCCTACGCTGGGGGCTGCGTGAGGGAGGGAGGATATGCACGCGTCAAGCGAGGACCGCCGGCGAGAGGACGACGAAGCGCTGCGCAATGCGAGAGGGAGCAGGGAATTTTTTCGAGACTTGGATGATTTAGATTACCAAAATCGGCATCGACCCGTTGCCACCGTGGAGCCCTTGCGTAGTACGGTTGCCTGGAGAGCGCTGGGGGCTTGCAGCTGGTGTGCGGGTCTCGGACACTCTGTAGTCACATGCGAAAAGGAGTACGCCTCATGTCGCGTCACATGTTGTTTCAGCACCGAGGGAAAACCCGTATACATGCGGTGTTACTCGGGCTATGGCTTGGCTGCTTCCTGTCAGTACTGCCTCTCAAGGCAGCACAGATCTGGGAGGAGGGCAGCGGTGCTGCGACTGGTGAACAGCCCGTGTCGCCAGCCTTTGTCGAGTTAGCCAAACATCTCAAGCCGGCCGTGGTGAATATCAGTAGCAAACAAGTAGAGGGGAAATCGACTCCGAGTCGTTCGCCATTTGGCAGGGAAGAGAACGATCCCTTTCAGGAATTTTTTGATCGCTTCTTCGGGGGCCGTGGCGGCCCGAGGCGCCAGCGTTCAGGCCTCGGTTCGGGTTTCATCATTAACTCGACCGGGTTTATTGTCACGAACAATCATGTTGTGGAGGGAGCCACTGAAATTAAAGTAACCATGGCCACCAAGGAAGAATTTGACGCCACGCTCGTGGGGCGTGATCCAAAGACGGACCTGGCTTTGATCAAGGTCAAAAGCCCTCAACCGCTTCCTACAGTTCCGTTTGGCAACTCTGATACCCTCGAAGTGGGGGAATGGGTCCTGGCCATCGGGAACCCATTTGGCTTAGGGCATACCGTGACCTCCGGCATCGTCAGCGCCAAGGGGAGAATTATTGGCGCTGGCCCTTACGATGACTTTATCCAAACCGATGCCTCCATTAATCCTGGCAACAGTGGTGGCCCGCTCTTCAACATGCGCGGACAAGTCATTGGTATTAACACGGCGATTGTGTCTGGCGGCCAGGGGATCGGTTTTGCCATTCCCATCAATCTTGCCAAAGAGGTCCTGGTACAACTCCACACCAAAGGCAGTGTCACGCGTGGCTGGTTGGGGGTGGCGATTCAGGGTATTTCTCCAGACCTTTTCAAAGCGTTTAATCTCGAGGATATGCATGGAGCCTTGGTCTCGGATGTCATGGTCGATGGTCCAGCCGCGAAAGCTGGCATTCAGCGGGGCGATGTCATCACAGGGTTTCAGGGCCACAAGGTGCAGGATTCGACCGAACTCCCGCGTATGGTAGCGGCTATCGCGCCGGGGACGAAAGTGCAGGTAGAGGTCGTACGCGGTGGCAAGAAGATGACGATTCCTGTGACCCTGGGGACGTTGACGGAGGAGAAAGAGGCAGCAGCCAAGTTGCAGCCCTCTGATGTGGAAGAGAGTGTAGGACTGCGCGTCGAAGCCATTACTCCAGAACTGGCGCGCAGCTTGCGACTCGACAATACCAAGGGCGTCGTAGTGTCGCGTGTGGAGCCGGATAGTCCAGCGGCTGAAGCGGGTATTCAGCGGGGGGATATTGTTCGCGAAGTGAACCGCCAGCCGGTTACGGATCTCGAATCCTATGCCGAAGCGACCTCGCATCTTACCGCGAATACGCCGGCGTTGTTTTTGCTCGAACGCCGTGGCAGCAGCCTCTACGTTGCACTCAAACCAACGAAAGAGGGTTAAAAGGCACGCAGGAGGAGAGCACAGGATGATCGAGGTGGACCACCTCAGTAAATACTATGGTCCCGTGACAGCGATCCGGGACCTCTCCTTCAGCGTCGAACAGGGCGAAATTCTGGGCTTCTTGGGACCCAACGGCGCTGGGA
>JBMDXC010000437.1:0-7415 GCA_048594805.1 Candidatus Entotheonellaceae bacterium | reverse complement strand
TCAGTTGCCAATAGCCGTCATCGCCTGACTGCCCCTGTATACCGTCATGAGAGCCGGTAGGGGGCACGACTTTTGACCTCGACTTCGATGGAGGCCGTTTGTCTTCGGATACTGCTGTGGTTCTACTCATAGACATCGATGCGCAACTGGGTGTCACATGCCTAATTGATGCAGAGCCAGGACAATATGATAGATGTGCTTTAGGAGCCGGATAATCCTGTGATGCGATTAAGTAGAGGTTATCCTGGCATCAAAAGCACCTCTCTATAGTTGATTTTTAGTATTGGTGAATAATCTGGGCTAAAGCGCTGTACAAGACACACCTGAGGACTGCGAGAAATACCCTGGCTACTGATGATGTCGCTTATAGACTCCGAGCGCCGCGTGCAGCGGAGGTACGACTGTTGCGTACATACCTCCTCCGTGCGTGTACAATCTCGTTTACGACCCACTCTTCCCTTCTCTCCGTAGGAGAAGGGGAGAATAGGATAGCTTAAAGGTTAATTTCCTGCGCCACCAACTCGCGATGATGGGTGGCATCGCCAAAGGTGAACTCAGAGTATTTGGCGCGTTTGAAATAGAGATGCATGTCGTGCTCCCAGGTGAAGCCAATGCCGCCATGCACCTGAATGCCTTCACCCGCCGTGTAGCGATAGGCATCACTGCAGTATGCCTTGGCCATCGACACGGCTAAAGGTGCTTCGGGCGCATCTTCCTCCACGGCCCAGGCCGCATAATAGGCGGCAGATTTGGCGGATTCCACCTGTAGCATCATCTCTGAACACTTGTGCTTGATCGCCTGGAAGCTGCCAATAGGCCTCCCGAACTGGACACGTTCCTTGGCATACGCCACACTCATATCGAGCACCCGCTGGGCACCACCTACCATTTCAGCGCAGAGGGCGGCAGTGGCGATGCTGAGCACCTTCTGGAGGATTGGCCAGCCCATATCGATCATGCCAATGAGGCGATCGCGCCCCACCATGACATTGTCAAACACCACCTCACATTGCTTGCGCGTCTGGTCCATGGTTTTTAACAGGGTAGTCGAGAGCCCGGGGCTGTTCGCCTCAACCAGGAACAGGCTGATGCCATAGCTTTTATCGCCCGATTCCTTGGTGCGTGCGGCTACCATCATGAGATCGGCGATGTGCGCATCGGACACAAACAGCTTCGTTCCAGAGATAAGAAAGCCGTCGGCCGTCGGCGTGGCCTTCACCTCCGTGATGCCTTCGGCATCAAAGCGCCCGGACGGTTCAGTCATAGCCAGCGTGGCGATCAACGAACCATCTGCAATTTTCGGGAGATAGGTTTTTTTCTGGTCTTCTGAGCCGCCGAGGAGAATCGTCTGACCGGCTAGCAGCACGGAAGCGAAAAAGGGCGACGGCAGCAGCACGGCACCCATCTCTTCGAGAATGACCGTCAGGTCCACAAAGCCTAGTCCTTGCCCGCCATACTCTTCCGGAAAGGCGAGGCCCAGCCAGCCAAGCTCAGCCATGTCTTTCCAGAGCTCTGGCTTATACCCACGCTCGTCCTCCATGAGCTGTCGGACCAGAGCGGTGGGGCAATTTTCCGCCAGAAACGCGCGTGCGGTCTGCCGCAACATGTCTTGCTCAGGGCTAAAACCGAAATCCATATCGGAGTGTCCTCCTGTGTCAAGAAAGAGCGCTGCAGCGTTAGAGAATAGCCTGCTCAGTCTGGGGATCGAAGAGATGGACGCGCTCCATGTCGAAATAGACCTCAATTTCATCATGCATTCTGGCGCGCATTTGGGGCTCCATACGCGCTGTAAAAGCGTAGCCTTTATAGGAGAGTTCTAGAACGATTTCCGCCCCCAAAGGCTCGAGCACTTCCACAGTGGCCCGGATCGGGGTCAGGTAGGGGCTTTTCTTCTCCGGCGTTGACAAGATGTCTTCTGGCCGAATGCCAAACACGACATTTTTATTGGTATAGGCTTCCGCACCCTTCACGTGCTGCGGCGGCAGTGGGAGGCGCATACCCTGGAGATCGACGGCCAACCCACCGTTGTCCGACACCAGGCGAGCATCCAAAAAATTCATCGGCGGACTGCCAATGAAGCCGGCTACGAACTGGTTCTGCGGCTGATTGTACACTTCCATAGGGGGACCGACTTGCTGGATAAAACCGTTGCGCATAACCACAATGCGGTCGCCCATGGTCATGGCTTCCACCTGGTCATGGGTCACGTAAATCATCGTAGCATCGAGACGGTCGTGCAGTTTAATGAGCTCGGCCCGCATGTTGACGCGCAACTTGGCATCCAGATTACTCAACGGCTCATCAAAGAGGAAAACTTCTGGCTGCCGCACAATGGCCCGCCCCACGGCGACACGCTGCCGCTGACCACCGGAGAGTTGCTTGGGCTTGCGGTCCAGCAGGTCACCAATCCCAAGAATATCCGCCGCGGTTTTGACCCGACGATCAATCTCGGCCTTGGGAGTGCGGCGTAGTTTGAGCGAGAAAGCCATGTTTTTGTAGACGGTCATGTGGGGATAGAGGGCATAGTTCTGAAACACCATGGCGATATTACGGTCTTTCGGGGGCACATCGTTCACCAGGCGGTCGCCGATGTAAATTTCCCCTGCCGAGATGTCTTCCAGCCCGGCCACCATACGTAACGTCGTCGTCTTGCCACATCCCGAGGGACCGACTAACACCACGAACTCTTTATCTTCAATATCCAGATTAACATTGTTTACTGCTACCACTTCCTCGGAGAACTTCTTCACGAGGTTACGTAAATTCACCTGCGCCATTGATGGTCCCTCCTCATGGCATGCTTCCAGGCGTCGTTAGGGTTGTACACGCCATACCCTTGTTTATAAAGCGGCGATTGTGTCATACCTGCAGTGCAGTGTCAAGGCGTACTCTGCCCTGCTCACCGCACCACAGAAGGACGCATACGCACTGGACTGCGCCAGCTCTGTACCACATGACGTGTAATGCACTCTACATTCGCTGGCGGGTGATGTTCAGCGAGCGCCTTGTCCTTGCGCTCAGGAACAAGAATGATGCGACACTGATGTACGGATGAGTAACTGATGGGCTTGCATCGTGCCCCGGTTACACGCTAGAGATAAAAATTGTCTGACATTTTTGCAGGACAAATTGGACGTCAGAATAGTATAACGGCAGGGGGGGTGTCAAGGGAAAAGGCCAGCTCTCCTCGTGTGCTCTGCCTGCCCCGCAACTTGCAGAGCAAAATGTTCAGGCCATCCTGCATGCTCGCAACTGGTAAGAGCAAGAGGGGCACCTGTGGCTCTGTATCTTGTCTAGATACAGCGCATCATAGTCTTGTACAGACTGCGCTTGACAGGGTCCAGTATGTAGCCTATGCTCGCCATCCTAACACCAAATGGGTTCGTAGAACTGCCTACAGTAGCACCACACCTGACGGCAAAGCTCAGCAAAAAGGGGAGCAACAGGCATGAAGAGAGTTACCAGGGACCAACTCTGTACTAGCTTTAGCGCCAAGAATCCTCCTGTCCTCCAGGTCCAGCCGGGGGAGCCATTTGTGATGGAGACTAATGATCGTTTCGCCACGTATGAAGGGCCGAACTCCTCCCCTGAGGCGATGGCCATACTGACGACGATGGCAGGCCCGGTATACATCGAGGGAGCACAACCAGGCGATACGCTTAAGATCGAGGTACTCGATGTGGCCTTGCCTCTGGACTACGGCTGGATCGGTGCGACCCCTGGTCGTGGTCCACTTGGCGAACGTATCCCGGCGTTTCGCAAAGCCCGTGTACAGATCACTCCGGAGGGTGTGATCTTCAACGACCACGTCACCATGCCTTTGCGCCCCATGATCGGGCGTATTGGCGTGGCCCCTCAAGAGGACTCCAGGCGCAGTAATGACAAAGGGGTGTTTGGTGGGGGCATGGGCAACACACAAATTACCACAGGATCGACGGTGTACCTTCCCGTATTCCACGCAGGTGGCTTGCTCACGATTGGTGATTGCCACGCTGCCATGGGTGATGGAGAGGCGACAGCCTCCGCTGTGGAATGTGCTTTCGATACCACATTCAGAGTAACGATTGAAGAGCACTTCAAAGTCCGTCGCCCGGTTGTCACAACTGCCACCGAGGTGATGACCACAGGGGAAGGGGAGACCATGGAGGCCGCCACGAAGATAGCCATACAGGGGATGGCTGATCTCCTGGTGGATACGCTGGGGATCGATGATACTGAGGCCGCCATGCTCATTGCCTGCGCGGCAGACGTGCGCGCCGGTCTAGCAGGAAACCCGCCTTACACTATGCGCGTGGCTGTCCCAAAGACTATGCTCGCGTTGTAAAGCGGTCGGAATTACACTCGTGGGGGCGAGAACGCCATGGACAGCTGTGGAGCAACATACGCTTCCAGGATGTTCTCAGTCCCCAATTGCGCTCTGGCGCACACGGCTCATATTATGCGCTACAGTGCTTCGGAGCTGCGCGGGGGGGTGGCAGTCAGGACGCAGGCACTGCCCAGGAGCACTACCCCGGCACATCCGAGGAAGGCCTGATGATATGCCCCGGTGACATCAAATACGAACCCGGCCGTCACTGGCCCGAGGGCCTGCCCCACAAGCTGCACAGGTAATGTTACACCCTGGATCGTCCCGAGATGGTGGCGACCGTAGTACTCAGCCCAGGCCAGGCGCAAGAGCATGTGTAGGCCTCCAACACCACCCCCCAGGATGGCAGAGGCGACACTCCCGCCGGTCAGGGTCGAAGAACCCGCGGTACCGGCGGCTCCTACTGCCACAGCCAGGCCCGCCAGCGCCAGGACATAGTGGATAGGGAAACGGCGTGTCAGGGTTGACCATAGGAACCCTGCGGGGACCTGAGCTATCGCAAAGATGCTTGCCATCACTGCTGCTGCAGGTCTCGTGAGCCCCTGATGCACATAGTGGGACACCTGATGCAGGCTCACCCCCGCTTGGGCCATGAAGCCGGTAGCCGAAAAAGCCGCCAGCATCCAGAAGGCGCGGGTCCGGAGGGCTTGCCGCAGGGTGAACTGCACTTCGGAATGGTGGGGTCGACCACGCGCGCTGGTATGCGCACTGACCTGAGCAGCTGTCGCAGCATGTGGCGTGCCGTTGCGGGACGGCAGGGCATCAGGAGACAGGTCCATATCTTCTGGCCGCCTGACCAGCAGTAGCACGGCTGGAATAACGCCCACCATCAGGGTATACAGACCAAGTATCCTCCACGCCTGCCGCCATCCCCAGTCCATGATCAGCCATTGAGCCACCAGCGGCATAGTGGCGAGGCCTGTCCCCTGTGTCACACCAAAGAGCGCCAGGACCAGGGCCCGACGCCGGACAAACCAGTTGCTCAGAGCTGTCGTGGCTGCCAATTCCAGGGGACTCGCAAAGACCATGCGTCCGGGGACGTACAATGCATAAAAGGCCCAGACCTGGCTAATGCTCCCGAGCCCGACCGCACATAACCCCACTACGGCTGAGGCAAGGCTCATCACCACTCCAGAGCCATATGTGTCGAGCAGGCGGCCGACAAGGGGTGAGAGCACCACGCCACAGAGGCCACCGATACTCACTGCTCCCGATAAGAGCCCACGCGACCAGCCAAAAGTCTCCGTAAGGGGAAGCATAAACACCGAGAGAACCGACACAGACATGAGGGGCCGGGCCGCATAGTTCGCGCTGGCCACGATGGCGAAGACCACCCATCCGTAGTAGCAAGGGAGCCGCCGGACGAGATAGGAACGGAGAACGTGCATCAGCCGTGCACTGTGCAACACAGATCCGCGATGCTGTCCTGCATAGATCTCTCCCTGGCTGGGATGTAGTTGGTCTGGAGTGATCGGACCGCTCCTCAGTCTTCTTGCCCGTCGGCCTATAATAGGCTCAAGGCATATGTCATCGCAATACCGCTCTCCTCCTCTCTTGTGCCATCACACACTGCTTCGGCCACTTCATCCGCTATACCCAATGGCATGGAAGAAAAGCGGGATGATGTTTGAGGAGCTGCACTCGCCTACTGCGCGCAGTCCATCAGTTCGCCACGCCATTTGACAAACGCTTCTGCGACCTGATGGTGGAGACCGTCCTCATGGGATGAAGTGCGGTTCTGTATGCTCTACGGTTAAGCAGATAAGAAACGGGATTATATGCTGCAATTCACCGGTAATGCCAAACGCCTCTAATGTATCGGAATTACCCAAGTTATTTCAAAAGGACAGATACCGCGACACGATTGTTGTAGAATGTCCACACCTACGTTCATGTATACTTGATAAGAACTGCTGTGCGGCGGATGAAAACATGCCAAATGCTATTACCATTCGCATTCTGGAAAAGGACAACAACCGGCGCGGCGATCTCTTTGGTCGTTTGATGAACGATCTCTTCCTCTCGCTGGGCTACGACGATGTCCGCCTGAACATCGCCCGCAGTGGACGAGAGATCGACATCGAAGCCGAACACCGCATGGAAAAGCGCCTTGCCATCGCTGAGTGTAAAGCTCTCAACGCAAAGGCGGGTGGCAAGGAGATCAATGCCTTCGCTGGGAAGCTCCGACCGGAGCAGAGGAGACATCCGGGCGTCTCAATTACACCCTATTTTATATCGCTGTCAGGCTTTACCGAAACCTCAGTGGACCAGGAGGCGGAAGCCGGTGACAATGCCGTCATTCTGGTGGATGGCTCACGCGTCGTCACCAAGCTTATCAAAGGCCATATCCTCGTCCCGTTTGAGAAAGCCACCGAGAAAGCCGGCCAATGTACTGCAGGCCTGCGTGGACTGGTGCTGGATGAGAGCGCCGAACTCCTGGCCCACGAGCGCGGCTGGCTCTGGGCTGTGTATTACACGCAGGGCAAGCAGCGCATTCACCTTGTTCTGGTGCATGCCGATGGCACGCCAGTTGCTGCCTCAGTAGCTCGCGACATCATTGAAGCTGATCGTACCGTGCGTGGCATGCTCCATAAGCTCACCTGCCTCAACCCCGAACCTATTGTCGTGTCGGATGCCGCTAAACAGGCAACCGAATGCGGGAAGGACGCAGCCCGGCCCAAATTGGCAAAAAAGGGCAGAGCAATCATCGGTGGATTGTGGGTGGCAAGTTGTATTTTATCTTGAATCAGTAGGGGTTGATTTGTACCTGGGATTGCACCACTGCCAATGTGTACGACACCCATTTTCCCCTCTGATTGCCAAGTTTGACGGCCTGATGAGTGTCCTCACCGATACGGGGTTCCATGCGAAGACCGGGGATCCCGCCAACATGCAAGTCGGTCCACGGGGCACCTGGAACACGCGGATGCTGGTGGAAATCGTCTTGTCGATGCTCACCACGGTCTTCCATAGCAAGAAAGTGGGCCATCGGGTGTGGGCGTACTTCCGTGCCCGGATCGCCTGGACGATGGCGGCATTCAATCTCTTG
>JBMDXC010000436.1:0-2406 GCA_048594805.1 Candidatus Entotheonellaceae bacterium | reverse complement strand
ACAACTATGGATATTTGAACTGCATATGAGAGGATTTTGCAGGAAGATTACTGCTCGGCCAGCATGAAGGGAATTTCCCCTTCCCCCTCTCTAAATACCTGATTGCCGACCTGCTAATGCCGCCAGCGGAACACCCCATGGACGGGCTGTGTCATCCCGTTCCGGATGTAACCTAGCTGTATGGGCCGCCCCTGGTTGCAGAAAGTTTCCGCGAACGTCTTCAACAGCGCGGAATCCCGCAATACCTGCATGTCCGAAGACAGATGATCGACGACTTCCTGGGACACGAACACGATGAGCTTCGCACGGGCACGCGAGGCCATCACATTGAAGCGGTTGAGACTCAGCAGGAACTCGTCCTCATCACTGATCGCATCCGGATCACCGAGTGCGAACGTCGCGAGCATGATATCCCGCTGCTGCCCCTGGAATCTCTCCACCGTATCGACTGCTTCTCGAATGCCCTGACCAACAGTACCAGGAAAAATGCTCTGCAAACGCGACACAATGAGTGCCTGCTGGGCTCTGTGCGGGGTTACGATACCCACCGCCTTGGCCCAGAATTCCTGCATCGTGTATGCTTGTCCCATTATAGGCTGAACATTCCCGGTTACGTCTAATTCATTCTGGAGCTGGCTGCCAATGCGAGATGAAAGCAGCCACACGAGCGAAGCGATCGCATCCGCCTCAAAATGATTCCACTGACTGCTCCGCCCCTCTCGATAGACGAAACAGACAGTACGCTCATCGGCATCGAGCAGCGACGCCCACTGGGGCGTCCAAAAGAGATGGGCAGGCCACTGCGCTGGAGGGGTTGCTCCCGCAGGAATGGCTGTCAACAGATCGAGACGCAGATGCGGCGAATAAGCATGCAAGGTCCGCGGGTAGTTGGCAGCGTGAGCGAGTTCAACGATAGTGCGACACGATCTGTAGTTAACCTCAAGCACGCAGGGCTGCAGCTGGAAGCGCTCTTGGAAGTAGGTGAACACAGGACCGACGATATGATCGAGGTCGAGAGGAGCCTCCGCTTGGTGAATGGGCGGGAGCTGCCTTGGGTCGCCGGCGACAATTACCGACCCGCCAGCGGCAAGCCCTGCAAGAGGCAGTGTCGATGTCGCAACATCGAGTTGGGAAGCCTCGTCAACCAGGATCAGGTCGAAGAGCTCCGTCGCCGCCCCACCAGTCGCCATAAGGAGTCTATGGGCCTGCTGTGCGGTTGCGCCGACGAGCGTCAGCCCCTGGTTCTGCCGTAGATAACCCTGGAGCTGCTGGAAGGCAGGACCGCTTGTGGCGATATCGATACCTGGCGGTACGCGTTGGTCGATAGGCTGATACGTAGACCGAAGCCGTGCGGTATGCACAGTCGGCAATGCCAACGGGGATGTCCCACTAAGCGTCATGTGCACCTCTAAGAGCACGTTATCGATCGCTTCATACGTCGGACCTGTGATGAGCACGCGGAGGGTCCGCCCCTGAAGTGCAGCCTCGTGGAGAGCACCAAGGATGATTGTGCGAAGAGTACGGCTTTTGCCTGTCCCAGGTGGACCCCAGATAAGCCGTAGACGATGTGTGAGCGACGCCTCCCACGCTAGCCACTGGCTTTGATTGAGATCGTAGCCATTCTGGCGGAGCAGTTGCTGCACTCCAGGGAGCGTCCGCTGCACATGCGTCTGGTAAAGTTGCGCGGCATTCCAATACAGGTCGCCGGCGGGACTTGGCGTACCACGTGTTGGACGTCGCGTGCCACCGGTCGCCCGTACAACATTTGGAATGGCATTGGCGATCGCTGCTGGTGGATTACCGATAGCATTCAACGTATTTTCGAGCCGGTCAACGAGGAAGTCGCGATGCACAGGGTCAAGCATGACATCTTGACGCAGATCAAGCACCTGGGCATTCTCCAGCGCTTGGATAACAGGCCACCATGCAGCGTCGAAGTCGAGCACGATCATGCGCTGGTCCCGATCGATAGCTCTGATAGTCACCTGGGTCACCCACTGCATTGCCGTCCACTCGTTCTGGCTCGGCCGCAAGGGAAGCGGCATTTGTCCTGCCACGCGGCGCAGGCGCTCTGAGAGGAAACCTGCACGAGTAAGAGGCGAGAGCGCAAACGTGAAGTTTCCTTCACTCGCACGCACTTCTGAGGAACGCGGATGTAACTCGTAGACGTGGCGGTAGGGCAGTGGGGCAAGGCCGAACTGGGTAAGAACAGGCTGTACTGCTGGAGGAGCTAGACGGCGTACCAGGCAAGCGCTTTTGAATCGCGCCTCCCGCTCGTGCGGGGGCATCGCATGGAGTTTTTGCACCTCCAGCTCTTGCAGCGCAATGTTGAGCTTCGTAAATATAAACCAGAGTCGCGCATCATCCGCCATACGCTGTGGCAAAATCGGTGGCCGAAGGTGCTGG
>JBMDXC010000435.1:0-4199 GCA_048594805.1 Candidatus Entotheonellaceae bacterium | reverse complement strand
TCATATCCACGATCTGCTCTTTGATCGCAGGGGCACGTCCTTTGTAGAGGAGATCGCGCTGAAAGCTGTAATGCAGACAGTCGGTATTCTGACACTTATAGCGTTGTTGACCAGCTTTGGTCTTGCCGCCTTTGATGACTTGGTCGCTGTGACAGTGAGGACACAGCACGGGAATGAGTACCATGACGCTCTCCTTCTGAAGCTGTCAGCAGCATGACACACATGGGGGGAAAGTGCAAATCTGCAACACGACCCCATAATGGACCGCCCGTGCCACCAGCTCTTTCCCGGTGCCCGTCTCACCAGCGAGCAGGATGGTGGCATCGGAGGGGGCCACGCGCATGGCATGTGCAACGACCTGTAGAAAGGGTTTGCTTTCTCCCACGATGCCTTCCAGGGGCAGCCACGCGTGCCCCTCCTCTGCCTGTGGTGTGGTGTTGGTTTGCCCATTGCCTTGGAGGAGCGGCTGCATCCGTGGGAACACGTCGAGGTCTCTGAACGGACAGCAGAGAAAATCGTCTAGATCAGTGCGCCAGGCTCGAGACACAGCGGCTGGCGTATGCTTACCCGTACAGAAGAGCCCGATAACGGAGGCCCCACACCATCTCTGCCTCAGGAGCGGGACGATCTCAGTCAGACTCTCGGTACACGCAGGCCGCACGAGAATGAGCGCAGGAGGAGAGCGTATCTCAGATGGAAGATGGTGAAAGCTTTGAATGGCGATGGTGCTGGAAGGCATAATATCGCGCAGCAGCATTGACAGCCGTGCGCAGTGATTTTCCCGGCACGCCTTGGAATCAAGCTCCAGAATCGCAACGTGAATGGGCTCCATGGCACCCTCCGTCTGTACGTCAGGCAGGTCTGGCGCACATTATCGACAACAGGAAAGTTGAGGCTCATACGTCATCGGCTTTCTGGGATACGCATTGCGGCTTTTGGCCTTGATCATGGCGTCGGCCACCTCAGGAACCTTCTCGTGCTGCCTCATTACGCAACCCTCCGAGCACGACAGTGTTCGAGGGAGAGCCTTCGGTGTTTCTTCGCATGCCGCTTTTGCCATGATCGCGCCACAAGCGTTACCGCATGGTGCCCTCACAAAAAACGCTCCTAAGCATACGTACATCGGTCACCCGTTACCTGATTTCTACCTGCGAAATACCTGCAAATTTACTATGCAATCCGCGGCGCGGATCACCGCGTTGGCCACGTGCGCCACGCGGAAAGACGCCAGAGTCCTCAAGCTCCTTTGCCCCCTGGTGCTCCGGAGCGCGGCCTGTGATGTCCGCATAGCGGAGCATGGCACATAGAGAGTAAAAATATCTATCAAGGGGAGCCCTGTGGCATCAGCAAGGCCACAGAGAATCTGTCACCTTTGGTGCCCACCGCACACGCCCCAGCTTGGGCATAACACCCAGAGCCATGCCGTGTTGTGGCGGGATATAGACCCGGTAGCCGATACTATGATCGCAGCCCGCATTGTACATCAAAAATGCACATTAGCCAGAGCTTTCACGTCCCGCGATGGCACCACGGGACGTGTACATGCGGAACGCGGGGCAGAAATGTACCAGGAAGCCTCTTACAGTACTTCCTGGAGATTGCGCCCATAGGGCCAGGGTGTAGAGCTTGCGCTGCCTTATCTACCTGGGACGGGTGTGGCAGCCTACCTAGCGCAGCGCTTTGGAGAGGGAACTATGCCAGACGATCTCGCCCGGGTCAGTGCGCCAGCGTACCGCGGGCACTCCCTTGTTTCTGGTGAGGGTCGTGAATGAGTTGGTGCGGCAGGGTATCTTACAGGAGGGGGCGAGCAGCTGGGAAGAGGTGGAGGGTCTGGAGCCAGCGGTGCCAAGAGTCCCAGAGAGCCTGCGCCACTTATGTGCGGTCGCAGAGGCGCAGCAACCACATCTGTTGGTACATCTGGCGTACCTGCTGCTAGCCCAGGGCGGGCCGTAGTGTTTCGTTGCGGGAGCCATCTGGCGCCAGAATGCACCCCATCTCTTGCGTGAGGATTGTAGCGCGCCAAGAACCTCGGCTTGCCTCTACTGTGGATGTCAGACTGGAGATCTCACGTGGCACATGTTAGATGACCTGATCCGGTTCTATACCAAGTTCCCGTAATCGTGCTGCCAGGCGTTCGGCTTGCGCTTGGGCTTGCTGGCGCATGATGCGTTCTTGCTCAGCCCGCTGGTGCTCTTGCTCGGCCCGTTGGTGCTCCTGCTCGGCCCGTTGGTGCTCTTGCTCGGCCCGCTCTGCCCCCGTCAACAGCATCTGTCCTTCCCGATCACACCAGCGTAGCCAGGTGTCTTCGCGGTCCTCGAACTTGCCTTGCCATAGTAGCAGGCCCAGCGCCACGCCCGGCAGCCACGTATCCTGGAGTTCAACGAATTCCGTGGGGTGCCGAGCATAGACCCGTAACATCTGATCACTCAACTGTTTCGTCGGGTCATAAAGAACGTAGTACGCTACTCCCATGCGTGCATAGGCACGTAATTTTACGTCCGCTTCACCACCGATTTTATTGGACACCAGCTCAATCACGACCTCAGGCGGCTTGCCGTATTCCCAGATCATGTACGAACGATGCCCCTTTTCCCAGATGTCCACGGGCAGCTCGACATCGAGGCTGACAAGCACATCCGGCACCAGGGACGGCTGATTAATGCCATAAAACAATCCAACATTGGCCAACGTAATAAAGGAACGCCCACCACCAGGCCCAGCCCACGAGTCATACAAACTCTGCGTCAGCAGACGTTGTTGCTTCTCACAATAGATGTTGTCCACGGGAGTATCGTCCTCGGTCACCAGATGGTCCACCTGCGGCCAATCTTCAGGTTTGAGCGGGCCTATTGGCTCCTCACAGCGCAGCAGCTCTTCCGCAGTGGGGGGCGGTTGGTGTAAAAACGGCACAGCCAGGGGTTGTCTCCCCTGGTCTGTCGCAGAGGATGAGGTCGCCATGGGATTGCCTCCATAAGCACACGTACAATAGGTGTGTCATAGTATAGCATGGCAGGAATGGCTCCGGGCTCCTGCACGCAGCTTATTCCTCATGCATACTCGCATAGTCACGCAGAGCTGCCAGCACGACTGCGGTGTCATCCAGGCGGTGCTGAAAACGTAGGCCCTCAGCGATCAGTTCCTGAACCATCTGGCTCTCCAGCGGGGTCATCGCCGTGGCCAGTACCACAGGCTTCTGATAGCGCTCCTGGAGAGCATGGAAACTGTGCAGCAGGGCTTTTTCTTCCGCCAAGCGCTGCCGTGCAGCGGCAGGAGCGTCCTCAGGCACAAAGCCAGCCGCGCCATAGCCGTGTACCACTACCCCGCCGATGCCCTCCCAGGCAAGCATCGTCTCCACCATCTGTACGCGCACGTCTGCCGAGAGACTCCCCATGGCAGCGCCAAAGTCGACCGGATTGCGCACCGAGGCGCGCTTTGGCAGGCCCAGGCGGCGCATCTCCTCCTGCAGCGATGTGGGAAGTTCAGGGACACGCAGGCCGTGCTGGCCGAGAGCATCGGTCAACATCACACCCCACGAGCCACCCATGGTGGCGATGCCAATGGTGGGCTGCCGCAGGCGCGGCATTTCCAGGAGAGCATGGGTGATATTCAGACACAGCTCGAAGGCAGGGGCCTGCACCAGACCGGCCTGGCGGAACAGATTGCGGTACATCGCCACAGAGCCGGCCAGGGCCGCGGTGTGGGAAGCCGCGGCCCGACTGCCATCGGCGGTGACACCGGACTTGAAGACCACAATGGGTTTGTGCGGGGCAATACGCCGTGCCACGTCCAGAAAGCGCCGCCCCTCACGCAGCCCCTCGATGTACAGACATATGGCCTCAGTCTCTGCATCATGCTCGCAGTACGCTAAAAAATCCACTACGCTGATATCGGCCTCGTTGCCAGTGTGCAGAAATTTGCCAAAGCCGCGCCGGGCACTCACCTCACGCGCCGCCAGGTCGGTGATAGCATACGCTCCCTGGCAGATAAAGGTTATCGGAGTCTTGTACAGGTAGGCGCGTTCTGCAGGGTGGGCCAGCAAATTGTAGTGCAGATTGATAATGCCCGAGACGTTCGGCCCCACCAGGCGCATACCATGGGCCCGCGCATACGCCACCATCTCCTGCTCCTGTGCCCTACCATCCCGGTGCGCCTCGCTGAATCCCGCGGTGATAATGAGACCAGCTTTCACACCTTTCACG
>JBMDXC010000434.1:0-1889 GCA_048594805.1 Candidatus Entotheonellaceae bacterium | reverse complement strand
ACCAATCCCAGCACGTACACAGATGCCCGTAGCCTCGATGGTCACCTGCGCCGCCACGCCGACGATGGCAAAGTCTCCGACCTTGCGTTCCAATTTGACATACGCTCCGCCGCTGCCAGCGGCTGGGGCAGGGATACGGATTTCTGTCAGGATCTCATCAGGACGCAGTGCGGTCGTGAAGAAATCGGTAAAGAACTCGGCGGCTGGAATAGTGCGCTCACCATCGAGACCGGTAGCGACAATCTCAGCCCCCAGGGCGAGGAGGGTCGCTGGGTGATCGTTGGCCGGGTCAGCATGCGCGAGGTTCCCACCAATGGTCGCCAGGTTGCGCACCAGCGGGTCGCCAATGACCCGCGCCGTGTCGCGCACAATAGGGTATGTCGCGCGCACCAGTTCGGAATGCTCGATATCGGCCTCGCGGGTCAGTGCTCCTATGCACAAAACGCCGTCGCGTTCGTAGAGATAGTCTAAGCCTGGAAGGCGGTTGATATCGATGAGGTATGCCGGCGTGGCCAGCCTGAGCTTCATAAGCGGGATGAGGCTTTGCCCCCCGGAGAGGAGTTTCACTTCGGAGCCATACTGGCGCAGCAGGGTAAGCGCTTCAGGCAAGGTAGTAGGAGCAAAATACACAAATTGCGGGGGGATCATGGTGCCTTACCTCCCACTGAGCCCTCTGGTACCCTTGCGCCTTCTCTGCCGCAGGGCTTGCACGGGGCGTCCAGCAACCCCATGCTTGCGAGCATCTTAAAGTGACTCTTTGAGGCTGTCAAGATGTGGTTTCAATGAAGACCATGCGGGTAGCGGCGGCGTTGTGAGATACCCTCGTAGTCTGCACACACACATAGTTGTCTCCTAGCAACGCAAGTATTGATTATGTCATCCCTAACGCCTTCAGCGCTGCTGTCATGGGATCCGAGAAGAACACAGGGTCCACCCGCTCCACAATGTCCCCCGATACTTCCAGGAAGTGGCGTTTGTTCTCCAACGGAATCAGGGCCCGGCGAGCGCCGTTATCCATGCCGACTTGCAGAGGTTCTGCCAAAGAACGCACAGCTTTGATGTTCCCCTGAATACTCAGGTCACCGAGGATCAGGAGGCCTGGCAGAGCGGCATGTTTCTTGAGTGCCGAATAGATGGCAACCACCAGGGCAATGCCAACGTCACACGAGACATGGTTGGTTAACAGGTCAAGGGCTTCCACGTGTACATCAGTGGCGTCAAACGCCTGGGCGATACCCAGGTTGACCTTATGCCCCTGGATGTACGCAAAAGCCCGTTGGATCGATTCCCGCATAGCGCTATCGACGCCGCCGGCTATGCGCAGTCTCCCAGTACCTGCCGAGCAACCAACTTCCAGACGATACAGGCCGACTTTGCCGTGATCGTCCACCGATACTGTATACACTGACCCTGGGGCGAGAGGATCAGGAGAGATCAGATCACGCCCGCCTTCTTCTGGTACCCCCACATAGCGCTCTTCACGGGTGTCGTTGTCGATATATGAGAACGAGGTCTGATAGTACTCAAAGGAACCCATTTTCTTGAGCTGTTCCTTCACCCGCCGACGTCCTTCCAGGGCCAGTTCCACCAGTTCAGCCAGATCTTCCTTGGACACGTCACCGTGCGGGTAGAGGAGCTTCCCCAGGCCGGAAACTGTCTTGCGGACAGCTTTCACGTCACGGGCATTGAGATGGGCACCGAGGGAGAAATGGCGATCGCTAATCTCCGTGTAGTTGTTTTTGTGCAGTGCTCGCAGTGCCTCTGCTAGATAGTCCACGACAAAACCATAGTGCTCCGTGAAGAACTCGACTCGCATCTTGGGGATCTCCCAGCCAGGAAGGTAAAAATGGATACGGTCGAGGAAGGCCATGTCTTCACGGATCACATCC
>JBMDXC010000433.1:0-1711 GCA_048594805.1 Candidatus Entotheonellaceae bacterium | reverse complement strand
ACCACATATCCGCAAACTGCTGGAGCAGAAACGCAAACGGGCATGTCCGCAGGCGTGGGTGAAAGGGTGGATGGAGAACAATTGATTTAAGCGTCAGACACAAGTCGGTGGCAAGCAAATCGGCACCCATAAACGGGTGCCGATTTGTTTTCCAGTGTGCAGAAAGTATCTAGGCCGTTTGGCATATTGTGAGGAGGTGGGTTTGTTGGTAGGGTGCGGGGCTTATATTTGGAGTGCCTGGTGTGGCGGCACTGGCAAATCTGGTTATGGCGCGCCATCATCTGCTGCGACTTCAGCAGGAGAGGTGTGTCTGATGAATTGGAAATCGACTGGAATGTTCGACGAAACGAACCTTGCCAGGGCAATTTCCGGACAGCCAATTCGAATGCCATCAGCAGACTGTGCGTGCGCCGTTCTCATTGGTTGTACTTATTCAGACCTTCCTTAGTCCTAAGGCTGGCATCGTGTGAAGAATGCGGATTGCTTCCATCAGTCTAAGCGCGGATAGGTCTCAGGAATTCTGCGACATCTGGTATCTATTGCCAAGAAGAACGGGAGAATCCGATTATGCTAATGCCGCAACTGCGTGATAACGATTCGTGGGTCAATCAAGCCGTACAAGCTACGGGAATAGGAATTTGGTCATGGGATATAACTCATGACCGGATCGAAATCTCGGAGTCCGGTTTGGTTCTGCACGGCCTCACTGCCGATAAGACGATGAACTATCGGGCCTGGCTAATGACTTTGCATATGGACGACCAGGAGCCGGCCCACCAAGCGATTCAGCGCACATTGGACGAGAGGACCGATTATCTGAACGAATACCGGGTTGTCCATCCAGATGGCAGCGTGCGCTGGATTTCCTGCAAGGGGAGAGGACATCTCGATGAGGCGGGAAATCCAGCGCGACTGACGGGCGTGCTGTTCGACATCACCGCACACAAGCAGGCGGAACAGGCCTTGAAAGATCAACATCTGGTGCTGGCGCACATGGCGCGTGTGTCAGCGCTGGGCGAGCTTTCCGGTGCGCTGGCCCACGAACTGAATCAGCCGTTGACCGCTATCCTCTGTAATGCTCAGGCAGGCCAGCGCTTCGTAGCGCAGACGCTTCCGGACTGGAATGAATTGCGTGCGATACTGGCCGACATGGCGGCGGATAGTCTGCGTGCGGGAAACGTAGTGTCGCGGTTGAGGGGGCTTTTCAAAAAAGGGGAAGCGGTACAACAAGCGCTGAGTATCAACGCGCTGGTTGAAGAGGTGGCCCAACTGCTGCGCGGCGACCTTGTCATCAAGCAAGTATCCCTGCTCCTGCACTTGGATGCCGATTTGCCAAAGACAATGGGTGATCCGGTGCAGCTGCGGCAAGTATTGCTCAATCTAATCACGAACGGCGCGGAGGCTATGGCCGCATCTGCGGGTTGCCAGCGCCGATTGCAGATTGGCACGAGCCTGCATGACGCTTCCAGCCTGGAAGTGATCGTGCGTGACACGGGTACGGGTATCGCACCACAGATGCTGGAGCAGATATTCGAGCCATTTATTACCAGCAAGCCGCAAGGACTAGGAATGGGGCTGGCCATCAGCCGAACTGTTGTTTCCGCCCATGGCGGACGCTTATGGGCGGAGAACGTTCCTGAAGGAGGCGCCGCCTTACGCTTTACCCTACCCATTATTACGGAGTCGGGTTCATGACGTCGGCCCCAACAGT
>JBMDXC010000432.1:0-12631 GCA_048594805.1 Candidatus Entotheonellaceae bacterium | reverse complement strand
GAGTACTTCAGTCCACTGCTTACCGCCGTCGTCACTACACCACACTTCACCGGTGGCTGTCGCCCCGAAGAGGGAGAAAGCATCCCCCCAGTCCTCCAGACACATCGCTTCAAAGGCCGTCCGGAGCCGGTCAGGGAAGCCATGACGCACTGCCTGCCAGGTTCTCCCGCCGTCGGTGCTCGTGGAGATGCGGGAGCCAGCATAATGCTCCTGATACCACGAACCGGGACCCTTCTGGGCCGATGCTACGAACAGAAGTTCTGGCTGGCGTGGATGCAGCACCAGGAGGTCGGGATAGCCACCGATCTCGTGCTGCCGGTCAGTCCGCTGCTCCCAAGTCTTGCCACCATCAGCAGTGACGTACATCCCCACACCCGTGGTGATGTACATCTGGTCGGGGTTCAGGGGATTAATCACAGTGCGGTGCACATCGTCGTCCATCCCTGGGATCACCCGGAAGGTACGCCCATCGTCGGTGCTTTTCAAGAGGCCACCCTGCTCGATGCCGACAAACAGGGTGTGCGGGTCCTGGGGGTGGAAGGTGATGTGCTTCGTGTGCGCGATGTGGGGCGGTGCCGGGAACCCCCAGCGGGACATATCCACCGACCGCAGGGCTGGGAGTTCTGTCCAGGTGCGTCCGAGATCGTCGCTATAGAACAGATGCGCTGGCTCCGTTCCGGCATAAATGCGCGCGCCTCCTGTTAGTCTGGTGCACGCCAGGCTATAGACGTCGTGCTGCGTGAGCCCGCTGTCGCGCCGCTCCCAGGTGTGGCCGCCGTCGCTGCTGGCGAAGATCGTGCCGTGGTTCACCCCCGCGAAGATCGTGCCACTGTCTGGCTCGATGAGGAGGGCGTGGATGTGCTTATCGGTCAGTGCCCGGTGCGCCACGTGCCACCCTGGGCCATCGGGATCGCGTTCCATGCACACCACCCCTTGAATGGTGCCGACCAGCACCTGCTTCGAGGGTGCTGGAGAGCGGTAGATCGTAGGTCCACCATGCGAGAGAGTTATGGCCATGGTTGCCTCCTTTAGACCGGTCTCCGGTCGATGGCTGCTGTAATCTCTATGATGGGCTATGGTGAATATATTGTGGCCCACGGACGCTGTCAAGCAGCGCCACGGCTCCTACGGAAAGCAGTCTCGCCCTGACCGTCGGTCGCTGGCGACAAAACTTTTTGCATCCATCTTGCCGAGAGTGAAGCGCTCATTCATGAGCATGCGCGGCGCAGTGGTTTTCCCGCCACGTATGTGACTGTGGTGTACAAGATGATCGATCCAATCACGGCAGAGGGATAAGAGGAGAGATAGGGGGAGACCTCACGGCCTCTCCCCTCTTACACCACCGTACATACGGGGGCGGTTCTATGCCTGTAGGTGTTGGGCATAGTACGCCAGAGTGCGCTGCAAGCCTTGTTCGACATCCACTAATGGCTCGAAGCCGAGCAGGGCTTTGGCACGGCTCACATCTGCCTGTGAGTGGCGCACATCACCGGAACGCGGCGCCAGGAACTGGACCTGGGCTCGCTGCTTTGTGAAGCCTTCGAGGTAGGCGATGAGCTGCAACAGCGTGGTACGGCTGCCATTGGCCACGTTAATGACTTTGCCAGCGACGTCTGGGGCCGTCATGGCCAATACATTGCCGTGCACGACATTGTCCACATAGGTAAAGTCGCGTGACTGCTCGCCGTCGCCATAGACGGTGAGCGGTGCGTGTTGAAGAAAGGCGGTGATGAATTTTGGAATTACTGCAGCATACTGGCTCTCAGGGTTCTGGCGCGGGCCAAAGACGTTGAAGTAGCGGATCGTTACGGTTTCCAAGTTGTAGAGTTCGGTGAACAAACGACAGTAGTGCTCTCCCGTCAGCTTGGCCAGAGCGTAGGGTGACAGCGGATTGGTCGGGTGCTCCTCGCGTTTGGGCAGTTCCGGGTGATCACCGTAGGCCGACGACGAGCCGGCATAGATAACGCGTTTCACCCCGGCATCACGCGCCGCCAATAGGACACAGAGCGTGCCTTCGATGTTCACCCGATTGCTCTGCAGGGGCTCCCGCACAGAAAATTCGACCGATGGAAGCGCCGCCTGGTGGAACACGTACTCGATACTCTGCATTACCGTGGCGAGGCGTTGTTGATCGAGGATACTGCCTTCTACCACTTCGAGAGGGCAGGGCAGACTTTCTGCTGCGAGTTGGTCTTGCACCACCTGCACATTGGCGCGTGCACTGGTGGAGAAATTGTCCAGTATCCGTACCTGGTGGCCACGTCGTAGGAGTCCTTCAGCGAGGTGCGCCCCAATAAAGCCTGCCCCTCCGGTGACTAAACAGTGTGCCATCGAGTTCCTCCTACCCCTCAGAGGCTATGGATTTTTTCGCGTCCCTCTTTCACATGCCTGGCGGCATTGCGCGTATCCACGATGAGCCGCGCCTGCGCCACAATCCAGTCATAATTATAGGTGCTGTGATTGGTCGTGATGACTACACAGTCCGCCCAGTTGAGCATACGCTCGCTCAACTCCGTGGCATGGAACCCGGGAACGTCTGCCTCAGTAATGTAGGGGTCATGGAAGCACACCTCACCCCCTTTGGCCTGCAAGAGGCGCAACACATCGAGGGCCGGAGACTCCCGCAGATCGTTGGTGTCAGCCTTATAAGCAACCCCTAACACGAGTATTTTCGAGCCTTTGACGCTCTTGTGCACATTGTTCAGCACGTCCGCTACGCGCGTCACCACCCAGTGTGGCATATTGGTATTAATATCATCTGCGAGCTCAATAAAACGTGCCCGATAGTCGAGGGTTTTGAGTTTCCAGGCAAGGTAATGTGGATCGAGTGGAATACAGTGTCCCCCTAAGCCGGGTCCAGGATAGAATGGCATGAAGCCGAAAGGTTTCGTCGCCGCGGCATCGATCACTTCCCACACATTCAGGCCGAGGCGCGTACACATCAGAGCCACTTCGTTGACGAGGCCAATATTGACGGCTCGAAATGTATTTTCCAGGAGCTTGACCATTTCTGCAGTGCGGCTGGAACTCACGGGCACCACAGTGGTGATAATTTGCTGATAGAGGTACGCCGCTGCTTCCGTACACTGCGGCGTCACCCCTCCCAGAATTTTGGGCGTATTGGCCAGACGAAATACTGTATTGCCCGGATCGATACGCTCTGGCGAAAAGGCGAGACCAAAGTCGCGGCCAACCTGCAGGCCAGTGGCGGCGAGCCGTGGCAAAACAACCTCATCCGTTGTGCCTGGATACGTCGTACTCTCCAGCACGATCAACTGCCCAGGATGTAACCGCTCGCAGATTTCGTCCGTCACCGACACAATATACGAGATATCCGGGTCCTTGGTTTTGCTCAGCGGTGTTGGCACACAGATACTGACACTATCCACCCCAGCCAGGACACCAAAGTCCTGCGTAGCACGCAAGTGCCCGCTGTGCACTACCTGTTGCAACTCCTCATTACAGATGTCCTGCACATGACTCACGCCAGCCTGAATACCGGTAACTTTGTGGGGATCCGTATCGATCCCGGTGACCTGATACCCTGCCTGAGCAAAACCAATCGCCAGCGGTAATCCTACATAGCCCAAACCAATCACACTGATATGGGCTGAGCGATCCGCCACTTTTTGCATAAATGTCTGCATACAAACTCCTGGAAGCGCTACCCTACTTACCCCCTGCGTATCCTCCGCACAGAGGACTACGGTTATATCGCCTATAGGCGCCCTTATGAATCCAGTAAAGACAAGTATATTGTGCCTTATTGTTCGGCAGGAAGCACAGTTTCTTCTGGTTTTTTTCGCCGTAACAACGCTTCAACAGGACCAGACAGAGCATAACCCAGGAACAATAAAAACAGGGTGAGCTCCGGACCACAAACAAGTACTGTACTGATCAAGAGCCCACCTGCGAGGAGGGGTAAAGGCCACCGCCGCCAGTGCAAGCGCTTAAAACTACGATACTTAAAATTACTCACCATGAGCAAAGCCAGGGTATAGACCGCGAGAGCGAGGACCAACGGATGATCCATATCCACACTGCCAGGCAAGTCTTCATAGAGGTGCTGGAGGAGCAGCACAGCGGAAGCCACTACGCTAGCGGCAGCAGGAATGGGGAGGCCTGTAAATGTATACTTCTGTACGCCAGTTGCTTGGACGTTAAAACGGGCCAGGCGCAAGGCGCCACAAATGACAAAAGCAAAAGCCGCCAACCAGCCAAAGGGGCTCAGTGAGCGCAACGCCCACGTATACAGCAGCCATCCGGGGGCCATCCCAAAAGACAGGAGGTCCGCCAGAGAATCGTACTCCACGCCAAAGGCGCTAGAAGAACCCGTTAAACGGGCCACTTTGCCATCCAGACAATCGAGCCCCGCAGCCAATATAATCACCAGGGCAGCATGGGCGTATTGACCATTATGCGCGGCGATCATGCTCAAAAAGCCACTGACGAGGTTCGCCGACGTAAAAAGATTAGGAAGCAGGTATTTGCTTTTTTTCATGCGCCTGGCGGCTCCTTCAGGAAGGCGAGGATCGTTTCTCCTCCCCTCACTACATCTCCGACTTGTACCGCTATCTCTGCCGTCGCTGGTAGCAGCAAGTCGGTGCGTGAACCAAAACGTATAAGGCCAAAGCGTTGGCCTTTTTCCAGCGTATCGCCGGGCCGTACTCGGCACACAATACGCCGTGCTAACACTCCCGCAATCTGCTTCACTATGAACTCCCGACCATGATCGGCAATCGTAATTGTATTTGCTTCATTGACCACTGATGCTTCCTGACGGTACGCTGCCAGGAATTGCCCAGGCGTATAGACAATGCTCCGTACCACCCCGCCGTATGGGGCACGGTTGATATGCACATCCCACAGCGACAAAAAAATACTAATGCGTCGGGTCTGTGTGTTCTCTGAGATGATTTCCATGATGCGCCCATCTGCTGGCGATACAATCGTCTCTGGGCTTGGAGGGATAATACGTTCTGGATCACGGAAAAAGAGTGCGACTCCCACAGTGAGCACCAGCCCCACGCCTGTCACGCCCCACCATCCCAGTAGGGCGCTCAGGACTGTAGCCCCGGCTAGCGGGAGGACAAACACCCACCCTTCCGACGCCACACGTACCCGGCGAAAGAGCCATATCATCATGGTATGGATTCCAAATGATCCTTAGAATAAAGCGCTGTGGACTGTATCCAGCACCATACTACGATGCGCAACGCAAGCGACAATCTTGATGTATGGATTGAGGCTAAATACTTATTATAACATGCGTTGGCCACGCGCAATAGCAATTTTGCCCGTGCGTACCATCTCCTTGATGCCCAGAGGTTTGAGGAGATCAAGCACCGCCTGGATCTTGCCCTCATCACCAGTAATTTCGAGGACATAAGTTTTGGGAGTCACATCCACAATCTTGGCCCGAAAGATCTCGGCGAGACGGAGCACTTCCGCACGTATTTCTGCCTCGGCATGGACCTTCACGAGCACCATCTCCCGGTCTACGTGGGGCTCCTCACTGAGATCGGTGACTTTAATAACGTCGATCAACCGATGGAGTTGCTTATGGACCTGCTCCAGGACTTTGTCATCACCCGTGGTGACCAGGGTAATCCGCGAAACTGTGGGATCTTCCGTCTCAGCGACACAGAGACTCTCAATGTTGAAACCACGGGCGCTAAAAAGTCCTGTAATGCGCCCCAGGACACCGAAATGGTTCTCCACCAGCACCGCAAAGATGTGGCGGTGCACCGCGGCATGATTCAGCGGCATCATGGACACACCTACGCCAGCAACATATCTTTAATTGAGCCACCGGATGGAATCATTGGAAAGACGTTTTCCATCGTTTTGACGACAAAATCGATCACCACCGGACGGCGCAGACGTATCGCCTGTTCCAGCACAGGACGGACCTCCTCGGGTCGGGTCGCACGCAAGCCAACCGCACCATAGGCACCCGCCAATTTTACATAATCTGGACTCACTTCCAGGCTCGTGTCAGCATACCGTCCGTCATAAAAGAACTGCTGCCACTGCCGCACCATACCCAGACTGTGATTATTGAGAATGGCGACGATCACCGGCAGATTGTATTGCACCACCGTGGCCAGTTCCTGCACGTTCATCTGGAAGCTACCATCTCCAGCGATATCAATGACGACCGCATTGGGGAATGCCAGTTGTGCCCCAATAGCCGCCGGGAAACCGTAGCCCATGGTCCCCAGACCACCGGAAGTAATAAATTGCCGTGGCCGTGTGCAGTGATAATACTGTGCGGCCCACATCTGATGCTGGCCAACCTCAGTGGTGATAATGGCATCGCCCCTGGTCACCGTATAAATCTGCTCACAGACGAACTGCGGCAACAGTTCCGCATCAGGCTCCTGGGTGTATTGCAGAGGATACTTCTGCTGCCACTCAGCAATGTGCGCCAGCCACTCACGATGCGCATCGCGCCAGTCCTGTGGAATGGCCCGGAGTTCTGCCAGTAAGCGAACTAAGCAGGCCTGCACATCGCCCACAATTGGCACATCGACCTGCACATTTTTGCCAATCGACGACGGATCAATATCAATCTGGATAAACTTGGCGTTGGGACAAAACTCGTCGACATTGCCCGTGACACGGTCATCGAAGCGGACGCCGATGGCGATCACCAGATCAGCTTCGTTCATCGCCGTATTGGCGGTCACGGTGCCGTGCATGCCCAGCATGCCGAGCCACAGTTCATGCACGCCAGGGAATCCGCCAAGACCCATCAGCGTGTTGGTGACTGGCGTGGCGGTCAACTCGGCCATCTGACGCAGGCTCTCAGAGGCCCCGGAATGGATCACCCCGCCCCCGGCGTAGATCACCGGCCGTTTGGCGGCTGCGATCATTTCCGCGGCGCGGCGGAGTTGCCCCGCATGGCCATGAATGGTGGGCTTATAGCCACGCAGATTGACCTGTGTGGGATAGGCAAAGTCATATTCCGTCTGGGACACATCCTTCGGAATGTCAACCAGCACAGGTCCCGGCCGCCCAGTGCTGGCAATATGAAACGCTTCTTTGATGGTCCGTGCCAGATCCTGCACATCGCGGACGAGGTAATTATGCTTCGTGCACGAGCGCGTCATGCCGACGATATCGGCTTCCTGAAAGGCGTCATTGCCAATGACGCCTGTGGGGACTTGACCTGTAAAGACCACCACAGGCGTTGAGTCCATAAAGGCGTCGGTCAGGCCAGTGACCACGTTCGTCCCGCCGGGACCCGACGTCACCAGGACCACACCGGGTCGACCGGTCGCCCGCGCGTAGCCTTCCGCCATATGAATCGCACCCTGCTCATGCCGGGTCAAGATATGCCGAATCCTCCCGCTGTAGAGGGCATCGTTGAGCGGTAAAATGGCCCCGCCAGGATGACCAAAAATCGTGTCGACGCCTTCCTTGAGCAGGCTTTCCACGAAAATGTCCGCGCCATTCATGGCCTGGTTCCTTTCTCTGCGCTATAGCCCCGTGCGGTCGTGAGGATTGTGAGGACTCTCCCTTACCACTGGGCAAGGGAAGAGTGCATAGGCCGCCTGTACTGCGTCTCGGCAGGAGCGATAGCCTACAGGGCTGACATCCCCGAGCGAGGTGCAACCTGATACTCGTGCAGGATCGCCAGCATCCGGTCCTTACCATGCAATTTAAGTTTTTGCAGACGTTTCCGTTCGATTTCCTGTGCGCTCGTCATAAACCGCAGGTCATTATATGCCGCCAACTGCTGCTCATACTGAGCATGTGCCTCCAGCAGGCGACAAAACTCGGCATTGTCCCGCTTGACCTGCTCAATCAGTGACGCATCAAATCCTTCTAGCATACCTGTGTTCCTTTCTTTCTCAAACAGACGCATGCCTCTCACCCTCCAGGCTCCGTAGTACTGAGAGACACGGAGGGCGCAGCTCCCGTCATGGGGTAGCGTGGGAGACGAGCGTCGGCAGCACGGATATACAGTGGCGTGAGCGTTTGCCTGGCTACCGTGCTGTCCTGATGCAGACGTGCCTGGCCTAGACGTGCCACACTCGCTGCGAGATCTCCCTCCATAATGTTCTCCAGACATACCGCATGCGCACCTAGTGCCGCTGCCAAGAGCGTCCTATAGAGCCGCACCCCGCTGCCCAGAAACAGGGTGCGCTCCGTCACAAGCGTACAGAGGGCTTCTGGCGTCGTCACCCTCCCAGGCATGAGCTCATACACCGTTGCATCTTGTCGGCTATAGAAGGCCGCGTAGACCTCCCCCCGACGTGCCTCCAGCACCGGGCACACGATACCATGCCATCCTGCTGCCATGGCCACTAACGCCTCAAAGGTGCTACAACCAACCAGTGGTTTTCCCGTGGCTAGTGCCAACCCCTGGGCCGTCGCCAGGCCAACCCGCAGGCTGGTGAAGCCTCCCGGCCCAAGACTCACCGCAAACCCTCCCAAGTCACTGATACGACATCCCACCTGGGCACAGACTGCATCAACGAGGCGCATAAGGCGCGAGGAGAAAGGCGGCGCTTGTCGGAGGTAAAAAGACGCGAGGACCTGCGTCTCGTCGACGAGGGCGACACTGCCAGACCGACCTGCTGTGTCGATACCAAGCATAATCACTTGCGTTCCACCGGAAGCTCTGGACGCTGGACGGGGATAACAACCTAAAGCTCTTGCATCTGTGTTGTCTACACAGAGATATGATCCTATACCATGCTCAACATAGCACGGCCATCTTCTCACCGTCAAGAGGGGTTGCCGCTTTTGCGTAAGAGGGGTACAATGCCCAGCAGATTGTCCTCCCTGGTATGTTGACACCACAATATGGCCAATGCAACACATGAGGTGGGTTGTGTCGAGACTGCTGGTGCTAGGCCTACTGCTCCTCAGCATGGGTGGGCTGAGTCTCAGTGGTTGTGCCAAAAAGGAACAACCGCAAACGCCGGAAGACTACCTCCGGCTTGGCGACCAGGCGCTCAGCCAGAAACGTGAGGGGCAGGCCCGTAAGTACTATGAGCAACTCCTCGAGCAATATCCGGACAGCGATTTGAAAGCGCAGGCGCAGTTTAAGATTGCCGATGCCCTGTATCGCGAGAAAAACTATCTTGAGGCGCGCTTCGAATACCAGAAATTTCTCGAGTTGTATCCCTTGAGCTCTCTGGCCAGCCGGGCTCAATTTCAAATAGGCATGTGTAGCTTACAGAGGGTTCAGACGTCTGATCGTGCCCAGCTGCAGACGAAGGAGGCGCTAGCGGCGTTTCGGCAGTTCCGGAGCAAGTATCCTCAGGACCCGCTGCTCGCTGAGGCGGAAGGGCATATCCAGTTTCTCCGCCAACGCTTGGCAGAACACGAATTTGCCGTGGCACGTTTCTATTATAGAAAGCAAGCGTATCATGCGGCGATTGGGCGCTTCCTTAACTTAATCCAGGTCTACCCCGACACGCCGGATATCGATGCGGCCCTGTACATGCTTGCCGATAGCTATCGCGAGGAAGAAAATTACCGCAAAGCCCAGGGCGTGCTGCAGTTACTCGTCGAGCGCTTTCCTACGAGTAAATATGTGGCCCAAGCACGTTCCCAGCTGCGCGAGTTACCCCAGACCGGTATAGCGCTCCAGTAAGAGAGCGAACGCGGCGCCAGAGATAGAGTATGCCAGAAGACGAGCAGACGGTTTTTTCCATTAGTCGTATTGCGAAGATGTTGCACGTACACCCTCAGACACTCCGTTTCTACGAGCGTGCTGGCTTTGTGAAGCCCGTGCGTGCGCGCGGTGATACGCGTCTCTATTCGCACCAGGATATTGCCCGGCTCCGCCTGATTTTGCACCTGACTCGCGATATGGGGGTCAATCTGGCGGGCGTAGAGATTATTCTCCGAATGCAACACCAACTCGAGCATTTGCAGGACGAGATTGAGTACTTGCGACAGCTGCTCATGGGCAACGAGCAGTTGCACGGTGCCGAGAGGGTACAGACGCAAGCCCTCATCAAGGCCACTCCACGCAAACTGGTCAAGGTCAAGTAACAGCAGTGGACAGCGCATGATAGCTCTAGAGACTCCGAAGCAGCGGTGCAGGATAAGAGCGTGCTATGCGGTCGGCCGCATGGCGTTTGGTCTCCGTGTGATGCTGGTGAGTTGGCTGGCTGGGGGGGGCTGCTTCTGGTGTATCGCGGCGCAGGCACAGATTGTCCGCTATCAAGGGCCTGACGGACGGCTCTATTTCACCAACCTCCCCGTGCCACCGGCCTCAGGGCCTACAGTAGTGACGCGGCCTGCGCTGGCCACGCGGCTGACTGCACAAGCCCCGGTCTTCTCTGTGATTCAGCGTCTGGCGCAGCAGTACAGTGTTGATCCACACCTGGTACGGGCGATTATTACGGTGGAATCCAACTTTGATCCGCGTGCCGTGTCCCGGGCCGGGGCCCAGGGGCTTATGCAACTCATGCCGGACACCGCAGCGCGCTATCATGTTGAGGATCCCTTCGATCCCCATGCTAATATTGAAGGTGGTATTCGGTACTTGCGCGACCTCTTGCGCCTGTTTCCGAGTGATTTGCGACACGTGCTGGCTGCTTATAATGCTGGTGAAGGAGCGGTCCAATACTATGGCGGGATCCCCCCATATCCAGAGACACGGCGCTATGTAGAACGCGTTCTGGCGCTCTATGGAGTTGCTCCCCCTCCGCCACAGAGAAAAATCTATCGCTATCGCACGGCCAGTGGCAGTATACTGTTGACCGATACGCTGCGCTAGCTTTTGTGGTCGATATCGCACACTTACGGTGAGTGCCTACTATGGCTTTACAGCAATCTGACACGCCGACACCCCTGTCCAGCCATCTCAACTGGCCTAACAGGATCACATTGGTCCGGATCTTTCTGGTACCGCTACTCCTGGTATTTTTGATTTCCCCACAGGGCTGGTACCCACTGGTGGCCGCAACGATTTTTCTCGTGGCCGTCTTTACCGACTGGCTGGATGGTCACCTGGCGCGGAGCACCAATCAAATTACCCGTTTGGGGCAGCTCCTGGACCCCGTTGCTGACAAACTCCTAGTCACCGCCGCTCTTGTGTCGCTGGTGGGCCGGCAACAGGTGCCAGCCTGGATAGCGGTCGTTATTATCTGTCGTGAGATAGCCATTACTGGCCTGCGGGCTATGGCCGCAGATCAACACATCATTATTGCCGCAGGCATCTTCGGCAAATACAAAATGGTGTGTTTCTCCATCGCCGTGTGGTTACTCATGCTGAACCTGCCCGTCTTGGACTTGCCGGGCATCATCGTCCTTGTAGCTGGTATGATACTGAGTGTGGTCTCTGGCATTGATTACCTCCGCAAATACCTCGCGAAGGTGCTCTGAAAGCCGGCGGTATGCTCACGGATCTGGCGCTCGTCCTCCTGGCCTATTTGCTCGGTTCTCTATCATTTGGCCTCCTCATCGCGCGGATGTATGGGGGAGCTGACTTGCGTCGGAGTGGCAGTGGTAATATCGGTGCGACCAATGTCGTCCGCACTCTGGGGAAGACCGCTGGTATACTCACGCTCGTAGGGGATGCGGCCAAGGGTCTGGTAGCCGTGTTGCTGGCGCAAGCCTGGGGCCAGGCGTCCATACTGCCGGCCGTGGCGGCCTGCGTGGCGGTGCTGGGCCACATGTTCCCGCTCTATCACAGCTTCCGGGGTGGAAAAGGTGTGGCCACGGCCTTGGGGGCGCTCATTCCCACGTTGCCACTGCCACTGTTGGGAGGTTTGTTAGTCTGGCTCGTGGTTGTGGCGATCTGGCGCTACGTATCGGCTGGTTCGATACTGGCGGCGCTCGTTGTACCACTGCTGGCAGTCCTCTGGTCCTATCCCTGGCCACTCGTGCTGGCTGCCGTGCTGATCGCGCTGCTGGTGCTCTACAAACATTGGGACAATGTACACCGGTTACGCCAGGGCAGCGAGGCGAAATTTTTCTGAGCACTCTGCTTTTTGTTTGACAAGTGCTATGCATTTGCTATAGTTTCACGCACAGACAATTTTCCTCTCGGGTCGCCACAATGCGGGTGTAGCTCAGTTGGTAGAGCACAACCTTGCCAAGGTTGGGGTCGCCGGTTCGAACCCGGTCACCCGCTCTGCAAGCGCCGGCGGCATAGCCAAGTGGTAAGGCAGAGGTCTGCAAAACCTCCATTCCCCGGTTCAAATCCGGGTGCCGCCTCTGTGCCTCTCGTACTTAGTGGGGAAAAATCCCTCTCCCTGCCCCCTGCAGTGTCCTGTGAGTATCCCACGGAAAAAGTTCATACCCGCTCAAGCTTACACCATGCGGCGTGTTCTGGCTAGCCCGATGCCGGGCTTTGTCAAGTGCCTTGGCCTGAGTCTGGATATGGACCACTTGGGGTGCAGGGGGTGGCGCCATACCTGCCGGAGATTTTCTCTGCTCGGGGTCCCGACTGAGTAGGGGGATTTGAGGCAATCCTGGGTGTCTGACGTGCTGCAAAGTGCCTGCCGGGTCTGCAGTCGTAGGTGGGCTGGCCATAAAAAAACACCGATCCGGCAAAAAGCTAATTTCCCTCACGATAACGGCGTTCCAGGTCCGCGAGTAATAGGGGGCGACGTTTCTTTGAGCGCGCGTGACGCATGATCGTGCGGCGATGCAGAGC
>JBMDXC010000431.1:0-7307 GCA_048594805.1 Candidatus Entotheonellaceae bacterium | reverse complement strand
GAGATGGCTAACCCCAACCCCTTGCCGCCCTCATGCCCTTTCGTGGTAAAGAAAGGGGCAAACACCTGTCCCAGATGCTCTGGTGGAATGCCGCCTCCGGTATCCGTAATACACACCTGTATCCTGTCACCCTGCCGGGTGGTTTGGATGACGAGGTCCCCTCCTGCCGACATGGCCTCCTCAGCGTTGCGGATGATATTGAAGAGGACTTGCTTGAAGCGATCCGACTCTATACACACCTGCGGCAGATCTGGCTCCAGCATGACGCGTAAGGCGATCTGCTCGCTCTGCAGCATGGGCGCCAGCAAAGGTTCCAGGCTGTGAATGACCGCGTTCACATCCACCACTTCCTGAGTCGATCTGGACGGTGAGCAATCAAGGAGCTCGCGGAGAATGTGCGCAATCCGGCTGACCTCCTCATCGATGCTGTGCAGGTGTCGTATGATTTTGCTGTCCTCTCGGCTCTGATTCTGAATAATGCGCACCGAGGTCTTGATAATAGCCAGGGGATTGTTAATTTCGTGTGCCACCCATGCCGCCATTTCCCCCACCGTGGCGAGCCGTTCGCTCTGAATGAGCTGCTGTTGCATCTGTTGCAAGCAGTTATTGGCCTCCTCGAGGCGGTGCTGCTCCTCGGCCAGGCTCACGAGATGGCGCTGCAACGAGGTACGCATCTGTGCAAAAGTGGAGGCCAGGTAGCCGATTTCATCGTGCGTGTCCACCTGCAGTGGATAATCATACGAGCCTCTAGCAAAGGCCTGGACTCCGGTCACCAGCTGCCGAATGGGTCGGGATACCCACAAGGCCAGCATAATAGCCAGTGATGTGCCACAGACGATCGCTCCCAGGCTGAGCCAGAGGAGCGTAAGCCTGGTGTGATATATACGCTCATAGACGCGCTGCAAGGAAAAGCCAAGCCGAATCGTCCCCCATTTCTTGGCGCTGTGCGGCGCAAACACGGGGACAGCCACATCATAACCGCGCACGGTCGCCCCTGCTCCAAGAAGTTCCTGCACCAGAGGTGCTGTGGCCTGCAGGGCCCGCTGGCTAGTAGGATCGCGGAGCTGTGTCTCTTGGAGATCATCCCGGCCGCTGAATACCGCCACTTTGCCATCGTGGAGATGCGCGATAACGTACAAGATGTCCTGGTCGTCAGCCGCCATTTTCTCGGCTGTCTGCTCGAGTTTGATAAAGTTATAGCCGAAGAGTTCTCCCTCACTCAGCGCCGCTAAACTCAGCGCCATAGAGAGCGCGCGCAACCGAGCTTGCTCGAGAATCCCAGCGCGCTGGTGACGCTCTACGACGACCGTGATGACCCCCATCAGGACCAGTTGTAAGGCAACGACGACCACAATAAATTTCACGCGCAGACTGCGCCAGGGCCTCTGGAAGATGCGCCTTGGCAGGGTGGTCAGCATCGTCCAGAAAGCACCTCCTACCGCTAGGGTCACAGCCAGGAGGACGTACATGAGCGAAGGATTACTAACGTGGCTCGCCATTCGTTATGGCCCCTACTGCGCTCGCCACTGGACTTTGTTTGAACCAGATCTTATGCAGGGGCATGTCTCGCTTGCCTAACCAGCTGAGCTCCACCCCCTGTACATAGGGCTGGTACAAATATGCCATGGTCAGGGATTGTTGGGGGATCCAAGGGGCATCGTGCAGGACAATGCGCTCCACTTCACGGTAGAGCGCGATCCGTTGCGCCTCATCGAGCTCCTGCCTTGCCTGCTCTAGCAACTGATCCACACGGGGATTGCGATAGAACGTGCGATTGGTCAGACTGGCAGAGTGGAGGAGGGGGAAGAGCATATTATCCGGATCGGGAATATCTGCGAGCCATACGAGCCGAAACATAGGGCACCTTCCCTGCTCCAGCCGCGCTCTGAAGGCTTTCCAATCAGGAGCAAAGTGAATCTCCACCTGCACCCCAATATCGTCCAGATATCGCTGATAGGCAGCCAGCTCTGCCTGGGTGCTTGTCGCCTGGTGGTTTGACCAGATCTGCACGACTGGAAAGCCCGTACCATTCGGATACCCCGCTGCAGCCAGAAGCTCCCTGGCCATGGCAGGATTATAGTCGTATCCTTGTAGGTCAGGATCATAGCCAAGTAGCCACGGGGGAAGCGCACCGACCGCCGGGACATCTCCCATCCTGGCGATCTCACGGACGATAGCCTTTTTGTTCACGGCATAGTTGAACGCCTGGCGCACGCGCCAATCATCAAAGGGTTTCATCCGTGTGTTAAAGCCGAGGTACTGGAGACTAAGCGTCGGTTTGCGGACATACTGATATTGCCGATATTGCGCGTTGACGCGCACCTCCTCTACCTTCTCACTCGGGATAATCGTCTCCTCCAGGTTCCCCTTCAGGAACTCGGCAAACGTCTCCTCTAACTTGGTACCGACATAGATCTTGAACACCACAGCATCCAGAAATGGCCGACCCTCATAGTAATCATCATTAGCTGTCAACACAATCTCTTGGTGTGGCCGCCACCGGTCAAATTTGAACGGTCCAGTGCCTACCGGTGCGTGTCCAAAGTCTCCGCCCGGCTTTTCCACCTCTTCTCGCGGCACCACTGCAGTATTGGCGACCCCTAAAACGGTCAAGTGAGGTGCCAATGGCTCTTCTAGAACCATATAGAAGGTATAACGATCCAGCGCTTGCAGGCCTTGCACGCTGGGCGCTTTCCCTTGCCTGAACGCTTTAGCTCCCTGGATATGCTGGAAGAGCCCGGCTACGGGTAGCTGCCGGGAGGCATCAAGAAGACGCGTGAAGGAGTAGACCACATCCTGCGCTGTCACCTCCCGATCATTGTGAAACTTGACTCCTTGACGCAGGGCGAAGGTCCATGTGCGTCCATCCCGGGAGGCCTCCCAAAACTCGGCAAGAGCGGGTATGGGCTTGAGATTGGCATCAAACTGCACGAGGCCATCGAAGATCTGGCTGACCACGGCACGACCATAGATGTCAGTCACTAAGGCAGGATCAAGCGTAACGGGATTGGCACCCAGCATGCGGCGGAATGTCCCCCCGAACGGCACTCCAGGCAGATGCGGCGCCGATTGCTCTAGGTCTTGTGTCGCTCCGATAGCAGCGTAGAGGAACAGAAACGAGCAGACCCAGAAGGCAATCAGGGGCGTCCTGCTGACGATTGGCTGCAACATTTCTCTTCTCCTCTATGCCTCACTGGTAGGGTCATTCGTTAGGGCGCTGCCAGCATTTTCTCCACATCGACCAGCCCACACCCTTGCCGATTCGCCGGATACCCCAGGTTCTTAGCGTTTTGACACAGCAGTGTCTTCACCTCACTTAAGGAGATCTGCTTGTTTTGCTGCAGCAGCTGCTGTATTTCCAGGGCAATAGCCCCAGTGACATGTGCAGCTGCTTGGCTGGTACCGCTTCCCCATCCATAAGAGGTTCCACACGTACTAAGGGGGCAAGTGGAGAGAATAGGTACACCGTTATGGATACCACCAGGGGCCGCTATATCTATAGCAGAGCCCTCGAAGTTTGAGGCGGAATAGCCACCAAGGGTGACCGCTATGCAGCCATTGCTGTGGTGCGAAGCTCCCTGCCTTTTCGCCTCAAATTTTGGAGTAGCTGCTCTATCTTTGATCCCACAAAGAGGCTATAAGGAGTTATCTGATAGTTAATATCTATGGCTGTAACGGCAAGAACCCACGGGTGACCAGCAGGGTATTTGACATCATCGGTCTGTGGGGTGTCGCAATTTTCCCCTTCCGCTCCTCCCCCCTCATCTTGGCCTGGGTCATCTGAGCAGCGGTTTCCGGCAGAGGCCACCATAATGGTGCCGTTATCGGAGAAGAGTTTCTGGGTGGCAGCCCGCAGTGGGTAACTGTCTGTCGAGAATCCCAAGCTCATATTGACCAGCTGGATTTGCGGATTGTCATAGACCCATTGCAAGCCTTTGATGACGTTGGAGAGATAGCCCTTGCCAGTGTTATCGAGGACCTTCACCGCTACAATATTTGCCCCTGCCTGCGTTTGCACCTTAGGAGCCGCGCCGATGAGCCCTGCGTTATTATCCTCCCTCGCGGCAATAATTCCTGCAATGTGTGTCCCATGTCCGTGGCCATCGGAGAATCCCGACAACCCTCCAGGTGGTAAAGCGTTATATCCCTCCGTAATCGTCGGCAGATCAATATGCGGACCGACTCCCGTATCCAGAACGGCCACCTTCACCCCTGCACCCGTCACAGTAGGCACCTTCTCATGAGCAACATCGGCGCGAATATGCGTTTGTCCCCAATCGTACATCTGTACCGGAGGAGGAGGCGCAGGGGTTATAGGGAGAACCGAGACCGGAAGATCGTCGTCGACCCTTTTCACGAGGGTTGTATAAGCCAGCAGGAGATTTACTGCCTGCACAACCTGATTAGCGTTAAGAACCTCAATTGCCAATGCATTGATGAATGACAGAGTATGTACCACTGTAATCGCCTCCTCGGGATGCAGGAGATTCAGGGCCAGCGCCACTGCCGCCACTGTATCCTGCTGCACCTTCTCAGAGGTGCCATCAACAAAGACGACTATCTTCTTCGTCCCCGCAGCGAATGCCTGGCCCTCGATCAGGATGACCGAGACCAGGACGCTAGCCACCGCTAGGACCCATATCTTCTGTATCATGGCCTTTCCCTCCATGTAAGTACAATTGTGGATAGACCAGTAAACTACTAAGCTGCCATATGGTGGCAACGCGAAGAATTACCGAGAGTCCTAGATCGCCGCAACTCACCGCTTTGTCTGCGGCTCTTATCCTCTGTATCAGGTTTGCCATGCTCCGATATGCAGCAGCAATAACATGCATCGTTCCCACATATACGCACTGAGCCCCTTGAGAATTTGCGCAGCGTAGTGGTTGACTTTCCTCCTGGAGGGGGGCCGTATGGTGAGAGGGGACGAGAGATAGATCACCTTTAGAGCCCCAATCCTTAGAGAGGTTGTGCAATAAAGCAATCTTTCTGACTTATCTGGTGCTCGAGCTACGAGGGGCGACTAACTCTCAATACAGTCTTTCAGGTTACAAATTCAACCCGATTATATAGCAAATGCAGAATTTCACAAGACCCTTTTGATAGAGGCATTTTTTATGAGGACTTCGGCTTTGTTGCGAGGAGAGATGAATGTTTTCCTTGACGTTATAGGCAAGAGGGCAGATAGAGATTGAGGGTGAACATTCCGGGTCTCTGAGGTGTCAAATACACTACCCCGCGAGCTTCTGGATAACCTCTGTGCCAAAGCCTTCGAGATATTCGAGCCGGGCCGAGACGGCTTCTGGTAAGTTGTGGAACTGGCACGTCACGTGTGTCAGCCCCATCTCATCCCGGCAGCGTTCCAGGCCCTCGCGACAATCCTGGTAGTTGCCCGCAATGGCCCATGCTGCGGCATCAGCCCCCAGCATGAGCCGGAGTGGCACAGTCCCCGGTTCCTGCATCGCCCCTTCATGGTAGCGGCTAAAGGTCAGCAGCCCACTGTTCAGCCCCTGCTCCACCGCCTCGTGCGGATTGGACCCGATCAAGATCGGGCGCCATGCCCCTACGCGAGTTGGCGGTGCGCTGTGGCCTTGCTGCCATGTGTGACGAAACGTCTGGACGAGCGCCTGCACATCCTGGTGACTGACTTGTGGGCCGATGATCAGCCCATCCCCGAGTTGCCCTGCGCGCGCGGCCGCCCCATGGCTATGCGCCGCAATCCAGAGCGGTGGATGCGGCTGTTGATAAGGCCGCAAACCCATCCGGGTCCCATGGACGGTAAAGTACCGCCCCTCGTGATGCACCTCCTCACCCGTCCAGAATTGCTTCATCACCTCCAGGGCCTCGACAAATTTCGGTACGCGCTCCTGGCGGGTGATCCCCCCCAGGGGGACCTCTTTGAGATGATAGGCCAGCCCGATGCCCAGATCCAAACGCCCGGCACAGATATGATCGAGCGTGACCACATTATAGGCGACATCGACCGCGTTTAAGAGCGGCAGCAGCAGGACCTGCGTCGCCATCCGTAAGGGAGCAGCGGCAGGAGCGAGCCGCGCCATGGTCACCAGCGGTTGCATTCCACCGTACTGATAACTGTGGGTAAAGACGAGAGAGCGGAAGCCCGCCCGTGCGAGGATGGGGCAGACGGTTTCCGCAGCTCGCATCCAGTCGCTGAACGAACGCGTCACCCCGACTTGCGGGCCAAGCAACGGTGAGAACACCACACCAAAGTCCATCCATTGACCTCCTTACGTACTCGACTCAGGAGCAGAGCAGGGGTTGTCGCATCCTACGCACGCATATCGTTCTGCATCTGTGCTCTTCCAGAGGCACTCCATCATGACTCTGCACCGGATCACATCGCGGCGGGTACACGTCTGGTATCCTATACTGTATTGTGAAGGCTTGCGGACGTGGCCTTACAAATCGGCGCTGTATCCCCTGGAGCACTCGGCATGGTACACGCGTCTTGCTCTCGGGTCAAATATCCGTCTCGGGTAGTGCCCCTCACATTGATCGGCGGTGGGGACTCTGGTATACAAGCGGTGAGGTCATTGACGAGGCTGGACTCCGGCACGCCCATGATGGCACAATGAGCATGCCCCGGCTTTGCCCATGCACCTCGCGCATTCTCGTGCACCCTGAGGGCATGGACCTGAGGAGGTACAGTGTATCTTAGGAAGAGGCTCTTGAGCCTACTCCTGCTTCTGAGAGATGCTTTGCACCTCTTCTGAGTGGCACAGAGCTTGCAAGATAATGCCTATATCCAAACTGACAACGCGGTTCCCTCTCGCTCCGAGAGCAAGGCTGCTTCACATAGCAGTGTCGAAGGAGAATGTCATGCAGAACGATGGTACCACCAGACATAACAACCTTATCCAACCCGCCGATGCCATTGAGATGCTCAAAGCCGATCACCGCCGGATGCGCGCTCTATTTCAGCGCTATGATGAGACGGATGATCAGGCCATGAGGCAGGGGATTATTGCGGAACTCTTTGTCGAGCTTGAGCTGCATACGCAACTGGAAGAGACCGTCTTCTATCCTGCCTTCGCAGACGAGACCAACCAGGAGGGGCAAGATCTCGTCGCAGCAAGTCTTGAGGACCATGAGGATATCGATGTTTTAGTGGAGGAACTCCGGGGCCTCGAGGCTGATCAAGAGGAGTTTGCGGCGAAGTTCCAAGATCTGCGCATCAAGGTGGAACAGCATGTGCAGGACGAAGAGACCCAGATGTTTCCGCAGGCTGAGCAGGCACTGGAGGAGCAGCTTGAGGAACTGAGGGACGAGATGCAGGAAATTAAAGA
>JBMDXC010000430.1:0-1787 GCA_048594805.1 Candidatus Entotheonellaceae bacterium | reverse complement strand
ACATGCCGTATTGGGGTAATCGTGCAACGCCTCACCGTGCGCAGCCCACAATGTCATTCTGCCACGGGGGGCAGCTCCCGACGCATCCGTGTCCAGACGAAGAGGACTGTTGCTGTCCCGATCATCCCTATCGTTTTCTCTTTTTGGTGCAAAAGGCGCAAGAGCTTGCGAACGAAGTGCGTGGACTGGGTGCGTCCCTGCTTGCCGCCTTTGAAAAGGGAGACGCGGAGTCCCTCGCCTCCTTACGCGCTACGCATGAACGTCAACTCCTGAACCTGGCTCTGGAGATACGCCAGAACCAGTGGCGCGAGGCCGATTGGCAAGTCCAGGCGTTACAGAAAACCAAAGAGATGGAGCAGACGCGCTTGCAATATAATAAGACCTTGATAGCCAATGGTTTAATTAGTGGTGAAGTGCAATACGAGCCGCGGACCATTACATCATCAAGATTCAGAATTGTCGGAAATGGTGCTGTAGCGATAGGTCAGGCGCTGAATCATATTCCCGATCCGTTTGTGGGCTTCCCTGCAAACTTTAACAAACTAACGCCCGGCGAGAAATTGAGTAATATTTCTGCGGCTGCTGGCACGATAGCCAATACGGTGGCGGAGAAATTGAACACGGAGGCATCGTTAGGACTCACAAATGCCGGCTGGGACCGTCGCGAGGATGAATGGCAACATCAGGTGGATGTGCTCACCGTCGAAATTGAGCAAATTGAGCGGCAGATTCTGGCTGCGGAACGACGACGCGACATGGCGTTACGTGAACTCAATAACCACCAACGGCAGATCGAGCACGCCGCAGAGGTCCATGACTTCCTCCGCGACAAATTTACTAACCATGCGCTCTATCTCTCGCTGCAACAAGAAACCGCGGCCCTGCACTCCCAGATGTATGAACTGGCACTGCACACCGCACGACAGGCGCAGCGGGCCTTCAACTATGAACGTGGTCATACTGCACGCACCTTCCTGCCTGTTGAAATCTGGGATACGCTGCATGAAGGTCTGCTCGCGGGCGAGCGCCTGCACCTGGCTGTGCGCCAGATGGACCAGGCATACGTCTGCGAAAATGTCCGCGAGTACGAGCTGACCAAGCACATTTCCCTGCGCTTGCACTTCCCTCTGGAGTTCTTACAACTCAAGGTGGCTGGCTCTTGTGAGATCGAGATCCCTGAGTGGATGTTCGACCTCGATTACCCTGGCCACTACATGCGGCGTATCAAGAATGTGACGCTGACGATCCCCTGCGTTGTTGGGCCCTATACCGGAGTCCACTGCCGTCTCACCCTCCTGAGTAGCAGCACACGAGTCGATCCACACTTGATCGATGCTCCGGCCTCGTGTTGTGGTGAACCGGCTCCACGGCGCACAGCATGGCGGCTTGAGGAGTGCTGTGATCCCACCATACGAGTGAATATGGAGGAGGTGAAGCGCCTGCAAGACAGCTATAGACCACTGCCCGACGACCCACGCCTGGTCAAACAGTATGCTGCGACTGAAGCGATTGCCACGTCAACCGCTCAGAACGACTCAGGCTTGTTCGAGCTGAACTTTCGGGACGTACGCTACCTGCCATTTGAATTCGCCGGAGCTGTGGGCCGCTGGCGTCTCGAACTGCCGCCAGAGAACAATTTCTTTGACATGGACACGCTCAGCGACGTTGTGTTGCACCTGAACTACACGGCGCGTGAGGGTGGAGACGTGTTGCGCCGGGCCGCCAACGAGGTCGCCCAACGGTACCTCCCCGGAGCCGGCGTGCGGTTCTTCGAGGTCAAGCACGAA
>JBMDXC010000043.1:0-43995 GCA_048594805.1 Candidatus Entotheonellaceae bacterium | reverse complement strand
CATCTCGCTCAGATATTTCCGACTCCTAGCACAACCTGGCAGGACCTCAGGCAGGTCAACGTGCACGACACAGAGAACCTGCTTCATGCCAGTGTCATGGGAGTGCGCCGCTTTGTGTTTCTCAGCTCAGCGTTGGTGTATAGCCCCGTCCCTTGGCCATCAAGATGGCCGATAACCGAGAATTTCCCGCGCCGGGCGCATGGCAACGCGGCCCTTAGGAAGTATGGCCAGAGCAAGATCGAAGCTGAGGACCTCATCCTTGACTTTCACCGCCAGTATGGGTTTGAGTATGTCATTCTCCGCCCAACAGTAACGTATGGCCCTGAGATCGGGTCTTGTCCAACAGTGAAAAAGGACCAGTAAGCTCCCGGACTGCGGCGGCAACATCCCGCATGGTGATGGCTTCTCTACCCGCTATATTGAACACTGCATTGGCCGCCAGCGGACACGTCCCCGCCAGCACCACAGCCTCAGCCAAGTCATTGACGTGCACCCATTGCATGACGCCCAATTGCACCCCACGAGCCAAAGCCAGCCAGGGCTGGCTCACAAGCTGCCGGAGGAGCTGCTCAACAAACCCTGCGCCAGGGCCATACGTTACTGTTGGGCGGAGAATGACATACTCGAGCCCAGACTGGCGGTGAAAATCAAGGATGAGGTCCTCAGTCCCGATTTTGCTCTGGCCATACTTCCTGAGGGCTGCATTGCCGTGCGCCAAACGCGGGAAATCCTCAGTGATCGGTCACCCCGACGGCCAAGGGACGGGTCTATACACCAAAACGGAGCTGAGAAACACAAAGCGGCGCACTCCCATGACACTGGCATGAAGCAGGTTCTCTGTGTCGTGCACGTTGACCTGCCTGAGGTCCTGCCAGGTTGTGCTAGGAGTCGGAAATATCTGAGCGAGATGATAGACCATGTCCACGTCCTGAGTTGCCTCAGCCAGTACATCACTATTGGCCAGGCTCCCCATAATCACCTCCAGGCGGTCGCGGTAGCGTACCTGGTCTGCTGCCTCTGGCTGGACTAACACCCGGACAGTATCGCCACGTGCCACCAAACAACCAAGCACTGATGAACCAATGAGCCCAGTTGCACCAGTGAGCAAAACCTGCATGTCCTTCTCCTCCGGGTAGACTCCACACTTTGCGTGGTTGGCGGCTGTTATATGCTCAGCTACTCAAGGACATTGGCATTCAGCCATGGGGCGAGAGCCTGAACAAGGGCGGCTCTTTGCTGCCACACACGGTGTTGTCGAGGGTGAGTAACCGCTCCAGGGCTTCTCCACCAGCGGCTGGTATAGGCACCACTCTGGCGGTTGGTATCCTCTGTGCCCACCGTGGCAACTAGCTCTTCCAAGCCTTCTTGCATCGTCACTCGTGGCATGAAGCCGAGCCGGCGCTGGGCTTTTGTTACATCATAGGCAAAAACATAGCGCTGCCAGACCCTGGAGTGGTCAGGTATGCGCGTTGTCCAGTCGGAGAGTCCTCCGAGCCGGCGGATTATCGACGCCATACTGCGATAGGTGAACACCTCGATTCCTGCTACATTGAAGATATCGTTGGCCACCTCGAGATGGATGCCGGCCTGCACGATCACCTCGGCGAGGTCCTGGACATGCACAAACTGCATGGTCAGCCCGGCGCCAAAACTCTGGCCTGCTCGGGGGTCGGTAAGGGCCCAACGCACCAAGGACGCAGCAAATGCACTGCCTACTCCATAGCAGGTTGTCGGTCGCAGAATGACGTACTCGAAACCACAGTCTTTGGCATAGCGCTGCACCAGGCTCTCAGCAGCAACCTTCGACCGGCCGTAATGCCGCAGACGCTCCGGCCCGCGGGGTCGGAGCGAGCTCGCCTCAGTCAATGGCCAGGCTTCCGGGACGAACGCCCCTTCGTACACGGCCGCCGAACTGGTGAACACAAAGCGATGCACCGTGCCTACCTGGCCTGCGGCTTGCAGGAGGCTCTCCGTACCACGGACATTCACCTCCCGCAGGTCGTTGGGCGAACTGCCCGGGAGCCGCGCTGCCAGGTGGTAAATAGTCGCTATGCCCTGGACCGCCTCCGTAAGGCGTGGCTCATCATTCAGGCTGCCAATCACCACTTCCACCCGGTCAGGGTGTCGGATATCTTGCACAGTTTCCGGCAGGGCTAAGATGCGCACCCGCTCTTCCTGCCTGAGTAGCTGCTCGAGTACTTGCGACCCAATGAAACCCGTGGCACCAGTCAGCAGCACACGTGGCGACGCGCCCTTGTGCTTTCGCCCTGTGCGGGGTAGTGTCAATGGTGCAGGTGCGGCACCGTCTGTCCCCTGACTGTTACTCATAAGAGTTTTGGTAAGATCTCGCCCATCGGCGACGTCCTCAGGTTCGCACCCCTCACGCTGACGTGACGCCTGGCCTAGCCACACTTCTGCCCCACCATGCGGATTGGGAATATAGACCCACCCTGTCGCCAACCGAGCCGCCACTTCTGGGCCAAACGGGTTGGCAGTTCCCAGGCACAGGCCATAAGGAGTAGAGACCAGATTCCGCGCCCCATAATTGTAAGGATTACCCAACCCGTTTTGGGTCACGGGTACCCAGTTAATGCCGTCACGGGTGCGCCAGAGTTCGAACCCCCCTCCCACACGGACAAGGTGATCCACCCCTAACGCGCGCATCATCCGTGCCGCGGGTTGGGATGGCCGCCTGGCATATGGGAGGAACACACTCCAATCGAAGGTTGAGGCATACAGCCACCCTTCGTGGACGGCCATGCGCCAGATATACCCGGCAAAGATGTTGTCGAAGCCCGGCCCTAGGCCAGAGAGGGGATATTTCATGCCAGCCGGCGTCCGGCGCGGACTGCCTACCACCAATTCCCACGAATCGTCAGGATAAATACGGATAATCTCTCCTGATGCAGGACCTACCATATTATTACGGTCGTATCCACCATTCTGGATCGCACTGCCTACATAGAGGGCGCCGTTGAAGGGACACATGCTCATAGCAATCTCGTTCAACTGGCCCCGGTAGGCTCCCCGCTCCATCACCTTGGTCCAGCAACAAGGAGCAGTGCCGGTCATGGGGGTTTTCCAGATCTGATACCCCTGAAAAGGATTGAACGTCCCGGCGTAGAGGTGGTCATTGAAGATCTCCAGCTCAAATATGCCATTGTTGGTGGGATCACCAAAGCCGGGATCACAGGCCAGCTCCCACTGTCCTTCTACGGGATCGGCTGACCGCAGAATGACGGACGCCCGATTCGTGTTAAAAGTTATCCCCTCACCGGTGGGCGGGACGAACAGATGGTTATCGAAGGCGATAAGCGATCGGAAAGTCGAGATGTTGGGATTCCCCAGGCCAGGTTCCGATACCAGCGAGAAGTGCTCCCCATCGACCGAGCGCAAGATGCGTGCCGCTGTGCCTCGCAGCACTGTGGACATACAGCTGACGTACAGAGCGGGCTCAGGATCAGAGCGTCCCTGGAACACGGTCATACCACGGTACCCCAAATCCCGCGGTACCTCTTGATCATTGCGCCCCATGATCATAGGTGAGGTGTAGACATTCTCCCACTGCGCACTCGCCGGCGTCCAACACCAGATCTGGCCACGCATATCGAGTTCCTGCACACTCCCCGGCACCTGCACTGGCCAGGGCTCCATGGCTGGAGCATCTAGAGGCGGGAAGAGTTTGAGCAGTGCCATGGAATGGCGCGTTGTTCCCACATAAACCCGATCCTGGAAGTAGGCCATAGCGTGGCAGTAGGCATTCTGCGGATCGCCAAAGCCGTTGGCCGCAATGCGCGTGAAATCTGCCGCACTCAGCCCACCAGAGGAAACCACCCTCTTCCCCTCTTTCCCGGGTCGCTCCATGCCGTGCCTACCTCCCCTGATCCGGTCTTGTCGTGGCAGAGTTCCACAGCGGCGAGTGTACCACGTGGCTCATGCTTCCAGACTCAAGATGAACTGTCGCAGCTCCTGCACGAAAATTTCTGGCTTCAGTACAGGATGAAAGTGACCCACGCCGGGAACAATAACGTTCTTACAATGCGGCAAATACTGCTTCAGTCCCCGGTATGTCGCCAGACAAAAGGAGTATTCGCCAAAGATCGCCAAGGTCGGCTGTAACACCTGGCTGATGCGTTCCACTGTGAGCCCAGACGCCGTGTGGAAGTCCACCGCCGCCGAGGTGGTGCGCACGAGCTGGAACCAGCGCTTGACCACCCGCGAGTTGACACTCCATCCGCCCATAAGCACTGCCGTGCTCCAGGAACCAGCGTTCCTGGTGTCTCGCCATGGTTGTAAGCGTGCTAATTCCTCGAGGAAACCATCGGCCACACGCGGTGTATCCTCTGGCACCTCAATGCCGACTCGACGTAACATGTGGCTCAGTCGCTTCCAGTGCAGAGCGTTACGGGGTGGCAACGCTGGCTGCAAACTGGGGATCTGGGCGTCGGCCAGCGTCAACGACTGCACCCGCTCTGGATGGAGAGCCGTATAGTGCAAGCCTACGGCGCCACCAAAGCTGTGGCCTACCATATGCGCTTGCTCGATCCCGACATGGGCCAGCAGGGCATGCAAATCAGCGGCCAGATCACGTGACGTATAGCCATAGCGCGGCATACTACTATAGCCATGACCACGCAAATCATAGACAGTGACGCGGAAATCCCGGGCCAGTGCTGGCAGAACACTGAGATACCAGAAGGCCAGGTTGGCACAGAGTCCATGCATCATCACCACATCGGGGCCACGGCCCATTTGCTGGTAATGCACGGTCAGCCCGTTGATGTCCGCTTTTGGCACTTTCCGCCCCTTCTGAGCCCTTACTGCAGATAGCCCAATGCCTTTAAGCGCTCCATGATCTGGGCTTCCTCAGCGGCCGGCAGCAGCGCCGGCTCCGGCTCATGAGGCAAGGCTACTCGAGGCTGGCCTGGCTCCTCCAGGCGCATGGGGTGAGCCGTGACAAAGGCCGGTGTGAAGGCCGACAGGGCCGGTGTTCCCTCCATATCGCTGGGGATGGGAAGCCCAAGGCTGTACAATAAGGTCGGGGCCATCTCCACAATAGAGAACGGCGGTACCTTTTCCCCCGTACGAATGCCCGGGCCACACCCGAGAAAGATGCCATGCGGATGGTGGGCGCCATAGGGCGCACGGCGCGGCTGTATAGGGGTATTAGTGCGGAGGATGGAGAGGAAGCCAGGCTCCCTTAGAAACAAGGTCAAGTCCGGGGCTTTGTCTATGTGATGACCAGGAAACGCCTCCTCGCGAGTCATGACACGCTCGATGACCGGCTGACCCGTTTTCGGATCGGTAAATGCCAGCAGGGATTCTACGAGGCGCTTACGAAATGCCGCATACTCCTCGGCACAGACTCCCGGTGCACCCGGAGTCTGTGCTTGACGGATGAAGATGGCGTTGCTGCTCGACGTCAAAGCAAACGCTGTGGTCCTGGACCAATCAAGCAATGTGCTGGACTCCGTATTCTCATCGAGCGCCAGACGTCCGGCCTCGTCCATAGGAGTCCCCTCAGCCCATTCTAGGTAGCCGTGCTGCTGCAGCCACGCGTTGGCATAAAAGATCTGGCTCCCTGCCGCCGTAAACCCGTGGTCTGAGGCCATAAAAACCTGGGCCTCGGGGCCGGCCAGCGCCACAATCTCCGCCAGGAAACCGTCCAATTGCCGGAAGTACTCGAGACACAAGTTGTGGACGTGCTTGGCCGAAGCAGTAGTGGCCTGGGACGCCAGATGCGGATCGAGTAGGTGATAACAGAGGTGCTGGAGCCTGTCTACGCCATCGAAGAGCACCGCGGTCAACTCACAGGGCTCCTCCTGCATCAAGAACCGCGCAATCTCGAACCACCGCCGCTCACGCAAGGTATGGAACTCAACCCACGAGGCGAGGTCGTCCTCAGGCAGGCCCTGCACAGCCTGCCGCTCAAGCTGCCAATCAGTTGCCAGTTCGCGCGCGTTGAACCCCTGCTGAGCCTTGAGCCGGGTATACAGACTGCGTGGGTGGACGGCCCTCGATAAGTAGCTCCACGGCACGTATCCTGGAATGACGAAGCCATTGATCTGTGGCGCAGGGAACATGCACGGAAAATTCAGTGCCGTCACCCGACATCCCTGACGGCTGGTAATGGACCAGATGGTTTCGCACTGGACGTCTGCAGAGGTCACCAGCGTATACGCAGGATAGTCGCGTCGTTGGTCTACCTGGACAAAGTCGAAAATACCATGATTTCCCGGAGTCCGTCCAGTCATCAGGGAGGTCCAGGCTTGCGGGGTGAGCGGGTGCGGCGTGGAGCGTAGCACTCCGCGCACGCCCTGCGCGGTAAACTCCCGAAGAAAGGGCATCACCCCATGTTCCATGAGGGGGTCGAGGATCGAAAAAGTCGCGCCATCCAGCCCAATGAGCACCACACGCGTGGGAGTCTTGTTACTCACGCTCGACCTCCTCCTGCACCAACGCGGAGCGTGGCCAGGACTTCGCAGACAAAGTCAACCACGTCGCTGACGCGCACGTCTTTGATGTTGATTGCAGCCGTTCTCAGCTTCTGGAAGAGCAGATCCCGCAGATTGTAGTAATGCTGCACCTCAGCAATGAGATACACCAGGCTGATGGACTCAAGTCCAAGGTCACCCAAGCGGGTTTCTGCAGAGATCTCGTCAATGTCCCAGTCCGCTGTGACTTCCCTGAGTATCTCCAGAACATAACTGAGAATCGCGCCTCTCTCGGTACTCTGTTCGTGCTCCACTCTCACCATTCCTCTCGGTCCCATAATGGTTTAGACAAGCACAGTTGCGAAGATACAATTGCCCTCTCGGGCGGTGTATGCCGTGAGCTGCCTACCAGTAAAGTCAGGCAACTCCCTGGCGAACCCTTCCGAGAGCGCCACCTGTACATGGCCGGTGCGCATATCCACGGCCTGGATCCGTAGCCCCCCAGGCCCTTCTGCCATGCCCCGCCCAAGCGCCTTGGCAACAGCTTCTTTGGCACACCAAAGCCGTAAGCTCCATTCCTCGTGCGCAGGGGTATCCAAGGCGGAGAGGACGCTGTGCTCCTCAGGAGTAAAAGCTATGCGTTCAAACTCCTCACCGGCGCGCCCGAGGTATTCAATGTCTACACCCAGGCCATGGCACTGACCATCATGGCCAGCAATGGCCATGGCAGTCCCAGCCGCATGCGCCAGGGAAACGAGGGGCACACAGGTCAGCCCTGCAGCCCAATGCCCCCCGACACACGGCTTCCCATGCTGATCTGGCGTGATTTCGATATCGGCTGGACAGAGCGTCAGGTCGTACTGGCGCTTCAGAAAGAGCCGCACCGCGTCCTTCGCCACCACCCGCCCGAGCAGCCATTCGGTCCGGCGTTTGTCTGGTCCCTGCAAACTGCGCCAGACGTCCCGTTCCCGACGGCTGAGCACCAAGTGTGCCAGAACGCGCTGCCAAATTTTGCCATGTGCCGCTAGGAAATCGGGCGTGAGCGCGTCAAGGAAGCAGCAACTGAACGCTTCCGGCATGGGGAATGGCGCTATGGGCTTGTCCCAGGCGGTACTCAGCAGCACATCTCGCGGCGCCATACGGAGGCGGTAGAACCTGTCTGGCATGTCGAAGCGTTTGTCCCACCAGCCATTGATCTGTGTAAGGAGACACCCATCTGGTCCAATGACCTCAATGTCCGACCGCATTTGATCCCCACCAACGAGAGCAAGGCGCACGCGGCATTGTGCCTGTTCTCCCTGGCGCAAGCGAGGGCCATACAGGCGCACGGCTTCGATCCTGAACGGAAAGACATGAAAGCCTGTCTCCAAATGCTCTGCGGCCCAATAGCCCACCAGTTGTCCCGCCGCATCGAGGAGCACCGGGTCCGTGAGAAAATGCGGCTCCGGATTGGAGCGTAAGAGGCCATTGGTGGGCAGAGCCTTCAGGGTGCCGGCAATACCATCTTCGCCCCAACGGTCTACCGATGCCACCCCCTGGAAGGTTGGGCCATGGAACATGACCTCAGTATAGAGTCGTTCGGAGGTCCACGTCGAGGGACGCGCCGACCGCAGAGAAAATGCTCCCGCTGGCTGCGGGTCAGGATACCTATCGCCGAAGACCACCGTGCCTGCGATAATGGGAGCGCCAGGAGATGCCTCGGGCGTGGTGGAATCAACGTTTTCCGTGATCTGTACCTCGATCTCCTGCCGCGCTGCTGCGGCTTTACGCCTTGCCGTGAGCTGCAGCGTCACACGGCCCTCGTCCAGCGCTATCCAGCGGTAGGCCCGAATGTCCTTCATCCCGACCACGAGCTTGCCAGGAAGCAGAGCCGCCGCCGCTTCGGCCAGCATCTCCATGCTTATTGTCAGTGGCACTATAGGGAGCGCCAGCAGCCCCACATCGATCACCGACACCCGCCGACCCAACGTGTGGTCCTGCAGAAAGAGATCCGCATCAATGTCAAGCTGGCATAGCGCTACCAGCTCCTGGCCTGGGACCAAAGAGGTAATGGTGCCAATGAACGGCAACCGGAGCATCTGCAGGGCAGAGACCCTGGGCTCTGCCCTGCCGTTGGGCGGGCTCTGTATGTCCACATTACCCTGGGTGATCTGTCCTCGTGCCGTGACAAAATCAATCATCTCTTGCAGGGTCTTGAGCCCGGTGAGGCGATCCATATCCTGCGCTTGCAGCAATCCTGTCTGCTGCTGGAACGCTCCTAAAATCTCCACCCGCTTGATCGAATCGATGCCCAAATCGGCTTCCAGGTTCAGGGTGAGACCCAGCATTTCGGTCGGATAACCCGTCCTCTCACTCAGTAGCTCCAGGAGGGTTTGGCCAATGACTGCAGATGACATCTGGCGAGCCTCTGCAGGAGGCGGGAGAGATTCCTCCTGGCGCTGCGTTTCCCCTGCAGCCACATCAATTGTCCTCATAGCTTCTAGCTGAGGGGGGGCTGACTCCGATACCTGCAGTGCAGGGTTTTGGGCCTCCGGCTCTGCACGCCTGGGCGTGGTCGACGTCACCGCCGCTGTGCCGTGGAAGAAAGCCTGCATCACTTCCTGCTGCATATGCAGAAAGCGCTCCATCGTCTGCAGGTATTCCTGCACGACCGTAGTACGCATACCGGGTTGCGGTTGGGACTCAGCGTCCGGCATGCTACGAGCAGGCGAGGGGATGTACCCAGTAGGGACCGCTACCGGCCCAGGGTCGGCAGGGTGAGATTGAGCGTCTGACGACGCTGTGGCCGTCTGTGTGGGGAAAACCTCCCCAGCCGAGATCTCTTGTCCCACCGTTGCATCCTCAGAGCTGGCCACCACCCGTGATGGCGGAGGAGGTTGGACAGCCGTCACCGTGTCCGCACCACCATATACACGCTCACGTGCTAGCCGTAGAGGTTGCAGCCCCGTGGCCAGTCTGATAGCGTGCGTTGTATCGCCGGACTGCCTTGCTCCATCTCCTACCTGGTCAAATGTCAAGCGTTGGGGGGCTCGCCGAGCGTAGAGGAAATCCAGGCTCATAGGCACGCCATGGGCAGCCAGCAGTGCTACCAGGTGGTTCAGCTGTGTTATACCAGAGCGCTGGGGCAGATTTGAGGCAACAGCCAGATAGGGTTGGCCACGGAGAATATCGTCCACAAAAGCGCTCAGATTACCTCGAGGCCCGACTTCGACAAACATCCGCACCCCGGCCTGGTACATTGCCTCAATGGTCTCGCGGAAACGCACCGGGCGGGCCCATTGCGCAACGGCCAGACGGCGCATTTCGGCTGCATCCTGGGGGTAGGGCTGCGCCGTCGTACACGAGTACATCTCGATCTGCGGAGGAGCGAGCGTCAGGCGCTGAAAAAAGGCCTGCAGCTGCTCGCAGAACGGTTGAAACAGTGGCGTATGATAGGCCCGGTTGAAGGGCAAGGGGAGACAGACTGCTCCCTTGGCCTGCAGGTGTTCAATGGCCTGCTGCATGACCGGCGCTGTTCCACACAGGACCATCTGGTGCGGGCAGTTATCCATGGCCAGGTACAAACCGTCGCTAGCCCCAACCAGCGATAACACAGAGTCGCGATCCACCCCACCCACCGCGACCAAGACCCCTTGTGGAATTTCCCCTGTGGCCGCCAATTGCTCATACAGTCCATTGAGATCGATAATGTCTTGGATCAGCTGCGCTTCACTGGCAATCTGATTGACGCCAGCGGCAAACAATGCCGAATATTCGCCAGTGCTATGGCCCAGAACAACGTGCGGCCGAATATGCAACTGGCTGAGGAGAGTGAACATGGCCTGATTTGCAGTGAAGACGGCCTCCGGACCGCAATCCATCTGCCAGAGTCGTGTGTCGTCCTGCTCCTGAGAGGCGCGCTCCTTGCCATGAGGAGGCGGGAAGAGCACCTGACTGGGAAGGCAATGCCTTCTATGGGTACTAAAGGCCCGATCAATGAGATCGAACCAGGCTCGCACCTCTGGAAAGTGCATGCAGAGGTCCACCAGCATGTTGGTGTACTGCGAGCCCTCTCCAGGGAAGAGAAAAGCGAGCCTGCCTTGTGGGCTCAGCGGCTCCTGGAAGAAGTAGATGCCGCGCTGCTCGCGGATCCGTCTACACTGCGGATCCGCGAGCCGTGGCAGGGCATAGGCCAGCTTGTTCTCCACCTCAGGCAGCGAAGCAGCTACGAGCGCCAGGCAATAAGGGGCTTCCCGGCGGCGGGTATTCAAAGTGTACGCCAGATCTTTCAGCTCCACCTGTGGAGCGCCAGAGATATAGCGGTGTAGTTGTTCGCCCTGGTGGAGCAGGTCCTGGCGGGAATCTCCTTGCAAGAGGCACACTTCCGTGTCCCAGCGGTGTTGATAGCTGACCCTCTCAGCAGCGTGAGTGCCAGTGTACTCTTCCAGAATGACATGCGTATTGATGCCGCCAAAACCAAAGGCATTCACACCCGCGCGTCGCGGTGTGGAGGCGCCGTGAATCCACGGACGGGTCTCGCTGTTGATATAGAACGGCGTCTGCTCGAGGGCGAGCTGAGGATTCGGTGTGTCACAGTGCAGGGTGGGAGGGAGAACCTTGTGGTACAGCGCCAAAGCTGACTTGATAAGCCCTGCCATCCCGGCGGCTGGAATCAGATGGCTGATCATGGACTTCACCGACCCCACCGCACACCAGGGCAACTCTTCCTGGCATGGGCCAAAGATCCGACTGAGCGCTTGCACTTCCGCGGCATCCCCCACCAGCGTTCCCGTGCCATGCGCTTCGATAAGGCCCACGGTACGCGGCGAGATGCCGGTCGTCTCGTAAGCCCGTCGCAGTGCCAGTTCTTCGCCCTCGAGGCGGGGTGCCAGGAGGCCGAGCGCCCGTCCACCACTGGCGGTGCCAATGCCTTTGATAAGCGCATAGATCCGGTCCCCGTCGCGTTCGGCATCCTCCTGCCGCTTCAGGACCACAAACCCCAGTCCCTCTCCCAGCAGGGTACAGTCGGCATCTTTATCAAAGGGTCGTATCTGGCCCCGACGCGAGATGGCGTTGAGCTGGCAGAAGATCATCAGAATGGGCGCTGGGGTGGAGGCATGTACCCCGCCTACAAGGGCAAGATCACATCGCCTGCCGAGGAGGTCTTGCACGCCACGCTCGACGGCAATCAAGGAGGAAGCGCAAGCCGCGTCTACGGTGTAATTGGCTCCCATGAAGTTCAGGCGGTTGGCAATACGACCACTGATAATATTGGGGACCAAGGCTGGTGCCATCTCCGCATTAAAGGGGGGGAGACTGGCTTTCAGTTCTTGCTTGATGGCCTGCAGCTCTGCCTCGGTATGCTCTGGGTGCAGTTGCTTGAGAATGCGCAGCACGCCGTCAACCACCAGACCGTGCTGCACAACCGTGGTAAAGCCGCGATTGATGTACGTACCCCGGCCGATGATGACCTCGACGCGCTCCCCATCAACTGGTCGCTCCATGTACCCGGCGTCGGCGAGCGCCTCATATGCCACCCGCAGGGCAAGGAATTGATCTGGCTCACCACCATCAATCGAGTGAGGCATAACGCCGTACTTGAGCGGATCGAAGCGCGCCAGATCCCCTAAGTAACCACCCCGCTTACAGTAGATCCGGTCGTTCGCTGAGGCGTCCGGGTCATAAAACAGCTCCGCTTCCCAATCTGCCGGCGGATCGCCAATGGCATCAACTTTGTCAACAATGTTCTGCCAGTAGGTGCGCACATCCGGGGCGCCCGGGAAAATACAGGCCATACCAATAATGGCTATGTCACCTTGGGAGGCCAGAGGGTGGGGCCTGGCAGGCTCAGAGAACGTATGCATAAGCCTCCCCCGGTGCTGCCTTCGCCATCGCCTCCCATGGGCCGGCCCCGCAGATCACTTCTACCTCACCTTTCTGTCCATACCGCAGCTCACTATCCAAAGCCCAACGACCAGCCTGGGGTTCAATCAGTTGTATACCCCGCGCCGCAAATTGCCGCTGCGCCTCGGCAGACACCATGCCAGTCTTAGCCCAGGGGCCCCAGTTAATGGACACAACACGACCCGGCCATTGGTGATCGAGAACAATGGCGAGCTTGTTCATCACCTCGTTTGCCGCGGCATAGTCACTCTGCCCACGGTTCCCAAAGCGCCCCGCCACTGAGGAGAAGAAGACCAGGAACTTGAGTGCCTCAGGCCGTAACTTACGGCTGAGGACAAAAGCGCTGGTCACCTTCGTATCAAAGACGCGATCGAAGGAGTCAGGCACCTTGTCTGTCAGCAACCGATCTTCAATAACACCGGCGCCGTGAATGACACCATCCAGGCGGCCGTACTGGCAGTAGACGTCATCGATCAGTTCCTCAAAAGCCGGGGCGTTGCGGACGTCAACCTGATAGTAGTGCACTGTCGCTCCAGCCTGTTGCATCGCCGCCAGGTTGCTGCGGATGCCGCGGTCCTGCAGCAGGCGGAGATAGGCCGCCTCGACCTGGGCGGGCGCCACCATCTTCCCCTCTTGCCGCATGGCATCGATCAGCACTGCCTTCAGCTCCCGGGCTGAGGTCAGCCCAGCAGTCTGTGGAGATTCCTCTGCCTCTGGTAATGGCGAGCGCCCAACAAGGAGCAGGGTGGGATGGTAACGCGCCGCCAGCTCACACGCCACCTCGGCCGTGATACCCCGGGCGCCGCCCGTGATCAGCACCACCCAATTCGGATCAATGGCCAGACACACGGGGCCGCGCTGGCTCAGGGGAGCTGACTTGGGCCGCAGGAGTAGACGGCGTGAGCCCTTGTAGCCGACCTCGATCTCGTCATCTTGCCCCATGATTTCGGCAAGGAGCTGTTCTGCCAATGCCCCAGGGGAGCGGTTCGCCTCAAAGTCGATCACCTTGCTCCGCACACCGGGCCATTCCAGGACGAGCGTCTTGATAAGTCCAGCCACAGCACCCTGACTTGGCAACAACGGAGCCCCAGGCGGCGCAGCGCTGGCGAAGGTCCCACCCATTGACGTTGCCGCAATCAGCCACCCCGCCCCGGCTTTCGCAGCCTGCTGCAGATACGGACCTGCAGCCTTAGCAAGGCAGAAAAGGCTCTTGACCTCCAGACGGTTGCGCTCCTGCCAACCGGTGAGGTTCAGCGCTGCGAACTGTGTCCCGGTCTTCAGAGGCAGTAGATGGATAAGGCCTCGAATGGGCACGTGCTGTAGACAAATAGTTTCCAGGAGTGCGGCCACCGCCACTGGATCAGTCAGTTTTGCCGTGTAGGTATCTTGATCCGCTGCACCGCTCCTGTCAGCCATGCGAACGCACGCCACACGCGCTCCATAGCGTCGCAGTGCCTCCGCCAAGGATGGCGCCACGCCATCCTCGTCATCGGTGATCACAAACGCACCAGCGAGCTTCATATGGCGCAAGGGGCTAGGAGGAGGGGCAGCAACGGTCGTTAAGACAAAACGTGGGACTACTGCCTCACCCACGTCACTGCGTGCAGAGACTGTCCGAGAAGTCAGCGGTGGAGAGTCAGGCTTTTTAGCATCCTGTGAGTCCGACGCCCCTGCTGGTGCCAGGATTGGCTCGCCAGATTGACCGACCTGGGGAGACTCCATGAGGGAATCAAGGCAGTCTATGATACCACGCAGGGTCTTGATCCTGGTGAGTTGCTCCATGGCGCCTTGCGGCATCTGGTCATCGGCAGGGAAATGGGCCCGCTGAAAAGCTCCTAGAATTTCCACGCGCTTTATAGAGTCAATACCAAGATCAGCTTCGATGTCGAGGTCCAGATCGAGCATCTCTGGCGGATATCCTGTGCGCTCGCTCACAATCTGGACGAACCCTTGCGTCATGTGGGGCTGCGCTAGGCCAGACTGCGCTGCCTGGAGGATTGTGGACACCGTAGGGCTTGGGGTCTCAACAGGCGATGCAGCCAGGGGCACGGAGGGCCGCGGCTGAGAGACGACGGAGGAGGAAACCCCGGACGTTACACGTTGGGAAGGAGAGGCGGGCGCTGGTGAGAGCCCCGGCACAGCGGCTGCGCCCAAGAGCTCAGTTGGCTGGAACGCAGTATTGGTGGCACCACTGAGGTAAGAGAGCATGACCTGCTGTTGTGTTTCCAGAAACCGGTTCATTAGCCGCTGGAATTGCAGCATAATACCACCGACCTCGTTGTGCGCTGCTGGGGTATCCGGTACCCCACGGGAGCTATCCGCACAGACCGGTGCTATGGGTGTCTGCCGCAGACTCGCAGCAGCGCGAGGTCGCCGCTCGGCTGCAGGCGCGGACGGTGGCGCGGCGCCGCCTATTGTAGAGACCGTATGGGCCGGGGGCACTATCGATATGGCAGGGACACTCGCTGACGTCTGTGTCTTGTTGTTGCTAGAGACTTTCTCCGGTCTTGGGGTATCCTTCGACGGCACCGACCTGGCAGCGGCATGTAGCGGTCGGGCTCGGCTGCCGTTGACCAGCCAGGCCGTCGGCGGGAGCGGCTGGTCACGGGTTTCCCTTGCAAGTGCGGCAAGATTGAGCTGTCGTACCACCCTGCCCTTATAGAGCTGCTCAAGCTGCAGCGGCACGCCGTGCGCAGCCAGCTGTCCTACAGTATGCAAGAGTTGGAGAAGGCCCGAGTGCCCAGCCGCATCCAACGCCACGGCAAGGTGCGCGCGGTTGCCAAGTGTCTGCTTGGTTAAGCTGGTCAGCACATTACGTGGCCCAATCTCGACAAAGATACGAGCTCCAGCGTCATACATGGCATCCGCTTCGCCGGCAAACCGGACCGGGCTGACCAGATGCTCGGCAAGCAAGGCGGCAATGGCTGGCGGATCGTCGGGGTAGGGAGCCGCAGAGGCGTTCGAGAAGACCTGCACTTGCGGCACACCAAACTCGAGGCGCGACAGGACAGTAGCCAGACGATCCCGAGCAGGGGCAATCACCGGCGAATGAAAGGCGCAGGCCACAGGAATAGGCCTGGCCTGAATCCCATGCTGCCCCAGGCGTTCAATGGCTTGCGCCACACCCTGTCGTGTGCCGGAGATAACCGTCTGCCGGGGCGCGTTGACATTCGCAATCCAGACGCCCGTGACCGACTGCAAGACCTCAGTGATACGCTCCTGTCCCTCCGCCACGGCAGCCATGGTGCCGAGATCCTGATCTGCTGCCTCAAGAATACAGCGGCCTCGGGCTTCTGAGAGGGTATACAGCACCTCCTCGCTGAAGACAGCGGCGCTGCACAAGGCAATGTACTCCCCATAGCTATGACCAGCGACCAGGTCCGGCCGGACTCCCAAAGATTGCAGCAGATGGAACAAGCCCATGCTGGCCGCGCCAAGGGCTGGTTGAGCAATGTTGGTCTGGGTGAGTGCCTGCTGACAGGCACGCTCTTCTTCCGGACTGAAGCGAGGCGGTGGAAAGATGTACGAGCTTAAACGCTCCGGCAATCGGCCCGTCAGTATACGGTCGGCATGCTCAAAGCACGTGCGTACCTGCGGGAAAAGAGTGGCAAGCTCGCGGAGCATGTCGGGATATTGCGACCCCTGACCCGGAAAGAGAAACGCTACCCTGCCCTGCCGGGCTAGTGGCTCTTCCGTAAAGTAGATCCCTCTGGGGTCGTGGAGCGAAGTCTGCTCAGGGATTCTCAAGGCCTCCTGGGTCCAGGACAACTTCTGCCGGAGGTCATCCAGTGATGTGGCCACCACTGCCAGCGTTAGCTCGGACCGCTCCCTGGCAAGCTGCCACAATGTGCAAGCCAGGTCACGCAAGTCGGGCCTGGCGCCCTGTGCCAGTGCCTGATCGAGCGTAGCCACGGCTGCCAAAAGAGCTTGGCGCGAGTTCCCGGTCCACAACAAAAGCTCCCCAGGCCAGTGCTGCAGCACGGCTGGATAGGTCGGGCGCAGGAAGTCTTCGGTATATTCCTCGAGCACCGCGTGGAAGTTCGTCCCGCCAAAACCAAAAGCACTGACGCCAGCCCGACGTGGGTGATTCTCTAACCTGTTGATCCAGGGGTGCGTCTCGGTATTCACGTAGAATGGACTCTCGTGAAAGCGAGCCTTAAGGTTCGGCTTTGTGACATGTATAGTGGGAGGCAGTACCTGGTGATACAGTGCCAGGGCAACCTTCAGCAGCCCAGCCACCCCAGCCGTGCACTTTGTATGACCGATCATGGATTTAACTGAACCAATAGCGCAGCACTGTCGGGCTGCCCCAGCAGCGCCAAACACATGCTTGAGCGTCTCGACCTCAGCCTGGTCGCCAGCCACAGTGCCTGTACCGTGCGCCTCAATCAGGCCGACTGTGGCTGGCGAAAAGCCGGCCTGGGCGGAGGCGCGTTCCAAGGCTAAAGCTTGGCCCTCGGGACGTGGCGCGGTAAGCCCTTTGTCGCGTCCATCACTGGAACCGGCAACGGCTTTGATCACCGCATAGATCCGGTCTCCATCCCGTTCGGCATCAGTGAGGCGCTTCAAGACCAGGACCGCAATCCCCTCGCTAATCACAATACCGTCAGCACTCTCATCAAAGGTCTGGCACCGCCCGTGTGGCGAGAGTGCGTGGGTCTTGCTGAAGGCCAGATAGCCAAAAGGGTTCTGCACTGTATCAGCCCCACCAACTACGACCAGGTCACTGGTGCCGGCTTCCAACTCTCGGGTAGCAAGATACACCGCTGCTAGCGAAGAGGCACAGGCTGCGTCAACCGTGTAGTTCACCCCACCAAGGTCAAAGCGGTTCGCCACCCTGCCAGCCGCCACGTTCAAGAGAATGCCGGCAAAGGAATCCTCCGTCCACTCTGGAAGCCGGGACAAAACATCCGGCGCTACGTCTTCGAGGAGCATTGGCAGTGCAGAGCGTACGGCATACTGGTTGCCCAACTCGGCAACCCCTCCTCCTGCACCCAGGATGACCGCAGTGCGCTGACGGGGAAATGGACGTTCAAGGTAGCCAGCGTCCTGGAGGGCGGCACGGACTACCTCAAGAGTGAGCAGTTGTAGTGGTTCGATAGAGGACAGGGAGTTAGGCGGCATACCATAACGCATGGGGTCGAAGGGTATGTCGTCGAGAAAGCCACCCCACTTGGAGTAGATCTTATCCGGCGTCTTTGGATCTGCATCGAAGTAGCGTTGCCAATCCCAACGGTCCTTAGGCACCTCAGTAATTGCGTCCACCTTGTTCAGGATGTTTTCCCAATAAGCTTGGAGGTTAGGGGCTTTTGGGAAAAGACAGGCCATGCCGACGACCGCCACATCACAAGGCCGCTCCTCACTGCGGGCCGCAACGCGTGAAGGGGCCGGCTCGGCTACATGCCCCAGCCATTCAGAGCCCTTGATTGAGACCTCATGGTGGAGTTCGGCAATAGTACAGGTCGAGTCCCGTAGCGCCGCTACCTGGCCCAGCATGTACATCCCCTGGCGGCGTTGTTCCTCAGCAGAAAGGGTTATAAACTTTGGTGTCTGAGAGTCTTGCCCATTCCCAGGATGGCGGCTGATACCCTTCGAGGCAATCCGTAAGCGACCCAGATTCAGTTCCTCAAGCGCCTCACGTATGTCCTCCACCGCTCTGCCGGCAGCGGACAGCCGCTGCTTCTCGCGCTCGAACATCTCGGCGTAAGAAGTCGCAGCACAACGCGTCGCGTGGCCAGGACCTGTCTCTAAAAGGACAGTCTGCGTACAATGCATAGCCTCTTGTTGGAAGCCTTCCAGGATCGCCCCGGTGGACACGGCTTCCTGCGTGAACACATAAGCCGTACCGAGAAGCACACCAATCTTCGCTTGCCGCTCCGCCAGTGGCGCCGCGAGAGTCGCGACCATTGCCGTAGAGATGGCGTCGTGGATGCCCCCGGCAAAGAGCACGTGGCAATCTGCTATGTCGGCTGTGGGCAGCGCTTCCAGACGCGTATCAATCATCGTATTCCACAGGACAAAGCTCGAGCGTGGCCCGACATGGCCCCCGCACTCACGTCCCTCGAAGACAAACCGCCTGGCCCCATGCTCAACGAACAGCTTGAGCAATCCGGGAGAAGGGACATGCAAATAGGTGGGGATACCAGCATGCTCCAGGGTCAGTGCTTGATCTGGGCGCCCGCCAGCAATAAGCGCAAAAGCTGGCCGATAGGTCCGGATCACCGCGAGCTGTTCCTGCCGCAACTCGAGAGGGACAAAGCCCAGGATGCCCACGCCCCAGGGACGGTCACCAAGCATCTGTCGGGTCTCTGCCAGGAGCGCTTCGACCTCGGGCGCCCGCATCAGTGCCAGGGCGAGAAATGGCAGACCACCCCCTTCGGCAACCCGAGCAGCGAAAGCCGCCCTGTCACTGACCCGTGTCATCGGGCCCTGGACAATAGGGTAACGTGTGCCATGCGAGCGCGCCAGCACGGCCGCCTCAGCAAGGGGTCGAGAGGATTTTGCGGTCCGGATGTGCGCGGTAATCGCTTGCCTCATACCCTCGAGGACCCCCCCGACCGTGCGAAAGCGCTCAGCCAGAGGTGTCGCAAAAGACGCTTCCTGCCCAAGCAGCCAGACATGCTGCTGCGGGTCCTCCCAGCCAACCCGGGCGCACACCTCCTGTCGCCAGAGAGCCGCAATATCAGACCGGGGACTGGAGTCAGCGGCAAGGTTCTGCGCCAACTGCTGTAACGCCTGCACAGCGGGTAGCCCTGGCCGCGTATACATACGATAGGACTCGCCGAACTCGCTTCCCAGGCAGCGGGTCTCACTACCATCCATGCGTGCAATACTAGCTTTCACTGGCTCAGGCAGGGCAGACTCGCGCGTCAACGCCAGTTGCGCATCCAGCACCACGCCAGCCGCACCCGCAGTATAGCACGCCGCGGCAGTATGGAGACCAATGCCTCCCTGGACCCACATGGGCAAGGACACATGCTTCCTTAACCGCTGTAACAGAATAAAACTCGTCTCTTCACTGACTCGTCCACCAGCTTCATGCCCTTTGACAATGAGCCCGTCGACTCCTATTTCCTCTCCAAGGAGCGCGTGTTCCAGGCCTGAAGTTTCCAGGAAGATCCTACGGTTCTGCCGGCGTAGGATTTGGACCTGCCGATGCAAGCTCATAGGATGCGCGCGCGTCAAAATCACCACTGTAATCTGCGCGGGCAGCTCTGAGGTCACATTGGCCATAAAGCTTTCAGCCCCTGCATCGAGCTTGATTCCACATGCCTGTCTGGTGTACCTGGTGAGCTGCGCGATGCCTGTAAGGGCAGCCTGCTCGTTCCAGACGTACTCCAGATCTAACACACCAATCCCTCCGGCTCGACTTGCCGCAATGGCAACAGATGGATTGGTTATACCAGGCAAGGTCAGAGCAATAAGCTGGAATTCTCGCACTGTGGCTTACCTCACCCTAGTCATATACTAAGCTTGACTAGATCAGAGATGTAGCCCAAGCAGAGGGCCTCTATACACTACACTCGGCTCCCAACAAAAAAAGCGCACGCAGCACTCTCCGCCCACGAGGAGAGTGTCTGGATGCGCCTTAACCGCAAATTGGGAGTTGTTCCAACTGCCGATTTATGCTAAGGTTGCAGCAGTCACAGGGATCTCTCGTGGCTAGGGAGGCTGGCGATTTTGGCTCCGCGAATAGCTGAATCGCCAGCCATACCATTGTGTCCTATCCCTCACCCCAGAAATGGCGTCATGACGCTTTCTCTCTTCTCCGATCGTCTCCGCTTACCAAACAACTAGGCAGTGGAAATGGTTTTATTCCTGCGCCTTCCTTGATTTCTGGACAGCGCTCACGGCCCTTCTGAGCTATGGCTCTGCCTCCAGGCCGCAAACACCTCATCAATTTCTGTCCGGGTAGCGTTCGCCTCCTGGCCGTGATCCCTCAGACGTTCATTCACATTCTCAACGCGGGGTCTCCCATCCCTGAGAAACTCCTCTTCCTGCCCTTCCATCTCATCAAAAACGGCGCACAGCACAGTGCGCCGGGTCTGTGCTGGCGGCAATGCTTTAGGAGGAGTAGCTTGCTGTTTCTGTGGAGTCGGTTGCTCACCTTCCTGTTCATCTTCGGCCTCTTCCATCTCCCGGTCGAAGAGCTCACTCTCCTCATAATCTTCTTCTAGCCATTCTCTGCGCCTGGCCTGTGCCTGTCTAACCCACCGGAGCCAAGCTCTGCGAGGGTATACAGGGGGCTGTGCCAGCGCCCGGAACAATGGTGTCCAGGGCACGTGCCGGACCCTAGTATACCTCCATCGCCTTGCCGGCCACCTTCTACCCCATCGACCTGCATTCATGAACCCCTACCCCCATACTACTAGTAGTGACTAACAATACCAACACCGCTAACGTATGATTACAAAACGCCAAGGGTCACTAGGGGCAGAATACTCTCATAAGAACATGGCAATGCGAGAATCCTTTGCTCCGACTCCAGCTACACAACATCAGTACTTACCCTAATACGAGGAAGGGCGACCTCAGCTTCCCCACCTTCCCAGGTTAGCAAGGTGGGGAACCTGGACAGGGAACCCTAGCGGGTCATCCGCCGCGCTCTCCGCATGGCCGGCCGCGCCCGCATTCCCATGCCGCGCCCGCGCCGCATTCCCATGCCGCGCCTCGCTCCTAGCATCCGCCGCATGCGTGCTTGCCGCATCATTCTCTGCATCATCATACGCCGCATGAGTCTCCTTCGCAGCATAGCTTTATCCTCCCTATGTAAATTATTGAGAGGTAAGTCACTAGACTATTAACTTACCTACTGGTGAGCACCATATAGCCCCTTGTGGGCATCAGAGCCAGAGAAATTCTATCTCTCCTTAGCCCCACACCCAAGGTCTATACGGGCCCGCAGGGCGGTGCAGAGTCTGCAGGACATACTCCAGCACCGCATGCCTTCCGCCGCGGGTATCGTCGTAGTCACAAACGGTGGCTGTCAAGGCGTATCGCCGGAACTCGGCACAATCTTCCTGCCCATTGAGGCATTCCTTAGGACAGCGAGCAACGCCCCTAACGCCTCAGGTGCTGCCTCGTCCATCGTGTGCACGGAGTGCCGTTTACCAGCGTTTTCCACTGTTATGACATACTGCAATCTATCCGCACCCCGCGCTGCAGAGGACGTCCTTGCTGGCAGAGCAAAGAAGTCAGAGGACTCTACCAACCTTTCGAGGTGACGAGCCTCCTCTGGGGACAGCGCTCTCTGGACACGCGTTGCACCATAGGTCGCCTGCAGTTGATCGGTGTCAAGCTCGGCTGACAAGCGCATACCGCCAAAACCGCCAGAGCGCTCGAAATGCACTCGCATGCCACCTCCTCACTAGCTTATCGGTACTGCAAGTACCATGCCACTTTCTAACCAAAAAGCCCAGCATATTGTGGCATGTGCAGCCATTTGCACTTACGCAGCCAACCACCCCCTGGCAACCATCACACCCACTTCTTCCCACGCATCGCTAACCGCCTGCCGCTCAGTACTGTTGGGTCCAAATAGATCACTTGCCGCCATAATGGTTTCACGGGCGAATTGTCGAAAAGTCGCTCGCGGTGACAGGGTGGGGCTTATCAAGGCTTCGTACCAGATACGACCCGCTTTTTCCCAAGCAAAGCCACCAATGCTCGTGGCTGCCAGATAAAAGGCTTTGTTTGGGATCCCCGAGTTAATGTGAACCCCCCCATTATCCTGCATTGTGCGCACATATTCGCTCATATGGCCCGGTTGTGGATCTTTACCCAGCACAGGGTCATCGTAGGCGCTGCCCGGATCCTTCATGGACCGGAGAGCCTGGCCATTGACATTGGCGGTGAACAGCCCCTCGCCTATTAACCAATCCGCATCCGCAGCTTCCTGTCCAAGCTTTTTCTGCTTCACCAGGGAGCCGAACGTATCGGCAACATGTTCGTTCAGTGCCCCGGACTGACCCCGATACACCAGGCCGGCCGTGCGGTCCACTACGCCGTGCGTCAATTCGTGCCCGATGACATCAATGGCAATGGTGAACCGATTCCATAGGCGTTCTGATGCGGACATATTCGGGTCATCCTCGTCACCATCGCCAAAGACCATTTGCTGACCATCGAAGAATGCGTTGTCATAGCTGCGCCCATAATGCACTGTCCCGATGAGCGGCATACCCCGATCATCGAGGGAACAGCGTCCGTATTCCTCTAAATACAGGTCAAATGTGACGCCGAAGCCATCATATGCCTCATCCACCGCGGCATCACCAGTCGCGGGTGCCCCTTCACTACGCACCAAGCGACCCGGGAGCCTCTGCATGTGCTGCGCATCATAGATTCTACGCTCCTTTTCGCACTCAGGGGCTGCCGCCATCCTGGCCTTCATAAATTCAAACCACCGTACCCGCGGGTGGACACGGAATGGCCGTCGGACCATGGCATGCATAAAACGCCTGCCGCGATGCGTTTGGCTCAAACGCATCGCCTCTCGCGCCCGTGTCCTCTGCGCCTCACTGCCATTGCGCTCAATGTTCTCAAAGAGAAAAGACGGGACGGCGCTACAATAATACATAGAACACCCAGCCATTTTTGGTGCTCCTTTCTACTGTGTGAGAACAATACCCGCTGACACTTCACTCTTCCTGAAGCAACAACAGAGCCCGACGGTTGTTTTTTGCAGCAGCTTTTGGAGTGAGTTCTGTGAAATCCGGTGAGCTATCGGAAGGATCGAGACGCGGCATGCATGCGCCTGGACACCGCCAGCACAAGTGGCCACTGGTCCATGGCCTCTGAGCAGTATTGGGATGTGTGCGTACTGACATTGCTTGAAGCAGGCGCCCTTACAGCTCACCATCCATCTTCCCCTCTCGTCCTGGAAGGAGAGAAAGATTGTACCCAAAATGGCAGACAAGCAAAAACGTATATCTTAGCTATTTATAATGTTTTCGGACTATACGCTGATTTTCAGACTTTGTCAACTCTTTTTCTATGGAACTATGCTACAATTCGTCGGTAGATACTTTTAAGAATTTGATTTCATTGTAAATTTTTATTGCGATCCATTCGAAACCCTGATTGAGCGTGTTGTTGTGGAAATAACACAAGGGGGCTCAAATGGATCACTGATAATTTAACATGATAGTTGACAAGTTCCAATGGGTGTTACCGAAGCGCTGCTGCATGCCTGTGGCAAAGACGTGAAGTTTGGTCTTACTCTCTTGCCCCCAGAGTCGTGGTAGCGGATGCTGCCAGGTCATCGCGCGTTAAACCCAGGGCCTGCATACGGCGGTACAACGTGGCGCGATGCACGCCTAAGAGGCGCGCCGCTTTGGTAAGATTGCCGGCGGCACGTCGATATGCCTGCACCAGGCGCTCTGGCGTGAATTCCTGCGGGCCTGCTGGTGGCGTGCCCTCCAGGGGCATCTGACGTGCCGGCGTTGGGCTCTCAAGATACGTAAACGCTGTGGGAGCGACTTCGATAGTAGGCGGGGTCTCTGGCCCCGCCGGCAAACGCGGTGGTACGACGCGGTAGGCGCCAGCACCAGGATACGGGGTAACCAGCACCGGGCGCTCGGCCAGAGACGTCTGCCGGGCCTCCACATTCCAGGCGCCGGGTGAGAACTGCTCGCGCTCTTCGACCCATTCGTCAAACGCCTTGCGTCCGATGACCTCACCAACGGTCTCCACATAGACCCGCTCTAACACGTTGCGCAGCTCACGGATATTGCCAGGCCAGACATAGTCGCTCAGCAAGGCCATGGCGTCAGGCGTCAAACGGCGCACGTGCCGACGGTATTTCTGGTTCAAGAGGTCCAGGAAATGTGCGACCAGGAGCGGCAGGTCCGTGATCCGCTGGCGCAGCGGTGGCATGTGAATGCGCAAGACGGCCAGACGGTGATACAGATCAGGGCGGAACGTACCGGTGCGCACGGCCACTTCCAGAGGCACATTCGTAGTCGCTTCAAGGCGCACGTCAATGGGTATTTCGCGCTCCCCACCGACACGTTCGATGACGCCTTCTTCCAGGGCGCGTAACAGCTTCACCTGCAACCGTACAGGCATATCGCCAATTTCGTCGAGCAACAGCGTGCCGCCATGGGCCCGCTCAAAGCGCCCCCGGTGTGCCCGTATGGCACTCGTAAACGCCCCCTTTTCGTGCCCAAAGAGCTCTGACTCCAGGAGTTCTTCTGAGAGAGCCGCGCAGTTGACGGCAACGAAGGGTTTCTGGCGCCTCTGGCTGCACTCGTGCAGCGCCCGTGCCACGATTTCTTTACCAGTACCGGTCTCGCCCGTAATCAATACCGGCGCGTCTGTCGGCCCATAAAGCTCGATTTTATGCAAGACGCGGACGAAAGCTGGTGCCTGACCCAAAAGTCCGTGCCAGCTGCGGGGCTTTTGGTCTTCCTCTGCGCTGTGAGCCCGCTGTGGTACTTCCTCGAGACGTAGCCCGACCAGACGGTATGGCTGACCTGGCGTACCGGCACGCGCTCCCGCCTGCAGGACCACGGAGTGTTGCACGCCGTTATGATCTGTATACGTAAGATGGTAGTCGTGGACCGGCATGCCAGAACGCAGTATCTCTTCGACCACCACGGGCAATCCGGGCATAACCTCCTGAAAGACCTGTTCCAGAGGCTGTCCGACGAGTTCCGCCACTGCGCGGCCAGTCCACGATGCCAGGCGTGGGGCGATGTCGACAATAATCGGCCCCTTATCGGGATGCACGGCGAGGAGCAATTCAGGGGCCAGAGGTACGGGTAATTGTGCTGTCTCGTGCTGTGGCTGCGATGTCATAGCTCTATGAACAATGCTGAATGTACGCCCCGCAGGGGATGTTTCTGTCAGCTTACACTGTCCGGCCCGAGATGTTAAGTAAAAACCCCCGCGTCCGCACGGCTCCCTCTGAGATGCACACCGCGACATTGCACTCTATCGAGATGCACACCGCGACATTGCACTCTATAATGCATGTGCCGTGAGGTCGAGATAGACAGATGCAGCTAGCATCAGGCGTCATAGAGAACGGGGGCAAATCATGCAAGGTCGAGTGGCGGTTTTACGCGAGTACGGTGGAGATTTTGAGTTGCGTGACTATCCGGTGCCAGACCCAGAGCCCGGGGCTCTGCTCGTCAAACTCACGCGCGCCGGTATTTGTGGCTCTGATCTGCACATCTGGCGCGGCGAGATGAAAGATGTCTATGGCGAGGTACCGCAGGATCTGACCTTCGGCCACGAGATGTGTGGCCGTGTGGCGCGACTTGGCGCTGGCGTCACTACGGACTCCATGGGCGAACCGCTGCACGAAGGTGATCGGGTGACGTATGCCTACTTCTTTCCCTGTGGCCGATGCCCCGTCTGCTTACAGGATGAAATGGGTAGTTGCCCGCGCAAGGCCCGAGCCAACCGCGTGGCCGGGACGCCACCCTATTTTAACAACGCGTACGGAGATTACTACTATCTGCGTCCCAATCACTATGTCTTCAAACTCCCCAATGATATTACGGACGACATGGCAACCCCGGTCAATTGTGCTCTCTCGCAGGTGCTCTACGGCCTGCATCGCGCCGGGCTGCGTTTTGGTCAAACCGTGGTCATCCAGGGCGCTGGCGGACTGGGGCTCAATGCCGTAGCGGTGGCCCGTGATATGGGTGCGGACAAAATCATCGTGTTCGACCAGGTGCCAGAGCGACTCGAACTGGCCCACGCTTTTGGGGCTGATCACCCTCTCAGCCTGGCCAATCTGCCAACCCCGGAGCAACGCATTGCGGCCGTGCAGGATTTAACGGGTGGTTTTGGCGCTGATGTGGTGGCCGATTTCGTCGGCTATCCACACGTCATTCCGGAGGGCTTGCGCATGCTACGCAGTGGCGGGTGTTACCTCGAAGTGGGCAATATTGCACCGGGCAACACCTTCTCCTACGATGCCACTGCGCTGGTACGCAACAACACACGGCTTATCGCCACCTCGAACTACTCTCCCTGGGCCATTCCGCAGGCCCTGGCCTTCATGCGGCGCAACCTCAAACGCTTTCCCTTTGAGCGGCTGGTCTCGCATACGTTCCCGCTCGAGCGTATTTCCGAGGCCTTTCACCAGGCCGAATGGCTGCGCCGGGAGGGTGACCCGCTGCGCATTTCCCGCGCTGCCGTGTCAATGTAGACGCCACCGTCTGTACTTTGGTGCATGCCCTCTGTCCCCGCGCTCTCTGGGAGAAGGTTTTGGCGGGGACGAGGGGCTTTTCCCAGCCTACTCATCCTCCAGGAGACTCTCCTGCCACCCCATGGTATACAGCTGATCATAGGCCAGCGCCCAGGGGGGGCGTAGGTAGCCCAGAGCCCGCACGTCTTCGAACCAGGCCCCGAGTGGCGAGTACCAGGTATAGGCGCTGCCGCCGGACAGTTTACAGAGTCGGCTCAAGACAGATTCTGCCAGGCGTGCGACACTCGTCTTGGCCAGCAGCACGGTGCGGCGATTCTGTGTCCCCTGATCGAAGGTGCGTAGCGCGCCTTCCCAGGCCTGCCCAATGAGCCAGGCCTCTTGCTGCGCTGCGGCCCATTCCACCTGTTGCAAGGCCCGCAGGGTGCTGCCCTGGTTGAGCTGCCCTTTGAGCCGTTGCCGGGTATATGCCATGGCCGCGTCCACCACCCCTGTCACCACGGAGGTAAAGGCCATACCCCCAAGGCCACCATTCGCCTCCATGAGTTCCGCCCGATGCCCTGGCCAGGCCACACGCGTGGCTGGAAAGTTCGTAAACTCAAAGGCATGACTGTTCGTCGAGCTCATACCATGCCCGCGCCAAGGGGCGGTCAGTTTCATGCCGGTACTGCCATCCCAGGGCACATTACGTACCTCAATATAAAAGAGATCAGGAGCCGTCTCACCCGCAGGCACGGCCTGCGTTGTCATGAACGAGGTCATCCCAGAGCCGCTCCCAAAATGCTTGAGGCCACTGAGACGGTACTCGAGAGGCGGATTGTAGGGCTCAGCCTCCGACTTGGTCTGCGTGACGTCCCCACCACTGCCAGGCTCTGAGATGATGGTTCCCCACCAGCAGCCATCCAGTATGGTCTGAAATACCTCACGGCGCTGCTTGACCCACAGGTCGGTATAGGGCGCAGGCACCGTCGGCATACGCCACGAAGAGAGTACGAGCTGATGCATAGCACTGGCCAGCGTAATAGAGGGGTCGCCCTGCGCCAGGGTCCGCAGCATAGTACAAAAGGGCCTTGCAGTTTGCGCCAGGCTTTCCCAGGTACCTCCGAACTCAGTGGGCACTGCCATCAGGTGCACGCCCAACTGCCGTAGCCGCTCAAAGTCAGCGGGATCTGCCTGCGTCCGCCCCTGCCGTGCCTGCCGTTCGGCGGCCCACTCCTGAGCCAGTGTCGGCACTTGTTGGAGAATCGTGGCTATGTGTAATGGCTGTCGCACAATGACTCTGGCCCCCTCTCCTTGCAGTAATATCCGCGCGCTGTATGACGAGCAATGGTAGCTATAGTGCACGGAATGCTAGCACATTGCCATTCCACATACAAAGGCGAGGCAATGAAGCAGCAATGTCGCCGTCATAGCCTGTGCGGACGCGAGGTCTGTTCAGGTCTGCAGGCGTATGTTATAGTGGGTGCAAAGGTGCAGAGCAGCTCAGGAGCACACACGTCACGAGGCCGCAGGGAGGCAGGCATGGAACGTCCTATCTTCAAACCCCTTGGTACACCGGTGGCGCAGCTCGATACCCCGGCGCTGGTGGTCGATCTGGCCCTGGTGGAGCACAATATCGCGACCCTGCATACCTTCTTTCAGCACCGGGAGGCCAAGGTACGGCCGCACGTGACAGCCCACCGTTGTCCGGCGCTGGCGCACACGCAACTGGCGGCAGGCGGCACCGTAGGCGGCATTAGCGTCACGACGGTAGGCGAGGCGGAGGTATTTGCCGACCACGGTTTCGACAACATCTGTGTGGCCAATGAGGTAGTGACCCCGCAGAAGATCCGCCGCCTGTGCGCGCTCGCACGGCGGGCCAGCATGATTGTAGCCGTGGATAACCAGGCCAACGTGTGTGACCTGTCTGCCGCCGCCGCGGCCTACGGCGTAACGCTGCAGGTGGTGGTGGATATACAGACGCGCCTGCAGCGCTGTGGCGTTGAGCCAGGGCAGCCCGCCGTGGCACTTGCCCGTGTCGTGCACGCGGCGCCGCACCTAGAATTGGCGGGTCTAATGGCCTACGAAGGCCCGATCCTCGCCACTGACCCTGCAGCATTGGTGGCTGCGACACGCCAGGGCCTCCAGCAGGTGCTGGAGACGCGCGAGCTGCTGGAGCGCGCCGGCCTGCCGGTCCGCATGGTCAGCGTCGGCAACACGTCAAACTACGAGATCGCTGGAGCTACGGCCGGCGTGACGGAAATCCCGGCGGGCTCGTATGTGCTCCTGGATGCCCGCTATGCTCCGCATCGGCCGCAGTTCACCCCAGCAGCGCGCGTCCTGACAACGGTGACGAGCCGTCCGGACCCCAGCACAGCGATTGCCGACGCTGGCCAGAAGGCGGTAAGCGTGGACCGGGGTCTGCCGGTTGTGGCCGACTTGCCGGGGGCCAGGGTCACGTCATTGAGTGCGGAGCATTGCCGCCTGCAGCTGGAAGGCGCTGCCGCTGAGACGCTGCGCCTGGGTGATACCTTCTGGCTGACCCCCTATGACCTTGGCACGTGTGTGAACCTCTATGACTACATACACGCCGTACGCGATGGCCGCCTGGAAGCCGTGTGGCGCGTGGCAGCGCGTGGGCAATATCGCTAAGAGCGAGGTGCAAAGGAGACCCCTTATGGAGCATTATCGGCCCGCGCCTGGCACACCACTCAAGGACCTGGACACGCCCTGTTTGCTCATTGACCTTGATGCGGTTGAGCACAACTTTCGCCTCATTGCCGACACCTATCACGACACGGTCTGCAAAATGCGCACCCACGTCAAGAATCTCAAAAGTCCCATTCTGGCGCACATGCAGATACGCACCGGTGGCACTGTTGGTGGGGTGTGTGCCGCCAAAGTCGCCGAGGCTGAGGTTATGGTCGAGGGAGGCATCACGGATGTCTTGATTGCCAATCAGGTGGTGGCACACGACAAGATTGTGCGGCTCTGCTCACTGGCAAAACGGGCGGATATGAAGGTCAGCATCGACAATGTCCACAACCTGCGTGAGCTGTCGGAGGTGGCGCAGGACCAGGGCGTTACTCTTGGGGTACTGCTGGAAGTAGACACGTCGATGCATCGTGCCGGCATCAGACGCATCGAAGACGGGGTCGAGTTGGCCAAACTGGCGGCAACGCTGCCCGGCATTGCCTTTCGGGGCATCATGAGCCACCAGACGCTCCCGGGGCGGCCTGACAAGCAAACACGCCTGATTGAGGGGCGGCGCTTCATGCAGATGTGCTTGGACCTGAAAGAGGCCATTGAGGGTGCTGGCATTCCGGTGGATATTGTCTCAACTGGTGAGACCTGGACCTACGACATTGCTGCCGACCTGCCAGGGGTGACTGAAATTCAGGGCGGCACGTATGCCCTCATGTCCGCCTCTTATAGCTACATGGACGAGTTTGCCATTGCCGCCAAGATTCTTGGCACCATCATCAGCACACCGCGCCCCGGGGTCGCCATTGGCGACGTAGGGGTACAGGCCCTGGCGTCACCTGGCGGCGTGTTGCCAGCCGTGGAGGGTATGCCCGGGGTGACAGTTGAGGCATTGCATGACGAGCATATTGTGTTGCGCAGCGATGGCACTACACCACTTAAAGTCGGAGACCAGTTTCTCCTGCACAGTGGTCAGCAGGATATTCTGGTGAATCGCTGGGATCAGTACATCGCCGTGCGTAAGGGGATAGTGGAAGCCGTATGGGATATCCCGGCGCGCGGGTGTCATCATTAGTATTATACCCAATTATCTCAAGCTCATCTCGGAGTGGCTCTTTAAGTTAGTACGTGGCAATCTCCGGCGAACTTGTCGGCGTCACTCCACCACGCCATTCCTGGTGATTGGCCATCGTGGCTCCCCACCAGGATAACCCTGGCAGCACCGCAAGGGTATGTTTCGACTTCTTAGGCCCACATAGTGAGATCCGCCCGGAAGATACGGATACGCTGGAGAATGGCCTCACGTTGAATGTTGAACCAGATCATGCCGCCGGTGATCAGGGTGCCCAGGACCAGGAGCACTATGGCCCTGCTGAGACGTTGCTCTGGAAAGAGCACGATCAATTGCCCTACGATATTGAGCACGAAAAAGCTGGTACCGGCATACAAAAAGGCCCTTGTTCGTAGCGCAATGCCAATGATGATCCCGATCAGGCTTACCCCTAAAGCAGCGAGAAAGATGGTCACCTCGGCACGTAAGAAGACATCGAGGCTGGCGCTCACGTAGAGGAGGCTACTGGCCGCCAGTCGACAGCTATGCAGCACCGGGGGGCGGAGTTCGTGCTGATGCACATGCAGGAGCCAGAGGACACTCAACACGGCTGGGATCGTATAGAGCTGGAGCACACGATACGTCTGGGCCCAGGCAGGAACCCAGAGATAGATGCCAATATTCAGGGTGAGCAGACCCATATACAGGGGGAACGACCGACCCGTGGTCTGTCGCATGCCCAGATAGAGGCACGCCACGGTCAAGAAGGTGCCACTGGTATACACCGACGCCAGTTGCAGCGGTGCCGTCGCCACGGCGAGTAGCGGCAGGAGCAGCACGACATGGAACAGTGGCTCAGATTGGACGAAGCGCTGGAGTATGAACAAGGCATAGGATACGCCGATAAGCGCCACGGTATCCCAGACGTGCACGGGGGCAAGACCGACCCATAGCAAGCGTACATAGGCCCAGACTGTGCCGCCCAGCACCGCAACCCTGTAGATCTGCCACGCCTGGGGTGTCTGCCGTATCTGGTTTATTTCAGCAGCCATCCATGCCAGTATAGCCAGCACGGCAACGATCCCTTCACCCCTCCCGAGCAGCCACTGCGGCGCCCTGGCCGTCTGCACGGAGGCAAACATGGAGAGCACGTGGAGTCCCCAGGTCAGGAGAGTGCACCAGGCGAGCAACGGCAATAGCCACGCCAGGGCCTGTGCCAGAGGCTGCAGCGGTACTGTATGTAACCAGCCTGGCAGCGTTGTACCGGCATCGCCGGCGGCGCTCATACGCTGTATCCGCCTCTGCGTCCAGAGGACAAGCCAGGTGAGACCGGCCAGTTGCAATGTATACCAGGGCAGGAGCAAGAGCACATGCTGGGGGGCAAGCCACACGAGCCACCAACCGTGGAGCTGGATCACCCCCAGCAACAGGGCCGCAAACAGCCAGCCACTCTGTTGGCGTTGCCAGCCGAGGCCGGCGGCATACACGCTCAAGAGGCCAAGCATGAGCAGATGTTCGGCTAGAGGGACATACGGGAACAGGAGCCACACGCTGACCATGGCCGCTGGGCTCCAGTTGCGCCACGCTCTGACGACGGCAAGCGCCTGGGTCGGCCACTGTCGCCGCGCTCCGTATGTGGTGCCGGCCACGAGCAGCACACTCCACAGCGCCAGGAACAGTGGGGGATGCAACACCTCGGCCACACTCCCCAGCCAGGCCGCCAGGAGCGTCAAACAGAGGGCTGCGATGCCACTATGCAGTGTCCATTCTGCACTGTGTAACCACACCACATGGGCCCACGAGACCAACAGGAGCAGCCCGAGGAGTACAGTCGGCCCACTGTGCAGCAGGCTGACAGGAGCGCCGGCATAGGCGAGGATACCGAGGGCATCCCAGACGGCCAGATACAGGAGCCATAGACCGAGTACTCCAGAGGGCCAGGCCAGTAATGGCAGGGTGAGGTTTTGGGCCTGCCAGCCGAGTCGGCATGTCACCGCTGCGCCATAACGCCGCCACGCCATGACCCCCAGCAACAGCATGTTGGCCCAGACAATCTCCCCCCCTGCCCTGCCCCAGGGTATCGCCATGCCATCGGACGGTAGCCGCAGCACCCACACAGTTGCCAGGGCCCAGGGAGCCGCAACATTGCACACCAGCCCGGCGCAGGTGAGCGTGCCAACGGCGATCCAGGGCCACCCGCCCCAGGCGCTGTTGCGCAGCAGGAGAAACAGATAGAGCGCTAGGGCGGCTAGATATATGCTCAAAGGCGCTGCTTCAGCCCATGGCGCTGCCAGCCACGGCAGACCCCAGACCACCAGGGCCCTACCCACCAGCAGTAACCCGAGCCAGGGCCAGATGTCCGGTGCAATGGCCCAGCGTGGCCAGGAGGCATTGAAGCGCGGCAGAGCAAAATTCCCCAGGCCCCACAAAGCATAGGCCCACATAATGAGTAGGTAACGCTCGTAGATGTACCAGCTAGCACTGGCCAGCACAGTCACAACTCCGGCACTCAACAGCAGTGCTACCCCAATACCCCGTATGGTCGTAGCATGCGGCAGCGGTTGCAGCAGAGGGAGGAGGGTGGTGGCTAAAACGAGAAACACCCACGCCGCCGCGCCAGCAGACTGAAACGGCAAAAGCACAAAAAGCACCATAGCGCCTAACAAGGCCCAGCCATAGGTCAGGCGCGCTGCCGTATCCAGGGCAGAGGTGTACAGCCGCAACCAGGGTGGCTTTTGAGATGCATACCGTGCTAGACTCGTCAGCCCCAGGGCCAGGACCGCCAGGATGAACCACTGATCTATGTATCTCGGGTCGTCCAGCCATAACGCTGCCACAGGCGTGTTGTGCCACCACAGGCTCTGGCTCGCCAGTATGGCGAGCGCCATACACCCCATGCCCACCAGCTTGAACCCTGGTGCACCCAGGCCATGATTGGCGAGCAGCAGGATGATACCAGCCAGACCGAGTACCCCAAAGCCGAAAAAGCCAGCGCTGTATTTCCATCCCAGTACCGCCGGCAGCATCAGCCCTAGGGCCTGTGCGATGGCCAGCAACGCCATCTGCATGGCCACGACCTGCATCGGCCTGTTGTACCGGCGTAATTCCTCTACACGCGCGTTGTCTGGAGGGTAGGTTAATAGCTCTGTAGGCTCCAGGAAACGCCGAGCCATGCTGACGATACCCCACAGGACTGCGCTCAGCAACACGCAGGTCAAGCCCAGGCCAGGAGCACTCAAGAGTGCCTGCCAGCGTGCCAGCAGAGGCGCTGGCGTGGCATGCAAGCCCCAACTGTACATCAGCACGCCTACCAGCATGCCGCTCTCGAGCACCAGATACCTGTGCAAACGTCGCTGATAGCGCTGGGCTGCCAGGCCCCAAAACGCCATGCCAGTCCCGAGGGTCAGGACGAAAGCCACCTGGGGCATAAACACCCCATACCGGACCAGTGGTAGACTCAGGCTCAGCGCCGTCATCGTAAAGGCCGTCCAATGTGTTAGGTGCTCCAGCCGTATACGGTCCCCACGCAGATGGCACACGCGCGCAAGACGTCGCACCGTAGGCTGGGCTAGCAACAGGACTCCCAGACGCCATACCAGCAGTGCATAGGCAGCACCGCCCACGCTTAACCCTACGACTGTGGTCACACCCAGCTTGTAGGCCGTGACGAGCCAGGACCCCAGTCCCAGCGCCATAGCGACCGGCAGCAGCCGCGGCCATGCCAAAGAGCCCGTTATGAGCCCTGCCACTAACGCCCCGAGCAGGGCAGAGACCGGCCAGCTCCACCCTAGGTTGCCTTCCAGGAGGCGCCACCCGAGTCGTACCACACCCAGGCCCCACACCAGCACCATAGCCTGCTGCAGTGGCACGCGCACGACCATCTGTGGGGGTTGCAATGTGGCCGGGAAGCGCCAGAGGATAGTCAACGACGCAGCGCGCACTGCCCGTAATGCCATACGCTCCTGGCGCAGGTCCGCGATTTCACCAGGGGCACGCTCCACCCACCACAACCCCGCCCAGATGAGCAACGCGGCGCCCATCATGGGGAGGCCACTTCCAGAGGCGGGGAAATAGGTGACCTTCACGAGAGCTGCCGCCATCCCCCACAATCCCAGGACCCCATAGAACAGCCACTGCACACCCAGCGCCAGGCTGAGCCACAAGGCGAGGCCGCCCTCAACCCCCAGCAGGAGCGGCAGGGACCGGTGGTAGGTCACGTCTGGCAGGCCCACTGCTATCCCCGTACCCAGGCAAATCCCCAGGTAGAGCACAGCACTATTGAGCAGCGCTGCACTCCGTGCCGTCGCCTCTGCCCTCGCCAGTCCACTCAGCCGCATGCCCTGAACGGTCCAGACCGCAGCCAACAGCAACAGCCCCCAGGCAAACTGTACCGCCCAGGCCAACCCTGGCACAGGCGGTGCATACGCTACGGCGATAAGGCCAGCTCCTGTCCCCAGGTACAGCCACAGACTCTGGGCCACGGCCCCGGAGAGCGCCGGACGCATCAACTCAGTCCCCGCGTCTGCGACGGCGGAGGGGGGCCAGTTTAACGGCCCCCCTTCCTCTACACCCTCTGCCTGGTGGCGCCTAAACAGCGGCATTGGGAGCACACATGGAGCTACGAAAGCGCCTACCATGACCAGGAGAGCCGTTGCCATCGCCACCCAGCCGGGCTGCCCAAGCGCCACGCTCCAGACTGCCACACTCACCATGGCGACGGCTAACACGCGATAGCCTATCAGCGCCAGCATGGTCGTCCGCTGCCGCAGGGCCCACCGACTTGCGGCCCACAGCCCCACCCACACCGGCAGACTCCCCACAAAGTACCAGGGATAGGGCAGATGGTGCAGCAGGACCTCATGGTATAACCATCCTGCACACCCCAGCAGCAGATACAGCGGTGGCAGGGTCGCGTACTGCCAGGTCACGAAGCCATAGAGCACTACCGCCAAGAGCAGCGTGCAGAGCAGAGCCAGAGGTGTCTTGACCGCCAGGAGGAGCGCTATAATCGACAACCCATACAGACCAAAACTGAGGTGCGACAGTAGCGCCGCCTGCTGCCGCCATGGCTTGAGCTGTGCGTCCACATAGAACAACAAACCACACACGACGATGAGGAGCAGCCCGTAGTATCCCGGCGGCAGCACCAGGGCTTCTTGATATCCCCAGGTGACATGGACAAACGATACCAGGGCCGCATACACCAGAGTGCCAGCCGCATAGTAGGCCAGTTTGCGGCGTTCACTAAAGATGGCATGCAACCAATCCTGGGTAAACAAGACCACGCCATACGCCAGTACGGCGAGCAACACGCCATGACACACCACCAGCAGTGGCCAGAAGGGGAACTGGGCGAACACGGGCACGACTAATTGTACCGACGCGAGCACCAGAAAAATACGCGGGTGCTGGCGCTGCAAAGTCCGGTCGAGGATGCCGGAGACCAGTGTTGCCGTGACATACAGTCCTCCCACCCCTACGCCGACAGCCAGAAGGCCGATGGCGAGCAGCCCGGGAGACATCTGCGCGCTCAGGAGCAGACGGACTGCCGCCGCGACATTGAGGGGCACCAGCAGCATCCCCAGGATAAGGAGAGCACTACTCGACATTGCCAGGGCTGGCTGACGTCGGCGGAGCTGATACCCTGCCCATAACAACAACAGGGTATAGACCGAGAGGACGGCAAAGCTCGTGAGCGTCTTGGCGAACCCTGTCGTGTATGTCACCAGGAAGATAGAACCAGCAACAAAGCAGAGTCCGCCGATGAACCAGCCAATATTTTGCACCAGGAATGGGGCGATGAGCGCAGGCCATCCCGCCATGGCCTGCATGGCGCGCTCCAGGGCACTGGGCGCCATCGGCTCCCAGGCATAGCGCGCGGTATCTTCGGCGCTGAGAGGCGAGGCGGCGGACACTGGTTGTACCGCTTCTGCAAGAGCCTCAGGTACTTCTGGCACTGTCACGGGAGCAGCCGGAGGTGGTGTCCGCGCGGCGGCAGGCAGCGGGGGTATCTCGACACGGTGGAGCAGCTCTGCCTGGAGGTGTGCTGGTGGAGTAAGGATATCGGCCTCGCGCGTCTCGACCGGCGGGGCTGCCTCCTCGGCCCAGGGCGGGGGCTCTCGTAGCATGTACTGGTCGACGAGCAACTCCCATGCCGCAGTCCGAGCCTCGTGCCACGCGTGACTTTGCGGTGCTGTCCCGAGGTGGCGGACGATGTTTGTCCACAGCGTGTCGATCTGCGCTGTGAGGTCAGCATACTGTGCTGGATTGAGCCTGCCCGCCGCACGCAAACGGTTGAGTTCGAGACACAACACGACCAGGTTGTGCAGGTGCTGATACGCTAATGGGACGTGCTGATACGAGGTCAATGCCGGCTGTGCGGCGGCTGACTCGGTTGCTGAGGAGGTCGCATGCAGGAGGGTTTTGAGTTGACGACGGGTACGCCACAGCAGCACCGCGAACAGACAGGCCATCAGCCAACCCATAGGCTCTCTCCCCTAGACACGTGAGGGCCTCCTAGGCTTTCGGCTCTTCTAGCAGCTTCTTGCGCAGAGTCGCCAACTCGTTTTCCACCTCTTTGGCCACTTCCAGGTCATGGAACTCACGCTCCAGACGGGTTTTATCGCGGCGCAATTCTGCTCTTGCGGCGATTTTAGCCTCCATTTCAGACACCCGGTCTTCCATCCGCGTAAAGTTGGCTGAGGCGTCAAAGCCGGCCTGTATGCTGGTCATGGTCTGATCGAGATAGTCCCGCGCCTCGACCGCGCGCTGCCGTGCCACCAGCGTGCTGCGCTTGCGCCGGGCTTCGTCGAGCTTGGCCTCCAAGGCATGCAACTGGGCTTTTAATTGTGCACTGGTATGCTGCGCCGTCTCCCAGGCTGGTTCCAGCGTCGTGATGATCTGGTCGTGCTCTTTTTTGCGTATCAGGGCCGCACGTGCCAGGTCTTCCTGATCCGCACGCAGGGCTTCTTCGGCACGCTGGCGCCAGGTCGCCGCCTGCTGGCGATGGTGATCGAGGTCTTTCTGGAGTTGTTTTTCACTCGCCATCGCATCGATGACGCCTTCTTCGGCGATGCGGATATTGTCCTCCATCTCGCGGATGATCTGTTTGACCATGCGTTCGGGGTCTTCCACACGGTCGATCAGATCATTCAGGTTGGCTGCCAGGACATCGCTAATACGCTTAAAAATATTCGGCATACGGCTCGCCTTCTGCTCAGAAGTTGCTGGTTTATTCCAGGACGTCAGGACCATTATAGCCCACTTCTGAGGTATACCCCACAAACCTTGCCCCGCAACTCTACCACGCCCTCTCTGTGAGATACCCTCAGAAAGGAGTCAATGATTGCAGCGAGTCAGCGAGTTTTTAAGGTTCTCCAGGAAGGCAATGCGCCTGTGCATGCCAAACCCAGAGTACACTCTCTTGCGGCCACCGCCTGTACTTGGAGGTCCGTAGCACGATGCCAGCGCTAGTCGTGAGTGTCCGTGCCGCTGTGACAGGCAGCCGCTTGACGATCACAGCCCTGGGGGTTAGCACGGTCAGTACAAAAGTTCCTGTAGGTATGCACAGAAGGTTCACGACTTTTACAGCGGTCGGAAATGGGGACTATTCTTCGGTGACATATCAAAGATCAAGGTCTCTGTACAGCCCACCTGCGCGCTGAGGCGTCCTATGTAGCTTACTCCAATATATCTACCCTGTCGAAGAAGGATAGCAACCCGTAGGTCTGGGGTAGGAAGGGTGAGCGATGCCGCGTTTCCATGCAAGTACAGCGCCTACACCCGTCGTGTCCAGAGGGTGTATTATATTCCTAGGAGCATGGGCCATGCTTACTCTATCACAGTAAAATCTTTCCCGGAAATTACCTAGTAACTGGACAATTTTTTGGCAGATTAGTCTATGGCCAGCAAGTCGCGCCGGCGCGGGTCATGCAAGGTTTGCGCCTTTTTCTGTGCCGCTGTATCTAAGCATGCTTGGGAACAGACCGTAAACGCGGACCGCGGACGATAGCGCTCAGCTTCAGGCTTGCGCACCCCACACCCCTCACACTTAAACGTGACCGTACATTCACTGGTCTGCACGACTCCTCCTGCTGCATGACCACCTTAAGAGGGTCCTGGACGTGAGGAACTTGCCAGGATAGCGACCCTGACCCCGGCGACGCGGTGCACATCTTCCCGACGCTGTGGGGCGTCACCGATGCCAGAGAGGGCCGTTACGCCGGTGGTTGTGTCCTGAAAGCCTGCCGGGCCAGCAATTTCCAGGTGCCGCCTTGCTTCTGCCAGACCTGCAGGACGCCGATCTTCGTGCTGGTGGGCTTGCCGTCCATTTCACTTTCAGACGCCCACATATGGCGCGCAATCGCATCGTTCCCGACGATGGTAATCGTGTGATCGGACAACGTGAGCGATTTGAGGAGCGCCTTTCTGGTCATGACGCCCTCGATGAACTGCGCCTTGGTCTCCACCCTGCCACCGGAATGCCCGTAGCTCAGCTGCTCGGCGGTCAGCGCCTCCAAGGTGGTCTTATCCTGCTCAAGAATAGCCTTTCGCAGTGCCTCGACTGCCTGAGCAACCGCCGCCTCGTCGGCGGATGCGGCCACTGCCGACGAACGCCGCCACAGGCCCACACCGCCGAGTGCGAGCGCGCCCGCTACGGTGAGATAACGACGCGTGATGCGCATGTTTCATCCCTCCCCCGAGTGATCTTTGAAGCGTTCCCCTTCCCCATTCTGCGACACATATCCAGCACCAGCGCAAGTCGCAAGGACAGGACAAGGGTATAGAGGCCGCATGCTACAGGAGGGAGCCAGCAGGAGTCAAGCCCATTTCTCGTGCTCCTCCAAGGCACATACGCTCCTGTCTCTCACCGCGCGCATGTGTGACAGCCGTGCATCCTGTAAATAACCCTCTCCAAGCCATTCTCCAAAACCCTTGATTTTATGTAGCATGTCCCAACTCTGCCTGAGGGGCGAGTGGACGGATTGGCGTCCACTCGCCCCGCGAGCGGCACAAGCACTGCTCAGAGAGTTCGCGTGGCAGATAGGAATTCCAAAGACATGGTGCACCGGCCTCTCATCGAGGGAAGGTTCCTGCCAGCTTCACATCGTTCGAGTGCACGGACGCGAGGTCGTCGGACACACCCCCTGGGCATCGGGCCTCCTAGCTCGACGCCTGCGGACCAGGCGGTGCTCTACGCGCTTGTCGAGCGCAGACGCCAGCACTGCACCCACACGCAACTGCCAGCGCTCTCTGAAGGACGTGCTCGACACCAACGTCGTCGCGTCGCTGATGTGAGGCGCCGAGGTAGACGCGTTTTGGAGCGGAGCTCGCGCCTGCTCCGCATCAAGCAACGGTGGTTGTCGACCATCACGTAGCCATCCTGAGCGCCCATGCTTTTGCCCTGCGGGCTCGCAGATAGCGTCCATTCATGCTATGTTTATGGCGCCAGCACACGTGCACACTTACGCTGCTCTCCGGAGAGGTAAAGATGGAAAAGTTACAGACGGTGCCATCACCCTCCACAGCCTTGCATGGACAGCACCTGCCGCGTCTGGAGGCCGGCGACCATCTCGACCAGGCGACGTTCCACGCCCGTTATGCAGCCATGCCGCCAGACTTTCGGGCCGAATTGCTTGGAGGAGTTGTCTTTGTGCCATCACCGTTACGGAAGGAGCACGGCAGGCATCATGCCCTGGTGATGGGGTGGCTGACCAATTACTGGATAGCCACGCCTGGGACAGAAACCATGGATAACACTACAGCTATCCTCGGTAACGACAGCGAGCCGCAACCCGATGCCGCCTTGATCATCGAGCCCGAGCGTGGGGGGCAGACCAGCGTCTCTGAGGAGGGGTATGCGACCGGCCCGCCTGAGTTGATCGTAGAAGTGGCCTCGATCAGTGAGTCCATCGACCTGCATGCGAAACGTCGTGCCTATGAGCGTGCTGGCGTGTTGGAATATGTGGTGGTCGTCCTACGCCAGCGCGTGGTGCGCTGGTTTGTCTTGCAAGACGGCACGTATCGGGAAGTAGAGGCGGACACGCGTGGACTATTCAAATCCACGGTCTTTCCTGGGCTCTGGCTCGATGCCCCAGCCATGCTCCGATGTGATGGTCGCCAGGTCATGGCCACATTACAGCAAGGGTTGGAGACGCCAGAACACGCCGTGTTTGTCCAGCACCTCCAGGCCCGTCGCAGCGCCTCGTAGGGCAAAGAGCCACAGCACGGTTCCACGTCAGGTCACGCGGCGTGCGGCCTGCCAGACCGAGGGTACCGGGGTGACGACCAGCTTCCGCGGTGTCTTGTCGTATGCGTGCAATGGCCGTTTTGCCCTCGTCACTATTGCAGTGTGAGGCATCAATCCAGTCGATACGCCCGCCGCGCCGTCCCACTGAACAAGGCCAGCTTTCCCGCAGCAGAGGCGCCAGCGGCGATGTGCTTGAAGGCGTTCCAGAGCGTGGCCCAGCCAACTCCCATCTTTTCCACGGGGAAATTGCTTTCGAACATGCAGCGGTCTGCGCCGAACTTTTCAATGCAGGTTTCCATGTAGGGGCGCCAGTACGCCGCCAGCTCAGTGGAGGATATCGGTGCCGGGAGGGCCCGGAAGTCGTAAGCGGCCAGCCGATTGAGCATACCGCCGAGTTTCACGACTACGTTCTCGCACGTTGCCAGGGTGGTGATCCTGGTATGCCAGGCCGCAAATACTTCGTCCCCCTTGCCGGCATAGGGACCATAGCCAAGCGGTCCACCCACATGGCATAGGATGATGGACGTGGCGGGGAAGGCCCGGGCCAGGTCAATGACGTCGTCGAGCTGGGGATGATACACCCAGGCGTCTAAGGAGAGGCCGAGCGCGGTCAACCGGGCCAGACCCGCGCGGAAGTCAGGTTGCAGTAGCACATGTGGCCCTGTGGCGGTGCGGCTGTTGCCGATGACCGCGCTGGCGTCCCAGCCAGCCGAATGACGCACACCGCGGAACCGTCCGCCGCCGGCTCGGAGATGCGCCTCGAGCACCGGCTCGACGCGGTCGCCGAGGGTGAGATCAGCGAAGCCCACGATGCCGGCCGCGACGCGTGTCGGACCGTAGAGGCCGCTGGCGCTCATCGCCGCGACCCCGGCGACAAACTCGGTTTCGCCCACCGGTCGCAGCTCTTCCGGTCCATCAGCGCGGTACATCGAGTGGCATTCTTCGAATACCGTGGCGACAAGGTGGTGGCCAGTGCGGACGTCAGCGAGAAATTCGTCGAGTAAGTAGCGATGCTGCGGTCGGTCCCACAGGTGGTGGTGGGGATCGATAATGGGGAGGTCGGGCTCGAGGATGGGCTCAGGCGGCTGCCGGGCCAGCCATGCCTCATCCGGCGGGGAGATCTGTCCAAATCGGGTCGGCTGCTCGGATGCGCTCATGTAAATAGTCCCTTGTCCCCTGCAAAGCGCAGGATGTGCAATGGTCTCATGCCAGCCATAGAATGTGCCACTTGCAAGACATCACGCGTTCATACATAACACGTGCGAGCCCTATGATACCGGAGGCCGTGGTGCTTGTCATGTCTTGGCATGGGTCAGGAAGAGTTGCGGCCCCCGGCGAGGGTAGCGTACTATAGCCTCCAGCATTATGGACTCACAAGGGGAGTCGTATAGAGGACACCTGGCATAGCCACGCGGAGAGGCTCTCAGGCAGGGGGAACAGTTATGGCACCAAAAGACATTCAGGTGGCTTATGGTATCGATGTCGATGCCGTGGCGGGATGGCTCGGGTCCTATGGCGGGGAAGATTCCCCGGACGACATTTCCCGCGGCCTCTTCGCGGGGGAGATTGGCACACCGCGCCTGCTGAAACTCTTTGACAAGTACCATCTCACGACGACGTGGTTTATCCCCGGGCATTCACTCGAGACCTTTCCTGAGCAGATGCGTATGGTGGTCGATGCTGGACACGAAATAGGGGCGCATGGCTATGCGCATGAGAACCCTATTGCCATGACCCCACAGCAAGAAGAAGAGGTGCTCCGTACCTGTGTCGGACTCATCGAACAGGTAACTGGGCGCCGCCCGGCAGGCTATGTCGCCCCCTGGTGGGAATTCTCCAATATCACCAATGAGCTCCTCCTGCAATATGGCTTCAAGTACGACCATAGCCTGATGCACAATGACTTTCATCCCTACTATGTGCGTGTGGGCGACCACTGGACGAAAATCGATTACGCCAGGTCCGCCGTGACCTGGATGCAGCCGCTGGTACGCGGGCACGAGACGGGCCTCATTGAGATTCCTGCCAACTGGTACCTGGATGATCTCCCACCCATGATGTTCATTAAAAAATCTCCCAACAGCCATGGCTTTGTCGATCCACGTACGATTGAGCAACTGTGGCGCGATCAATTTGACTGGGTATATCGGGAATACGACTACGCCGTATTCACCATGACCATTCACCCGGATGTCAGCGGTCGTCCCCAGGTCCTGCTCATGCACGAGCGCTTGATCGATTACATCAATCAACACGAAGGCGTGCGCTGGATGACGTTCGAGGCGATTGCGGACGACTTCGTGCGCCGCTTCCCACGCGCCTAGCACGAGGTGACGTATGTGTGTGCTGTGCTGGCAATTCCTGACAGAGAGCCATTGGACTGAGCGGCGGTTCGAGGGCCATGACTCCACCACCGCCGCGGCTGGCAGTGATCACGAACGCGCACGCCGTCGTGCTCGGCACCATCGTACCCGGGTGCTGAACCAGATCCTTACCCATTACGGGTTGCGCCTCGACGATTGGCACAGCCGCAGCTATGTGCTGAGTGATCGCAAGGGCAAGACCGCCATTGTCCAGGATCTGGGCGCGCTCTGGCCCACGGCCCAACAGCTCGCCGGGCGCCCACTTGATCCGCTCGATCCCTGGCTTGTCGCTCGGCTCAGTCACCCGCCTGCGACACGTGAGCCCACCGTATGAACCGTACCACCACACGACCGATTACTATCATTACAGGCTTTCTCGGGAGTGGCAAGACGACCCTGTTACGACGTCTCCTGGCCAGCCCAGAAATGCACGATACCGCCGTCCTGGTCAACGAGTTTGGCGAGGTGGGGCTCGACCACCATCTGGTCCAGCGCCTCGATGAGCAGACCATCCTCCTGGACCATGGCTGCGTCTGCTGCACGGTGCGACACGATCTCGTGCAGGCTCTCACGACGCTGCTGGATCGCGATCAACGCGGCATCATTGCCCCGCTCAGGCGTATCGTCATCGAAACGACAGGTCTGGCAGACCCCGCGCCGTTAGTATTTACGGTGGTGACGGATCCCATGCTCCAGCATCACTTTCGCATCGATAGCGTGGTCACCACCGTCGATGCCGTGAACGGGTTATTGCACCTCGACCGCCACCCTGTCTCTCGCAAACAAGTGGCGCTGGCTGATGAGATCATCATCACCAAGACCGACCTGGCCCTCCCTGACACCGTGGCGAGGCTCAGAGAGCGTCTCCGCAGGGACAATCCGGCGGCACGCATGACCACCGCCGTCCTTGGTGACCTCGACCCGCACTGGCTGCTGGGTGCCCAGGCCAGCCATGCCACTGTGGCACGCACGACTGGCACCGTGCCGCCGGAGCTGCTCCAGATGCCTCCGCACCGCCCAGGAGCGCCCCCTCCTCATGATACAGAGATACGCTCCCTCGCCTTGACCTTTACGCAACCACTGGATTGGATTGCCTTTAGTGTCTGGCTAAGCATGCTACTACACACCCATGGGGAAGCCGTGCTGCGCGTCAAAGGCCTGTTGAACGTTGG
>JBMDXC010000429.1:0-1507 GCA_048594805.1 Candidatus Entotheonellaceae bacterium | reverse complement strand
GGGCATTCAGGTTATCGTTCGTCGTGATCAAGAACAATCGCCTGCAGCCTCGGCTGCGTGCTTCTTCGATCGCCTTTTCGATCAACATGGAACCGAGCCCCTGCCCTTCGCGCAGGCTGTCCAGAGAGGTGACCTCACATTCGTCGTCCTCGATCGCAAACGTGAGCAGTGCCACCCATTCATCCCCGTCCTCAATGGCAAAGCCTTCCAGTTGTTCGGGGCGATAGACCCTCCCTCGTGCAATGATCTGCCCGCCCCAGTGATCGATCAGGAACTGGCGCAGGCGAGGCAAATCCTCCTGGGTCAAACGTCGCAGATGAAATGCCACTATATTTCAGTCGTAAGCCTTGCGAAGGTTTTGCTCCGACATGGACCTGTCACTAAAGCAACCTTCGCAAGGCTCATGATATCAAACTTCCTGTTCGGGCTCTACCTCATCCTGAGGCTTCCAGACGCGCGTGGCGCGATCGGGAAAAAGGATGCCATTCAGGTGATCGATCTCGTGCTGGAAGATGCGCGCCAGCCAGCCTTCCGCCTTGATCTTCACCGGCTTGCCATGGCGGTTCAATCCCTTCACCTGGATGGCGGCATGACGTTCCACCTCCCCCACCAGGCCCGGGATCGACAGGCAGCCCTCCACACCCATGACAGTCTCCTCGGAAGATTTTATGATTTCGGGATTCACGAGAGCCCAGACTTTTTTGGGCGCATCCTCCTTTTCCTCATCTTCGGGGCGCTCGAAATACTCAACGACGATAATGCGTTCGGAGAGTCCGATCTGAGGTGCGGCAAGCCCCACCCCCGGGGCATCGCGCATGGTTTCCACCATATCGTCGATCAGGGTCTGGAGGTTCTTGTCGATCCGGGCAACGGTATGAGCTTTACGGCGTAAGACCGTTTCTGGGAGCGTAACTATTTTACGGAGAGACATGGAGAGAAATCACCTTTTCATGATTCAGCCGCGCATTCCTAGCGAAGCATGCAGCGCGGGTCTGTGGGAATGCCCGATTTTACTCTGGTTTCTGTGTTTTCCGCTTCTCTTCCTCGATGAAATCCTGGGCATTTCTGTGATATGTGGCAAGCCACTCCGCCATGCGCTCGCGTTCCTTGGCGACCCGTTCCTGCTCGTTCTTGGCTTTGCGCGCCGCGAACCGGCGGTTGATGTCAGACTGGACCGCGGCCGGGTCGAGCACATTTTCGAAGGCCAGCTTGGTGCCGCCGACCGTAATGTAAACGGTGCCAAAGTTAAAGATATTGCCCAGAATACCAATCCGCTGGTATTCGGTGCCTAAAATGTTTTCTAGCTGGGCGGCATTGCGGGTTTCGGTGCCAAAGGGCTTGCGGTCTAGATCGATGATCTGTTCGGCGTTGACAATGAATTGGTCATTGCTCCAATCCAGGACGCGATACGTTAACCACCCCAGGAGCACAAGCAGGAGAAGAAGCAGCGCGCCCGCCCAGGGATCGAACCCCTCCGCAAACGAAAAGAGCGCCTCCGTCGGCGAAC
>JBMDXC010000428.1:0-8043 GCA_048594805.1 Candidatus Entotheonellaceae bacterium | reverse complement strand
CACCAGGTTTTGATACATCATCTCAGTGACGAACGGCGTCAAGGGCGCCAGCAGTTTGATGAGCTTCACCAGGACATGATAGAGCGTGGCATAGGCCGTGTGCTTATCCAGGTCATGCGTACTCTTCCAGAAGCGCCGCCGGCTACGGCGAATGTACCAGTTGCTCAAGTCGTCCAGAAACTCGTCGATAGCCAGTGTGGCGCTGTGCATGTCCGAATCGGCCAGACTCTCCGTACAGCGCTCCGTCACCTGATTCAGACGGGCCAGAATCCAGGTATCGAGCGGATTGTCACTGGCGGGGGTGGGGCCTTCGGGCCTGGCCGGCTCGAAGCCCTCGTGGTCTGGCTCCCAGCCATCGAGATTGGCATAGGTCACGAAAAAGTGATACATGTTCCAGAGTGGAATCAAAAACTGACGCCGCACCTCATCCGCCCGTTGATAGCCAAATAACAGATTATTCTCGGGCTTATGGGCACAGTAGAGCCAGCGCATGACGTCTACCCCCATGCGACTCGCCGCCTCGTTGAACTCGATCGCGTTCCCCCAGCTCTTGTGCATGGCCCGCCCGTCTTCAGCCATGAGCGTGGCATAACCAAAGCACTCCAGGAAGGGTGGACTGTTCTCCAACACCGTGGCCATGGCGAGGAGACTGTAGAACCAGTTGCGGAATTGCCCTGGGAAGGACTCACTGATCCAGTGGGCCGGGTACCAGGCCCGCCAGTAGTCGCGGTCAGAGCGATAGCGCAGCGTGCTGAAACTGACAATGCCAGCGTCCAGCCAGGGGTTGGCGACATCCGCAATGCGCTGCATGAGGGCACCACATTGCGTGCAGGCAATCTTGATGGCATCAATGTAGGGCCGGTGCGGGGTGTGTCCCTGAAATGCCTCCCAGCCCTCGACCGCTCGCGCTGCGAGCTCGTGCTCGTCACCAATGACTTCATAGTGGCCGCAGGCCGGGCATTCCCAGAAGGGCAGGGCAAGACCCCAGTAGCGCTTTTTGCTGATCATCCAATCGTGCATATTGCGCAGCCAGTCAAGCTCGCGCTCAAGACCGAAGGCCGGAATCCAGCGAATCTGCCGGGTCACCTCCATAATGGCGTGGCGCATTTCATCCATGCGGATGAACCACTCGTCCACCAGGCGAAAGACAAGCTCAACGCCGCAGCGCCAGCACGTGGGATAGCGGTGCGTATACGGTTCCACATGGTACAGCAGCCCCTGCTGTCTGAGTGCCGTACAGATGGCTTCTGGAACCTCCGACACGTGCTGCCCTGTCAACCAGCCAAAGCCGTCAACAAAATAGCCTTCGTCATTGAGCGGCGCCACCATAGGCAACTGATGCTCTTTGCCCAGACGAAAATCCTCGGCACCGCAGCCAGGGGCGATGTGTACAATCCCGGTCCCCTCAGTCTCGCTCACCTCATCCCATAGAATGACGCGATGAGCGTCGGCAGCGCACGTAGAGGCACCAGAGAGATTTTCCCGGAGGGTATAAAATCCACCGGCACGCTGTGACGCCTCAAAGGCGTCAAAGGGAGCGTCGTAGGTCCAGCCAGCCAGGGCTGTCCCGGGCATCTCAGCCAGGACCTCGTACGGTCCCCGCAGCATGTGCACCGTGCCTTTGGAGAGATAGAATATCTCCTCGCCCTGGCGCACCTGGACGTAGGTGAGCTGTGGACCCACCGCCGCCGCGACATTGCTGCTGAGGGTCCAAGGTGTGGTGGTCCACACCAGCAGGGACTCCCGTGTGCGCCCCCGCAATGGGAAGCGCAGGGTCACGCCAGTATGGGTCAGTTCCTGATAACCATCTGTGACGATCTCGTGCTGACTGATACCGGTGGCGCAGCGCCAGCACCAGGGCATGACATCGGCGCCGCGATAGAGCCAGCCACGTTCCCAGCACTTTTTCAGGAACGACCAGATCATGTAATTATTTTCGTTGGAGAACGTAAAATAACTGCCCCCCAATTCCGGCATGCCCAGACGCCCAACGATCTGCTCCACGGTGTCAGTCACGGGTCCCATAGGACCCTCGACCGTCAAGCGCTGCGCCGGCTCTTCGACTAAGGCATCAGCCAGGTGGCGCAAGCGCTCGGGGTCGTCCCAGTCCATCCAATAGCCCAGCCGGATGGATTGCTCGGTTTGCACCGCCGCATAGCGCAGCACGCGCTCCTTACAGTTGCGGACGAAGCGGTCCAGGCCGTAGTTCTCAATATCTTTTTTCGAGCGGAATCCTAGAGACTTCTCGACTTCTACTTCCACCCATAAGCCCTGGCAGTCGAAGCCGTTCTGATAGCGCAACTCCCGTCCCCGCATCGTCCAGTAGCGGTTCATTACATCCTTGTACGTCCGCCCCCAGCCGTGATGGACCCCTAAAGGATTGTTGGCTGTTACCGGACCATCCAGGAACGACCAATGCGGTTGCCCTCGGTGCAGCGCACGGAGAGTGTCAAAGGCTTTGATGTCGTGCCAGAACTGTAACACCTGGAGTTCTTGGGTAGGGAAGTCATCAACTTTTGCAGGAACATCTTGAAACGGCATGTGCGCTGTTCTCCTGAGCCAATGGCGCAGCAAAGGGTAAATAGAGGCATGTATGTTGAGCGTATGACGTGATTATAATCCTAAAAAATTGGGCGTATATTCACAAGTATCTCCTGAGCCAAAGCAGACGGCACCCACGATGGTTTGCATACGCATGGCGATGCAGCGTCGATAAAAAAAGCGTGAGATGACTGAGAAAGCAGGGAAAGGGAGCCTTGCCCGGGCCGTACAGCCCTTCACCCTTGCCCTCCCTCACAGGATGAAGCGGCTACAGCATGCATCACAGGCACATGGCCCCTTTATTCACCAGGCAAGTCATATTGCTTACGGTAATCAATCAAATCAGCTACTGTGGCCATTTTTAAGTTATGCTTGGCCGCAAAGTACTCAAGGTCAGGTCGCCGGGCCATGGTGCCATCGAGGTTCATAATCTCACAGATCACCGCCGCTGGATAGAGACCTGCCAAACGCGCCAAGTCGACCGATCCCTCAGTCTGTCCCGGCCTCTCCAGGACGCCACCCGGACGCGCGCGCAGTGGGAATACATGCCCAGGGCGGGCGAGATCTTCCGGACGGCAATCCAGCGCCTTCAAAATCGTGTGGGCGCGGTCTGCAGACGAGATGCCAGTGGTAATCCCTTCACGTGCGTCGATGGATACGGTAAAAGCCGTCCCACGCTGGGACGTATTGTCTGCCACCATGAGCGGGAGTGCAAGCTGATCGCAATGCTCGGGGAGCATCGGCATACAAATCAAGCCACAGCCAAAGCGCGCCATGAAGGTAATCGCCTCGGGAGTGACTTTCTCGGCCGCCATGCAGAGATCGCCTTCATTCTCACGGTCTTCGTCATCACAGAGGATGATCATGCGACCTTTACGGATCTCGGCCAGCACGTCCGGAATGGAGGCAAAAGGCATTGTGAGCCCTCCTCAAGGAAAAGATGCTGTTGCAACTGCCGCCTGGCCTCTGCGCGAGCATTGACTACTGCCCTGGCCACACCGGCCAGCAGTGTCTTGGCTAGGCATTGTATACTGTGCCATGGGCACCGGGTAGTGCTGTCGGGTGACGGTGCTGGGTCTCATCCTTGACTGTCTAGCTTTCTGCCTTCTCCCAGCAGGTCGCGTTGCATTCTACTGTAGAGGGGAACATTGAGACAAGAGCCAGGGATAAGGATACCCCCGTGCCCCACGTTCCCCGTTGCTGGCTGCGCCTGGGCCCTGAGGGGACATAGTGGAGCAGTCCAGCGAGCCAGTTAAGGGCAGGCATGATCGCACAAGGAGGACAGGTATGCAAGTGCATATTGGTGCATGCGTGCTGGAACTTGTGACCGGAGATATCACACGGCAAACCACCGAGGCTATCGTCAACGCCGCGAACAGCCAGCTGGCAGGTGGGGGCGGTGTGGATGGGGCCATCCACCGTGCTGGAGGCCCCACTATTATGGCTGAGACCCGTCAATGCTATCCCCAGGGCTGCCCGACAGGCGCGGCGGTGATCACGGGCGCTGGCCAGTTGCCAGCGCGTTACGTCATCCACGCGGTAGGACCCATCTGGCACGGCGGGCAGCACGGTGAAGCGGAGCAACTCGCCAGTGCCTATGAGAAGAGTCTGGCCGTGGCCGTGGCGCATCAGTGTCACAGTGTGGCGTTGCCGTCCCTGTCGACTGGGGCGTATGGTTATCCCGTGGCCCTCGCCGCGCAGACGGCCCTCAGCACCGTGCTCGCCTTTCTCCGTGTGCATCAGCAACCGTCGTGCGTGCGTTTTGTGCTTTTCGATAGTAGGACGTATACTGCCTACGCTACAGTCTTAGGGGAGATGCAGGACGTAGACGCCACCGGAGAATCGAATGTCAATTCGGCATAGCTACGCCACAAGTGCAGGCAGCCATGCAGCATGACTGATATCCAGGAAGAAGCTAACGTGGTTAATACGGTTGCGGGACTGAGTATAGGCAAACTGGCTGGGAGGGGCAGTGTAGCAGCCCCCTCAGCCAGGTGGATCATTACCACGAGCGCTGCCAACAGCAGCACGGCAGCCATACGGCCGCCGTCAATCATGGCTTTCTCCGGTCACATCCTGAAGCAGTGCGGGCTTACAAGTGGCTCGTGCGTAGGTATGGGGTTATGCCCAATCCAGATCAGGCTCCCCCTGCCGTTGTCCGTGCGTGCTCTTGATTCGCGCTCCCCGACGCTTGCTGCCCTGCGCCACTGGGAGTCCCACTAGGGCTGGGAGCACCACTTTGAATCTCGATCCGACGGCCACGTGCCTGCTGTTGCGGCTTGGGCATCGAGACCTCTAATACGCCGTCCTTAAAGCTGGCCGTTACCTGATCCGCGTTGACTCCTTCTGGTAGTGGGATTTGCCGGCGGAACGCGCCGTAGCGGCGCTCCGAGCGGAAGAATCCACCCTGCCGTTCTTCGTGCTCTGAGCGGCGCTCGCCCTCAATCGTCAGGGCCTCATCAGTGACCTCTACATGCACATCATCCTTCGTCAGGCCCGGCAGGTCGGCACGCATGACGAGGTGCCCTTCGCGCTCAAAGATCTCCACGGGCGGAGAAAAGAACTCACTGCCCGCTGTGGCCAGGCCCTGCCCGCCACGGCCCATCCCGAGCTGCGGCCACTGTTGCTCTATGTCCTCCATGAAGCGACGCATCAGGGCAAAAGGCGACATCCGAAACATCTCGAAGGGATCCATGTTGAACAACGACGGCATGCTGCGCCCACGACGGGCTAATCCAGTCTGCTGTCCATCGCCGCGGCGCTGTATCCCCTGGGTAGCCTGTCCTGACGGCTGCTGGCCCTGAGGCTGCTGCCCTTGTGGTTGAGCTGACCTTGACTGCTGTTGCTGTTCAGCCATACCTTGTCCTCCATCGGTGTAAGGGAGTCGAGGAGCGGTGATCCGTACGGCTCCTGCTACCCCCCAACGCATGTCTTTACGTTCCATGGAAAAAGAGAGCAAGAGTCATGCCAAGAATCTCGGGCGATCTCTCGCCTTTCCAAGGCTGGCGTCAATACCGCTTAGTGCGGTCCTAGGCTTGCGGCATCCGAGGCGGGATAGCCATCCGGAAGGAGGCCACTGAGTCATGGCATCTCTCAGACTGAGAGATGCCTCTCATTACGACAATGTTCTCGGAAGTATCTTTGAGTTATCAGTGGTGTTTGAGATTTGCATTTTTTTAGGTCTAGACCTTAGATCAAATTCATGCCGAATAAGACCGTATGGTGCCGCACGGTTCCAGCGAGGCTTTGAGCTTCACGACCACCGCATCTTTATGGAACCCAAGACGTATGCCAGGACTGGACCACGGCGGTGATCAAGCGCGTGCCAGAAACACCACCGCCTTAGGAGATCTGCGCCAGTACTTGTTGTGCTTCCTCGGCTCCTGGAAAATCTCGGCGTAGTTGCAGGGCCTGTTGCAAAGCCCCTTTGGCAAGATTGGAGTCACCTATTTTGTAGTAGGCCATCCCCAGATGGTAATAGACCACGGGATTGTCGGTGAGTTTCTCGGCACTTTCTTTGAAGAGAGGGATGGCTTGCCTATAGAGGTCCTTTTTATAATAGAGCCATCCCAGAGTGTCCGCAATCGATGGATCGTGGGGGAGTTGCTCTCTGGCGGTTTGCGCCAGAGAAAGCGCTCTGTCGATATTCCCCCCGTGTTCGGCATAGTTCCATGCCAGGTTATTGGCGGCTGGAGCAAACCGGGGATTGAGCTTGAGGGCTTTTTCGTAATACGCCATGGCTTGCTGGGGCTTGTTCTGGAGATCATGCAGCATGCCCAAGAGCATATAGGGCGGGAGCAGGTCGGGCTTGGTTTTGAGTACCGCTTCGTATTGTTGCACCGCCTTGGTATACGCTTTGTTCTTGGCATAGAGTCCTGCCAGATTAAAATACGAGACCAGCGCGTTCTCATTGAGGGCAATGGCCTTCTTAAAAGCGCTCTCCGCTTCAGTGTCCTTGTGCTGGGCCAGGTAGATGCTGCCGAGCAGGTTGTAAAGGAGGGGATCCTGCGGCGCGGTGCGCAACTGCGTATGCACCCGTGCCAGCGCCTTGGCGGGCTCTTTCTTGGTCAGGTACATGTCTACCACCTGCGACAGCGCGTCGATCAGGCTGGGATTGAGCGACAGGGCCTTCTCAAAGGCTTGTAAGGCTTGCCCCTCCTGTTTCTGAGCACGATAGCCCAGACCCAGATAATAGTACCCGGCAGGATCCTGGGGGGAATGGTCTGTGGCGGTCTTGAAGGAGGTGAGTGCCTTGGCGCCTTCGCCGTTGCCCAGGTAGGCTCTGCCCAGGAGTAACTGCGCTTGGGTATGGTATGGTTGGAGCTGCAGCACATTCTGGGCCGCCTCGATAGCCAGGGAAAATTCTCGAGTTTGGAGATACAATGAGGCCAGCGCCAGCCGTGGTTCGACATACGCTGGCGCCTGCTTCATGGCCTCAGTCAAGGCGATACGCCCTAACTGGATATTGCCATTCTGCAGATGCGCCAGGCCCAGGTAGTAATGCGCTGGGGCGAAAGTGGGCTGTCGCTTGATGACCTCCTGGAAGATGGTCATGGCGTCGGCTGGTTGAGGCCGTGCCAGGGCCAAGCGTCCCTGCATGAAGCGGCCAGCGATGTCTCCATTGGGCGTGTTGCGCAGCTCGTCAGCGTACTGTGCCGCCTCAGCCAGCTTGTTCTGGCGTAAATACATTTCGGCGAGCTGCAGTCGCGGCTCTGGAGCATGAGGGGCTATGGTGAGGGCGTGCTGATACGCTGCCGCGGCTTTGTCGATCTGGTGTGTGGTGGCGTAGAAGTTCCCCAAGGCAAGCGACGGACGCGGGTCTTGTGGGGCAATGGTCGCGGCCTGGTGATAGGTGGCCTCAACGTCCTGCGTTTTGCCCTGAGCGGCGTACAGGCTGGCAAGTTGTATGTACAGCGCCAGGTTCTGCGGTTGGCGCGCCAGGGTATTTTGGAGCAGCAGGATGGCCTTCTCAGGCTTGCCGCTTGCCGTGTAGACCGCTCCGATCTGCGTCAGGACATCGAGGCGATTTGGCGCCAGGGCCAGGGCCTTCTCCAAAGCGATCAATGCCTCCTGGGGTTGTTGCTGCTGGTGATAAATCAGACCTAATTGGTAGTATCCTTCTGGATGCTGCGGGGCCTGTTGCGTGGCGGTTTGAAAGGCACGTACGGCCGCGACCACATCCCCCTTGCCCCGGTAGGCTTGCCCGAGCAGGAGATGCCCCTGGGCCTGCTGCGGCTGCAGGGTGAGTATGCGTCGGCCTTCTTCCACTGCCAGGTCAAAGTCGCCGTCCTGGAGATAGAGTGTCCCTAGCGCCAGGTGGGGCGCCACCGCGTTCGGCGCGAGCTTGATCGCTTCGGCAAAGGCAGTCTTGGCCTGCGGCAAACGCTGCTGCTGCCGGTAGGCAAGGCCCAGCGCATACTGGGCTGGAGCAAGATTCGGGCGTTCTTGCACCACCTTGTTCAGGATGGTCACAGCCTCTGTGACGTGCTGTTGGGCCAGCTG
>JBMDXC010000427.1:0-3638 GCA_048594805.1 Candidatus Entotheonellaceae bacterium | reverse complement strand
GCTGTATGCGCTGGGCGACCTGCTGTTCTACAGCCCCCTCAAAGATAATCTGGGTCTGCGACGCATTCGCCTGGCGTATACCGCTGGTGAGGCAATCGGGCCGGAGATTTTTACCTTCTATCGCTCGCTGGGCATCAATGTGAAGCAACTGTACGGCATGACCGAGGCGAGCGTATTTGTCTGTGTGCAGCCTGATGGCGAGGTGCGTCCCGACACAGTAGGCACCCCTATGCCGGAGGTCGAGGTCAAAATCAGCCCTGAGGGTGAGGTGATGTTTCGCAGCCCAGGTGTCTTTCTGGGCTATTACAAGAATCCACAGGCCACGGCGGAGACGCTCGAAGATGGCTGGGTCCATTCCGGCGATGCTGGCTACATCGACGCGCATGGCCATCTCAAAATCATCGACCGTGCCAGGGACGTGAGTCGGGTGGGCGACGCCAACCGCTCACTATTAGCTCCGCGTTATCTTGAGAACAAACTCAAATTTAGTCCGTTCATCAAAGAAGCGGTGGTGTATGGCCAGGAGCGGCCCTTTGTAGGGGCCTTCATCAATATCGACCTCGAAGCCGTGGGCAACTGGGCCGAGCGCCGCGGCCTGGCCTATACGAGCTATACCGATCTAGCAACTCGGTCACAGGTCTACGATCTCATCCAGGGGGAAATTGCGCGCGTGAATGCCAGTCTGGCGGACGATCCACAGATGGCAGGGGCCCAGATCCGCCGCTTCCTCATCCTCCACAAAGAGCTCGACCCGGATGATGGAGAGCTGACCCGCACCCGGAAAGTCCGGCGTCGCTTTGTGGCTGAGAAGTATGTCACCCTCGTCGAGGCCCTGTATGGCTCTGATGACCGCGTGTCGGTTGAGACCCAGGTGATCTTTGAGGACGGACGGAGCGGCACACTCAAGGCAGAGCTGCTGATCCGTGACGTGGCTCCAGAGACACCGGTAGCAGTCGCCTAAGTACCGTGCGCAGGAAATACGCCGAGGGTTCCACACGCGGCAAACGAGCCGGGTAAGCTAGGGGCACCCCGCCAAACTGGCGGGGCAATTAGCCGTGCGCAGCACTAAGGATGATAAGGCTATGGCAGAAGTAGCAGAGAGAGCATGGCACACAGCGCCCACTGATAAGAACGCGCCTGTGCTGCAAGTGCAGCATATTCATCTGGCCTTTGGGGCTGTGCAGGCGCTGAGTGATGTGAGCGTCGATATTAACGCTGGCGAGATCCTGGCCATCATTGGCCCCAACGGGGCTGGCAAGACGTCCCTGCTGAATATCATCAATGGTGTGTACTACCCGCAGCGCGGCCGTATTATCTTTCAGGGCGTGGAGCGGAGCAAGCGCCTGCGGCCCTATCAGGTGGCGCGCCAGGGCATTGCCCGTACCTTTCAGAACGTGGCGCTCTTCAAAGGCATGAGCACGCTCGATAACCTCATGACAGGGCGTGTCTTGCATATGCACACCGGTCTCTTGAGCCAGGCGCTCTACTGGGGCCGAGCCCGCCGAGACGAGGAGCGGCATCGGGCGTACATCGAAACCATTATTGATTTTCTGGAGATTGAAGCCATCCGCAAAACCCCCGTGGGGCGGTTGCCCTATGGCCTGCAGAAACGTGTTGAACTAGGTCGGGCGTTGGCGGCGGAACCGGTACTGCTCTTGCTCGATGAACCCATGGCCGGGATGAACGTCGAAGAAAAGGCCGACATGTGCCGGTTTATCTTCGATATTCGGGACGAGTTCGGCATCACCTGCGTCCTCATCGAGCACGATATGGGGGTCGTAATGGATATCTCGGACCGCCTTGTGGTACTCGACTATGGTCGCAAAATTGCTGATGGCCCGCCGGACGTGGTGCGAACTAATCAAGCCGTCATCAATGCGTACCTGGGTGTGGCGTATGCGGACGCATAGATACTGATGGAAACGAGGTATGGCGCTCGACAGTAGTCTTGCCGTGCTGGTGGCACCGTTTGCGGACATAGTATCTGCCCCGATCTTCTTTGCCGAAGTCGTGGTCGGCGGCTTTATGGCCGGGGTGATGTATGCCATGGTGGCGCTCGGTTTCGTGCTCATTTTCAAAGCATCAGGGGTGTTCAATTTTGCCCAGGGCGTCATGGTGCTGTTCGCCGCCCTGACTCTCGTCGGGCTCATGGAGCATGGCCTGCCAGTATGGCTGGCGCTCGTGATCACCACGGTAGTGATGATTGTCCTGGCGTTTGCGATCGAGCGCGTGGTGTTACGCCCCCTCGTCAACCAGCCGCCTTTCACCCTTTTGATGGCAACCATCGGCCTGACGTTTTTCCTGGAAGGGTTAGGGGAACTCGTCTGGGGCAGCAATGTTAAGAAGCTCGATCTCGGGATCCCAGAGGCCCCTGTGGACGTAGGTGGTATGCTGCTCAATCAGTTCGACCTGTTAGCGGCCGTTACCGCCGCCATTCTGGTCGCTGTGCTGGCCTTTTTGTCCCAGAAGACGAGCGTTGGCAGAGCCCTGCGGGCGGTTGCTGACGACCACCAGGCGGCGACAGCGGTGGGGATTCCCCTCCAGACCATCTGGGTGATGGTCTGGTCCGTGGCCGGCATCGTTGCCCTCGTCGGGGGCATCATGTGGGGTGCCAAAAGTGGCGTCCAGTTCAGCCTCTCTCTCATCGCCCTCAAAGCGTTACCCGTATTGATCCTGGGCGGCCTCACCTCGATCCCGGGGGCAATCGTCGGGGGGTTGATCATCGGGGTCGGAGAAAAGATAGCTGAAGTCTACTGGGGGCCGCTCGTCGGCGGGGCGATTGAAAACTGGTTCGCCTACATGCTGGCGATGGTATTCCTGCTGTTTCGACCGCAGGGTTTGTTTGGTGAGGAGATCATCGAGAGGGTGTAAAAGGCAATGCTGTACCGTGAAGCCGGTCAGTTCAAGGAAACCTATCGGCAGGATCGGGCGATTTTTCCGATTATACAGGACCGTGTGTGCGTCGTAGCGCTCCTGATCGTGGCGTACGTGGTGGTGCCGCTGGTGGCCAATGAGTACTGGTTACAGGCGATTCTGATCCCATTTCTGGTCTCGTCTCTGGCAGCGCTAGGGCTCAACCTCCTCACCGGCTACGCTGGACAGGTGTCCCTCGGTACAGGGGGATTTATGGCCGTAGGTGCCTATACAGCGTATAAAATGACCACGGCCTTTCCCGAACTCAATATCGTGCTCATTTTCCTCCTCTCGGGACTCGCGGCGGCGACTATTGGCCTGGTCTTTGGCATACCGAGTCTGCGCATCAAAGGACTGTATCTGGCTGTGGCCACCCTGGCGGCACAATTTTTCCTCATCTGGCTCTTTAACCGTGTCGCATGGTTCTACAACTACAATCCTTCCGGAACGATTACGGCTCCGCCCCGGACATTGTTGGGTCTCATGGTGACCGGTCCTGAAGCCACGGCTACCGTACGCTACCTCGTGGCCCTCAGCTTCGTTGTGGTCTTCGCCCTGGTGGCCAAAAACCTGGTGCGGAGTGAGATTGGCCGGACCTGGATGGCCATCCGCGATATGGACGTGGCCGCTGAGATTATTGGCATTCGACCGCTCACGACCAAGCTCTCGGCCTTCGCCGTAAGCTCGTTTTATTGCGGCGTGGCAGGGGCGCTCGTGCTCTTTCT
>JBMDXC010000426.1:0-3891 GCA_048594805.1 Candidatus Entotheonellaceae bacterium | reverse complement strand
GCCGGAGAGGACATTCTGCGTCGGCTCACACCCTTGTCCAGGGTACAGGAGGACATCCTGCAACGGCTGGGATTGGGTACTGCTCTCTACGGGCAACTTGAAATTCAGACAATGGGAACCTGATGGGGCGAATGGGGAGTTTACATATGACCTTTTAACCGATCTATGCGCTCCTGCGGTCAACCGTGATCCACACACCCTGTGCTGTAACGCCCCAGCCGCCTAAGCAGGCCGCTTGCCGGTTCTTCTCATTGCGCTGGAGGGCGAGCGTATGCCTGGCAGGTATGGGAGGCCACTTTTCCCTGATCACTCTATGCTGCTATCTTCTCTGCCACATATCCCATGGCACATCTACGGCGGCGAAGGGGAGCAGATGGCAGTGACCGTGCAGATGCAGTTTGAGTCGGTTGTCACCGAACTCTACCAGGACGCCTTTGTGGGTTCGTCCATCGAAAACGGCACGACGATTATGCAGTTTGATCTACGCAAACGCGACTGGCAAGGTGCGTTAGGGACGACTGCGACGCTCTGTTGGCGTCAAGAGCCCTACCACGTCGATATTCATGAACTCTCGACATTCCACAATCCGATCAAGTATCGATTTATCGTCGCGCAAGGCTCCTACCTCAACGACCAGAACCAGCGTGTGTACTTTACACCGGACATCCAGGGAGTCTCGACCTCCCAACATATGAGCAAAAGCATTATCCGGCTTGCCTGCTACCTTGCGGTGGTCTGCGGAGTCAGCCTCAGACACATTGCGCTCCTCTTTTCTGCGTTGTTCCTGATTCCGATTACCAAGTCATCGAGCAAACGCTGGATTGATGACATTGGCTCGAACTTACCGACTCCAGAGCAGATGCTGCAACAACTGCTGATCCTCTTGCCGGTGACGGAGTGTCATCTTGACGGCTATTACCCGCTGGGCACAGAGCACTGTGTGATGGTGGTCAAGGATGAACATGACCGCATCCTGATCACCCATGAAGCGGCGTCAGAGAATGGGGATGACGCGAAGCAATTTCTGCAACGATTAAAAGAGCGCGGCCTCAAGGTGACCGCGGCCTTCTCGGATTACTCGCAAAGTTTCACCGAAGCCATCAAAGCAGTCTATCCTGCTGCCCGATTTCAGGCAGACCATTTCCATACAGTCAAAAATGTCTGGGGCCACCTCAAGAAATCGCTCTTATCATACCGCAGGCAGGTCAAGGCACGCGGTGAAGCCCAGCAGGATGAGGCATGCATAGCGTTGGCCAAGAAGCTATGGACGTTGCGTTGGAGCCTCCTGAAGAAGCCCAGCAATTTATCGGCAGAGGAGAAGCAAGCTATGGCAGCCCTGGAAAGCGAGGATGCGGGCTTTGTACACAGCTTCCGCAATATGATCCGGCAACTGGTCAATATCTTTGACCATGCGCACAGCGAAGCGCAAGCGAAGCTCCGACTGCAACAGCTGAGGCAGGATATCCAAGCGCTGGCAGACCCTCAGCTGAATAAGATTCCCCAATTCTTTGACGATCACTGGGACCAAGCTATGCGGTATCTGCGGAAAAAAGGCATGGGCAAACATCGGCGTGGGTCCAACTCCGAGTCAGGGATGCGGCTGCTGCGCAGGCTGGAGAAAAATCATGATGGGATTCGGTCGGCAGCCACTCGGCAGCACTACATCCAGATCTATCAGGCGATGAAGTACCTCTCCTGCGACGTTGCGGATTTTATAGAGAAAGGCCCTCCACTGGCGGAGTTATCGGCTGTGTAAAAGGTGGGACACACTCTGAGTCTGCCTCAGACTATTGCTGCGCTCTCAACGCCTTCCGCGTTTCATGAGCATCCGGAGACGGAAATCTTCCGCGATACCCACAATAGGGGTTGTGCCCTGGGGTACGATTGGGCTCATCAACCCTTTGGCCCTTAAGGGCTTGGCGTTCAGCTCGCCGATCTCGATACCATTGTCCGAGACGCTTTATGAGGTTCATACCTGATGCTCCCCCGAGGGCTCTTGTGAACACGTCCGACTTGGCGTGCGTCCTGGCTTTACTATACACCTCTATAACACCCCCTGGGGCGTACGAGACAAACCGGGCGCATTGCCTACCCCCCTGTGCTCCAGGGCAAAGTAGTGGTGTCTGTCCAACCATCCGGTCGGATACCGAAGGCTTCAATAAAGCGTTGCCAGCCCGAGGCGATGGACAGAGCCGCGCCGAGTTCTACGATCTCGTCCTCGTTCAGCGCCAGGCGCAACTCGGCATAGAACGCCGCGTCAATGTGGGGCCGGACGTCGCTGAGGCGGTCGGCAAGGCGGAGTGCCGCAATCGTCGCTCGCGGCAGATCTGCCGTGTCGAGATCGCCGAGTGCGGCATCGACCTCCGCTTCAGTCAGACCCCGACGCATCAACGATGCGCTGCGGGCAAGGCTTCAATGGACGCACTGATTCCGGGCCGCAAGGCGTAGGCGGCACAACTCCAGCAGCTTCGGGTCAAGCGTGGAGACCCCGGTGTAGACAAAGCGCGCCCAGCTCAGAAAGAGGTCCAACACAGCCGGCCGACGGGCCAGCGTGAGAAACAGGTTGTCATCGTGGTAGGCCTTGTCCCGCCACACCGCAAGCTGGTGTAGCAGTGCAGGCGCGAGCTGTGCAGGGTTGGCCTTGGGAAGATGCCCGTGATCGTTTGCCATACGTTATCCTCTCGCATGCCGGAGTTGCGTGCACAGACGGCAGACGCAGATGCCTTCCGTACAAATGGTCGGGTAGGAACCCGATGTGGGACACAACTGTTATCCGGGGTGGTGGTTGCCATGAGACAGGCTCTCTTGGCTTTGAGAGCCGCAGCCTGGGTCCTTTCCCAGGGCTTCGGCTCTGTTCCCTCACCCTGGAACTCACCCGCTTTCTAGAGCGTAAGTCTCCCCATCCTCACAAGAAAGATTTCAACTCTGGTCTCATCTCGCAAGGGCATATCCTCCTGTCGCGTGCCCTTCATAACCGCACCCTGAGCCAATCCGGCGAACGTGCTGTCCGGTGCGCTCCCCAAAAGCGATGCGCTGCGTGACAGAGGTGGCCATGATGCGCGCGAGATCGGGCTCGTCGTCGCGCAGGGGATCATAGCCTGTGGCTACGGCGGCGTCGATTCCCGTCCCCAAATATCTCCATTGACGGAGCGTGCGGATGACCCCCTGTGGTTTACAGAGAGCCTGCGGGCTCCCACACGAGGATGGAGACGACGCCGATTCCTTATATGATTAATGGGACAATTGCTTGAGCATGCGAGGGTGTCCTTGGGAAGAGCATACGAGGACCATGTATGGAAAAAAGCTACGTCGAACAGCGAGATGGTGGATACTGGATTACGGGAACGCGTATTTCACTGGAATGCGGAGATTGTCGCGGGAGTGCGGCGTCGAGAGCCGAGTATTGATTTCCAGACGGCAGACGAAGCCAGTCTACGCCGGCTCCGTGAGCCTGAAGTACTCGCGCTCGCGGCGCAAGAGAACCGTATTCTGATCACGCACGACCGCCGTACGATGCCCAGGCATTTTGCTGTTTTCATCCTCCATCACAGCAGTCCTGGAGTCTTTATCATCGCTCAGGCCGCAAGTGTGCGTATGGCGATCGAGGAATTGTTGCTGGTGTGGGCAGCTTCTGCGAGTGCAGAGTGGAGGAATCTTATCATCGAACTACCGCTGTGAGCCGTCTCCTGCCTATGCCTCTCGATCGCATAGAGGGATCAGACTGGCATGGCACGGCCTGCAGGCCGTGCTATGCGTGCCAGACGCCTTCGCGAGGCTCTCAGCCTTTCGTCAGGTAGGTGCCCAGGGAGATGGACTGCGGCATAACGGTGTAGGAGACGCCATGCCAGAGTCGAGATGGCGCGTACCCCCACACGCTACGATCCCTCACAA
>JBMDXC010000425.1:0-5723 GCA_048594805.1 Candidatus Entotheonellaceae bacterium | reverse complement strand
ATGCTGTTTGCCGTTGTGAATGTGCCCTTTTTCTTGTACCTGGATGACTGACACCGTGGGCAGACGTCTCGGATGACCATAACGTGCTGTTGACCTCCGCTGAATGGATAAGTGTTTTTGGTCAACAGTACCACAGAAATCGGTGGGCGAGCATTACATAGACATCACTACTCAGGCGACATCTTCCACTTCTCAGCCAGCTCGGGAATGTACGCCCCGGTATGCCGGTCAATACCGACGAGGAACTCCAGGGCGGACCGTTTATCCAGATTGCCACTGCGGGGATTGAGCCAGGTAAAATTGGTATCCCAGCCCAGGGGGGCCACGGCGGTGCGTAGCCGCTCCAGTTTCCCCTTTGCAGGGGCAGGAGGTGGGGCCGTTTGCGCCCAGGCCACAGTGACCACCAAGCCGAGGACACAGAATAGGCCCACTAGACACTCTCGACGCAGAGACTTCTGTCTAGCGCTCTCCTCCTGCGTAGCTCTTGCACATGCGCTGCGAGAGGTCCTGCTGGCGCTGCTACAATCCGTGGTAGACAGACTCGCGCCCCCGCTGGTCTCCGAGTGCTGGCATCTGGCGCAGGCAATGGTTGGTCAGGCGCTCCCGGCTGAGCCCCGCAGCGCCAGGTTACTGCTTACAAGGCTTCTCCTGCTTGCACGCGGTGATCAACCAGGTGTGGCCGATGTCGCCACCATCCCACCCGGGGAAGGCCCAATCGTCGATGACCTTGGGGTCCACGACCACCTCGATACCCACATCGAAGAGGGGGATAATCTCGAAATTCTCGAACTTATAGTTGCCGATCTTGCGCAACTGCGCGTCCCGTGTCGCCGGGTCCGTCATCTGCACCAGCTCCTGCCACATCGTGTAAATTTCATCGGTCTCAAACTGGTGCACGAGGGCCTTGCCAGCGTTGAAGGCCGCGATCTGTGCCTCGACCGCCTTCTTGGAGGGGGGGATGGCGTAGAGATAGCCATGCGCTTTCCGATCCCGCAGGGTTGGCCGCACCTTCGCCACCCAGTCGGTCTCTTCCAGCTCCAGCTCGATACCCACCTCGCGCAACTGGATCTGCACCGCCTCCATCAACGGGATGAGTTCTGGCGCCCCAGCAAAAGGGAACAGCCAGGCTTTCGCCTTGAAGCCGTTCGGGTACCCAGCCTCAGCGAGCAGACGCTTGGCCGCTGGCACGTCATAGCCATACAGCTCCGGGAAGCGTTTTTCCCACGTGGGGTCCCAGCCCGCCAGGTCGGGGTAGAAGCCATGCACATACATGGGGGTGGCCCGGCCCTTGTACAGGACCTTGCGCAGTTCGTCCCGGTTCATGGCTTTGTTCATGGCCTGCCGCACCCGTTTGTCGGTCCACGGCACTGTCTTGTCGAGTTTCCCCGTCGTCCCCCCGTTTTCGGTATAGCGCTTCGTGGCCGGATCCTCCGTGCCGAGATAGAGCCCGCCGAGGTTGATCTGGATCTGCTGCGCCGTCCCGCGACTGCGGACGAGCTTGTAGCCCTTGGCCATGAAACTGTCGACCAGATCCTTGCTCACCTCCGTCAGGTGCGTTTCCCCCGCTAACAGTTGCGCGAAGCGCGTCGGCTCCTCGAGCGTCCAGGTCATCTGGAGTTCTTTCCAGTCCACCACCCCGTGCTTCCAGTGCGGTGTCGGAGCACGCTCGTACAGGACGTAGCGACTCAACTGCCGCTCTTTGAAGATATACGGTCCGGTGCCCGCCGGCTTCCTCTCGTATCCCATCTCCCCCTCTTTGTCCCACTGCGCCTTGCTGAAGATCATGACGTTCGCCGCGCTGGAGTAATAAAACGGCATGTCCAGGCACGGCACCTGGCAGTGCATAACGATCTCGTGGTCGTTGACCACCTCGATGCGCTGGATCGCACAAATACCCTCGCGGTAGCCACTCGATGGGGGGTCTTTGCGACCCGGATAGCTCTCGTCGCACCACAGAGCATGGTTGTGCACCACGTCCTTGGCGGTGAACTCACCATAGCCGTGGTGGAATGGCACTCCCTTTTGCAGCGTGACGTTCCACGACCGCCCGTCTGCAGCCAGCTTCCAGCTCTCGGCCAGCCAGGGCTTATACGCGCCCGTCTCGGCGTCGACCTCGACGAGCCACTCGAACGCCGGATCATGCTGGATATTGTGGTCTGCCGTGCCGTTGATCCACGGGCGCATATAGTCCAGGTACGGGGTAATCAGCCCCAGCACCAGGCGGTCCACCTTGGCCTTCCCAGCAGGCGGCGCCTGCGCAGAGGCGGCTGCCAGCCCCAGCACCAGGAGCATGGGCAGCAGGCAGAGCACCACTGGGGGCGTCCAGAAGCGTGTGTGTGCCATCATCGTCCCTCCATAGCGAACTGCAGCCTTTTTTCTCGACACTCTCCCTCAAGCCTCGGAGAGGTTCAGGGATCGTTTGTCAAGGTCTTTGCGTCACGCCTCACGTTGCTGTCGCGCTCGCGCTGGACGCAGGATCGTGCCGCGCTCCCCTGCCGCCTGCGGGCTCGCGGGCACGCGAGCAGGACCGCAGGGCTGCAGGGCATCGCCCGTCAACGGGCACTCATGGTGCACATGCCTGTCACGGGCCAACGTAGATGTTGGCCCGTGCTGCACGAGCCGTACACCCGCGTGGTGACAGTCGTGGAGCCGACGCTCATGGCCTTTGGGCCGCCCACGCTTTACTAAATCGAAGTGCAAGACATTGGTACACGAGCACCAACGCGCAAGCACAAGTTCTGGGCTGGTTCGGGAGGCCTGTGTACGAATCTTATGCACTCTGATTGAGTGTAGGCGGCCTGCAACATAGACAGAGACATCGTGCTCTCCTTTTCCTGTGCGGTTGCCAACCGTCAAGGCACAGAGAGACCCTTCCTGTTGAGGAAGATCGTCGGCATGAGTCGTGAGGGTGAGTGGGTGTGGGTCAGGCAGTCAGGATCGGCGCAGTAGGATGCGTGTGGCTCTGCAGTTCAGCTACCGGACAATCTAGTATGGACCGTATGCTATGCTAGGCGCCATCCCGTGTCAATGAGTTTTTCATGGGGCACCAATTGGGGTGGTGTCCCTCGATAGCGTGGATGAAGGGGCTACAATCAGAACACCCGCTGTACCAAAGGCAGTTTTCTGCTCGACTATTGTAACCGCGGGTGCTTGCCTGAAGTCAAGCACACGATCATCGATATGAGTCTCAATGCCAGCGGGGTGCGTGATACAGCGCGATCGTTGCGTATCTGTCCCAACACGGTGCTGCGTGAACTCAAGAAGAAAGAGGCCGTGTTGGAGGCGGTGAACACTGCTGTGCTGCGCACGCTGAACCCTGCCGAGGTGGCCTGGGCCGAGGAGCGCGCGGGGGAAGCAGAGGTCGATGAAATGTGGTCGTTTGTTGGGCACAAAGGCAACCCACGCTGGCTCTGGCATGCCATCGATCACCGCACAGGCAAGGTCTTAGCCTCCGTCTTTGGGCGCCGCAAGGACGAGGTCTTTTTGCAGCGCAAAGCGCTGCTGGAGCCCTTCGGGCTGACCCGCTACGACACCGATTATTGAGGTACCTACACGCGTCACCTCGACTCCGACGAGCACTGCCCAGGCAAACGCAACACCCAGAAAATCGAGCGCAAGCATCTGACCTTACGGACGCGCATGAAACGCCTGGTCCGCAAGACCATCTGCTTTTCGCAAACGACCCAGATGCACGACATCGTCCTTGGCTTGTTTGTCAACCGCTATGCCTTTGGACGGGCAGTGTAAAAATGGTCATCTCCACTTTTGAAACACTACCATCTCCTGAATCATCTATCTTCGTACACTCCAGTACATTAGGGAAATTGGCAAAACTCGCAACCACTTGCCCCTATCCATCCCCACCGCGTGCAACACATGCTTTGCGATGTCGATCCCGAGGATGCTCATCTCTTGTTCACTGGATGTGTCTCCTGTGGCGACATGGTTCCATCGGACTCCGAAAGCATTGTGGCCCATCGCAGCCAATCCGCACCGGGGCAGGTCCCTTTCATTACGACCCGACGGGACGGTCACCCTGAGGTTTCCATCGCCAGCGGCAGCCAGCGGCGTGTTCCCGTTACAAGGTGCATCACTTCTTTCAATGGGCCGCTCGGTTAGCTACGCTGCAGGCCTGGCCCAGATGTCAAATCTGATCTCTACCTCGTCGGCCACTTCTACCACCCCAGCGATCGACTCTGGCTTTATCCCATACGCCGTTTGGTGAATACTGAAACGGCCTACGACGTTCAGCATCTCCTGCTGGCGGGATATGGTGACAGGGATGGTCACCTGATGGGACATGCCCCGCATAGTCAGCAGCCCCTGCAGTACCCACTGCCCCGCTGCCTGTGGCTCGATCGCGGTGGTGGTGAACGTCATCTCGGGGTACTTCTGAGCGTCGAACCCTTTGTCGCTGAGCATTGTGCGCTGTAGTTTCTGGATGTCTTCCGCACGCGGTCCCTGTTGCTTGAGACCGGCTTTGCTCCGCGCTTCCGCGGAGTCGATCACGAGCGCACGGGTGGAGATTGTTAGCGCTATCCGTGAGGCAGCCGGGTTCGCTTCATCGTAGTTGACGTCTGCAGACCAGGCGGTGACGAGGATACCATGCTCGTGCCCCACAAAGCTCAACAGTCCGGCTTTGTGGGTGATCGCGACGATATAGGATCGCTCGTGAGCAACCTGGAGCTTCGTAGGAGAGGCGGCAGCGGGATGCGGGACCAGCCACAGAAGCACACTAAGACAGCTGAGGGGTAGGAGGGCGTTCTGTCGCATCGCCGATGCTCCCCATGGCAAAAGAGGACAAGCGTGTATGTGCCTCTAGCGTACAGTACGAGAGCGGACGGTGCTAGCCTCCTATCACAGTCGTTCGAGCGTGGCCTGCGCCCCGCGTGTCGCCAGCACGTAAGTCTTGTCCCCGCGGCTCCAACTCGCGATGAAAAGCCGTACGCTGGCGCGAATTGTGGCGCTGCCAAGGCCGGTGCGTCGGGGAGCGCGGCGCGGCTGACCACAAAGAACTAGGCATCGGGATCGTTCTTGGTCTCTTTATCCTGCGGCTCCTCGTTGTCCTGCGCGAAACAGCGCATCGCCTCATGGTACCCGGACCACTCTACGAGCAGCCCCCCTGCGAGTCTGAGCGCGCGCCGGCCACAGTGGCATTTCTGGCGCAGAAGTTCACCAGTGCTGAGCTGTATGCCTGGATGAGCAGTGTGCTCGGCGGGGCATGGTCAACTTCGCTCAATTTAGCACCCTTTGTAGCGCGTAAAATCTGGCTGAGGTGTGGCGTCTCTCCGATCCGTTTGAGATCCAATCGCCTGCAAAGACGCGAGCCTCAGTAATGCCTCCTCGTTCACATGTAGACTAACTTCGACCTTCTCCAAACTCCGATAAATTGCGCGACCATTACTACCTCACGCCGACCGGTGAGTCGGAGTCGGCGCTCGAGGAACCGTCTCGTGGGGAACTGGCACGGGTCATCAAGGCGAGCGCCTGCATGGAAACGCGCTGCAAAAGGGGCAAGGGCGAGGGGGGCATGGACGCGTATCAGGTGCGCACCTGGCAGGGTTGGCATCACCACATGGCGTTGCAAACTCCGCCACGACTTCATTTACTCTGGTGCGAAGTTAAGCCGCCCTTCCCCTGTATACATAGGCTCGATAAGCAACCATGCCATAGAGAGGTCAAATGCAGCAGCTAATACGAAACAGGCAAAGTGTTGATAGCCA
>JBMDXC010000424.1:0-3047 GCA_048594805.1 Candidatus Entotheonellaceae bacterium | reverse complement strand
CCGCCAGTGACGGGCATGCCGTGCATTGTTGAGTAACGGCAGTCATATGTCAACTGTCCCGCCTTAAGCGCATACCCCATTTTCAGGAGATGCCAGGCGCTGCTGTACTACCGGCATTGTCCGTGACATTACGGCTGCCCGCGCAGTGTGATGAGCACCACTTGGGCAGGTCCGGCACCGGTATTCTCCCATTGATAATTAGGGATGGTTGGGATAAACATAATGGCGTCGCCTTGCCTGAGGACATGCACCGCGTCTCCCAGCGTCAGCGTGACCTCCCCTTCTACAATGAAGGCAAACTTCTCGCCCCCACGCGCCGCAGGAAATTTCCCGCTGCATCCCCCAGGTGCCATGGTGAGCATGATGGGCTCAAACTGTACCCACCCATCCAGGGGTGCGAGGGCCTCAATCGAGACTGGTGACCAGGTGCTGGTAAGTTTTTGACGTGCGTTGGCGCGCACCACCCCTACGGTACTGGGCTCAACCTCGGTAAAAAACTTACCGAGGCTGACTCCCAGGATCATAGCGATGCGCTCCAGCGACCCAATGGATGGCATAGCCTGGCCATTTTCCACCTGAGAAATCAAGCTGGGAGAAAAGCCGGTCTTGGTGGCGAGGGTCCGCACCGACATCCCTAAGTGGAGGCGGAGCTGGCGGATACGTTCGCCTACATTTACAGGACTCATCTAGGGCCCTCCTGTTGTGGTGTTTCTGGCTGTGGCACGCCGTCGTTGCCCAGCTTATGCCCTCACATACCGCCCCTGCTCCACCCGCTGCAGCAGTCCATAGTGCAGCATCCTCAGGCACGTATCAGCCAGGCTCTTGTCCACGCCAAGAAGGGTGCGCACCTTGGCAGGCGTGAGGCCCTCCGGATGCGTCTGGAGCAGGGCCACAATACGCCGGCGCATGTCACCACGCAGCACACGGGGCGCTGCGAGGTGCCGATCAAAGCGGTGCTGCGTCTCATGCAGCATCTGCTGCGCGTGCATCAGCTGCGGCGTCTGGTGCATCGCGTGCAGCATGGCAGGCTGCTGCATCAGTAGGTCTCGCTCACACGGTAAGGCATACCGTTCCTAGCATAACAACTGGCGATCCTGAGGTGCTGCGGCCGGCTGCGGCATGGTGCTGTGCTGGGGTGCTGCGTTCTGCTACGTTGGCGCGAGGGACTGCTGCAATGCAGCGTGCAGCACTACGGCGTCTAGCTGGTAACCAACACGGAGTAGCTCCGCCGTATCGACGCGGTGCTCTGTATCGAGAGACAGATGCCCAGTCTTCACGGCCCGCTGGATCGTAGTGTGGGCCACATTGCAGGCGCGTGCTGCATCACTGATACTGCGCTTGGCCATGGCGTAGCTCGTGCGTGTGCTAGGTGGGCAGAATCCCCATGTTCTTCAGCGTCCGCTCGCTTGCGGTCTACCCTACCGTCATCACGGAATGATTGGGGTGGCATGCACATAGCCACCCTTCTCGCGTAGGGAGATGTAGAGACTATCAGTTTAATGATTATACCACTCCGGCGTAAGAAAAGGGAACAACACACCAATCTGCTCTGGTCAACTCTCCTAGCTTTTGATTAGGTATCCTCATCTTGTCCCTCGACAGGGAGCAAAATTGGTGCAACTATGGAAGGACAGCAGTACCGGATAATGCCTTTTATCAAGTATCACCGTTGCACACTTTTCCGCCTGTCAAAAGGCGGGTTATGCACACCAGGATCTCACCAGCGCTTCCTCTATACTGGCACTCCCTGCCACGCGCCCTGACCATCCATTTGTAGAAAAAAAGTTGTTGTAAGTGTACAATACCTTCGCCAATTACGAAAACTGAAAGCAAGTTGAGAAACGTGAATACGGCCTAAGCTGGCCACTTTGTTGAGAATCTGGCCTAATAAAACTGGCTTCGGGTTTTCCGTAAGCATTTTTATCCAATGGTTCAGACAAAAATCAGGCGGCGATAGCGCCGTAAGTTCTGAGTTCGTCATAGCAGACATGATTTTTCACTCAGAATTGACACCGTGTAGCCGTAACACAAAGCTTTAAGCAGCCTTACACGGCTTTCCCAGGTTTACTTTCACTTTATGCTCGACCTGGTTTGTCATGACCCGTAACCGCAACGCATGCTGAAGCTGAAAAATACTCCAGGGTTTGCTGGGGACGATCTCGTGATGACACACCCGCAGGACAAACAGGTAGGCCAGTACCGCAATCCCCATGGATTTCTCGGCGGCCTTTCTTCCCCTGGGCTCTGGGCACCCGGGTGCATTGGTAATACTTGTGAGGCACATGCGTGACAAGATTTTTGATCGATTTCTCCTCAACGGTCTTCCAGGTCCGGGCGATCGCAAAGACAAAGCCTCAGCGGCGTGCAGTATCGGCCTTCTCACGGGCTTTGACCATGGCCATGTTGGCCTTGGCACCATAGGCGGCATCCCCGCCCACAATCACCAGCTTGGCCCAACTCGGGGGCACAAACACGCCCACCATCTCGCGCAACAAGACATTTTCGCTGCGATAATGGGCATGGCGCTTCGGCAAAATAAGGCGAAAGCGCACCGGCGTGTGACATCCACCACCGCGAGTGTGGAAATCTCCAGCCCGCGTGTGGCACGACTCGCGCAGCCATTGAAGAAGTGCCCGAGACCGAACCGTCTGCTTACCACTCTTTGAGATGAAGGACGCATCATGAGCCGAGATCAGTTCCGAGTGCAGGGCAAGCGCCGTCATCCGCACGCGCTGATGAAAGTCGGGCCAGTCAAACGGCGTCCGAAACTGCCGTGCAAAGGTACGTTCAGAATAGTCGCAGTAACGACTCAGGTTGCGGAAGTTGCGCGACCGCGTAGCACAAGGATCGTGACGAACAACGTGGCCAGAAACCTCCGCTGGGGTTGACCGAGTCTGGGCATCTGTCTCGGGATGTTTTTGACCATTGTCATAAGCCATTCACCGGTTAAAGGGGGAGTGGCAGGAATAGCTACCAGAAACGGCATGGCCTCGACAGGCTGCGGCGAGAGTCTTTCCGAGTTGCCGGCTCATACGACGTCTTCCGGT
>JBMDXC010000423.1:0-2684 GCA_048594805.1 Candidatus Entotheonellaceae bacterium | reverse complement strand
CTTTTCCAGGACGACTTCTTGCGTGCCCTCTTCGAAGCCGTAAGCCGCCATTGCGGCCATACCAACTTCGGTACGGTTCGTCCGCACCACGGCCTTCACTCGTTTTGTGTCCTCCCCAAACAGACCGCCTACTATGTAGCGCGCCTCAACAGAGAAGAACCGCGTGGTAATTGTAGGTTTTGCCACGCTGAGCATCACAGTGGCAGTGCTTACGTCCGCGGCACGAGACTCACGCACCGTAATGGAGGCAACTGGGAGTATCAGTTCCTGGAGAGAAATGCCGCCATGGCAGTAGCCACGACTGCTGCCACGTGTGCGGAAGCACGCCAGGCCGAGTGGAAAGGCAAGTTCCAGATCACCGGCCAGACCAAGTTGGCTTGCCGTGACGCGCATGTATCCAGGCGCCGCGGTGCCACCCCGTCCGATCCAGACACGTGGATGGAGGTCGACCGTCTGGCCGCCAGGCGGGTCAATTTTCATGGCCTCGTCTGGCTCTGCGATAAAGAGGTGCCCGTGGTCTGCGGCGAGCACCATATGGCGTACCCCTAACGATGCCAGTCGACGTATGCCGCGTCGCAGCTTTTCCAAGACTTCATCCATGAAACGGCGCGCCTCTTCCTCGTCCTCAGTTTCTTCACCACGTCGATCGATTTCCTGAGACGTCACAAGCAAGACATCGGCCTCAATGATCTCCTGCTGCCGCTTCTTCGCTGGTTTCATGAGATCATTGAGCTTGAGCACTACGTCGCCAACTTGGATACCTACCCTGCCAGCGCCGACGTCAACCAGGGTCATCCATCTATCGGTCTCGGGCATTAGCGCAGCCATGCCGACTTCGGTAATGGTCGGCAACTGAGCCATGGCCGGTACCAGCGTGATGTCAAAGGCATCGCCTAGCCCCTCGACGAGTTCTTGACCCATTTCGTAGCGCAGCGCATCCACAAGAATATAGGCGGTTTTGCCTTCGACGGCGCGGCTACGGACCTGCTGACGATAGACTTCATCCTGGCGCATAACCCCTTCGACTTCGAAGTCCGCAAGAGCCAGAGCCTCCGCGAGGCGCTCGGCGCATTGGCCTACGACATCAGCATAGCGCTGACGCGCGTGAGCAATCACCTTTTCCAGTTGGGCATGCTGGCCCTCTATGTGCAGATCAAACATGGCATAGCGGTGTTCCAGATGTCGGTGATGACGGTCAAATACGCACCAGGGAAGGGCTGGCTCGCTGCCAGGGCCAGTGGACCCTGTGGTGTAAGCGCCGACAATGGCCCTGGCGTCCTTATGAATGGTTTGCAGTTCCGCTGCAATACGATCGGCAGTGAGGAGGAGTTGCCCGGCCAACTCTAGCAGCGTCCACCGGAGTTGATACTCGCCAGCGTAAAGCGCCCAGAAAGACGCTTTGCGCCGTGTAGCAACATTGAGGGCATCGCGGATGGCTCCATCCAATATGCGCGCTTCAATCCAGTCGAGAAGCAGGGATTCGACGCAGGCAAACGTCTCGACCTCCGTCAGAGCCGGCGCTGGCAGACCCAGCCCAATGATTTGGGCTTCCGCTTGCACGGTGTTGGCACCGGCAGCGTAGGACTCGCGCAGATCGAGCCGATTGCGCCACTGCTGGCAAACCGCGAGAAGCTGTTCGCGTTGTATGACAGCCTCTGGTACAGGAAGAGCGGCGAGCTTCGAGGCGTCTCCGCCGGCAGCACCAACTTTGAGAGCCAGCTCAGCCAACAGCAGAGACCGACAGAGTTGTTGTCGCACCTGGCCAACCGGCTGCTCGGGGGACACGCTGAGCCCGAGTTCAGCCGCACATAGGCCGGCCAGTTCGGGTAGAGCATGCTTGGTGAGAATGACGTGATCATATGTGTCTGAGCTGAGAAATGTCAGCACCACATCAGCGACGGTCGTGGTGCCAAAGATGAGCTTTAGTGTGCCCAGCTCTCCCGTCTGATCAGCGAGCCAGTCGAGTTCGGCAAGAGTGCGCCGTCCAGCCTCTACCTCTATCGCAATAGCGCTAGCCCGGTCAGGAGCGATGCGCTTGAAGACACGTTCGGCTAAGACTTTAAGCCGCGTGTTGCGCTGCCATGGGCTACCCCCAGGTTCCATGACTACCCCGGCGGCTTCGGCTTCAATCAAGGCATGCTGCGTTTTGGCACGATCAAGTGGTACGTAGAGCAGCAGACGGGGCGGTGTGTCAACTTGTGCATGCCACTGCCCATCCTCGTCCACGCACTCCAGGAACGGCTCCAGGCGGTGGCGGAGCGCGAAGAAGCTATCCTGGTAGCGCAGCATAGTAGTCTCAGGTAGGTGCAACTGGTCCACGACATCGCCGTATGCCTGCACGGGATCGTACCAGACGACGATCCCGTGATCCTGAATCTGCTTCGTGATGAGCGTAACGAGTTCTTCGGTGACTTTTCCCATACTGTCCACCGCTTTCGCCGTACTATCCGGCATCTAGAGGCTGTCACGACGACTGTAGGGGCTGGCGTTCTTTCACCTTGAGCCGTAGCTTTGGCCCACGACGCACCAGACGATCCGTATATTTTCTTTGCGCCTGTGAGAGATAGTCGGCATAGGTTTGCCCTCGCTCCGCACAGGCTTGCTCGATGTGGTGACGGATGTCACGCAGTTCTTGTAGTGGGTCCTCAATCATGCGCCAACCTCCATGAGTTCTTCGGGGGTGC
>JBMDXC010000422.1:0-3902 GCA_048594805.1 Candidatus Entotheonellaceae bacterium | reverse complement strand
AAATCCTGCACATCGCTGCCAAAGAGCCAGATACTCTTGATCCCCACTCCAGTACTATTGGACAGACGCAGGCCATTGTCCGGTTTCTCTACCGCGGTTTAACCCGGTTTGCTATTAAAGATGGCAAAGTCACCACGGCGGAAGTAGAGCCTGATTTAGCCGAAGGCTGGACGGTCTCGGATGATGGGACGGTATGGACATTTAAGCTCCGCAAGGGCGTGCAGTTCCACCATAACTTTGGCGAGTTGACCACCGAGGATGTGAAGTTCAGCTTCGAACGGCAGCTCCACCATGCGAAAGGCACACGCTTCGCCGAAAACCTGAGTCCCATTCGGGAGATCACGGTCCTCGATCCCTTGACCGTGCAGATTACGCTGAAGGAATATGACCCCGTCTTTCCGTTGCGCATGGTCGGCTACCAACAGGGCTATATTGTCAGTAAAAAAGCGGTAGAGCAATATGGAGACAATTACGACTGGCATCCCGTTGGCACTGGCCCCTTCTACTTTGACAGGCATACGCCCCGAGAAAAGGTGATTCTCAAAGCCAACCCGAAGTACTATTTCGGTCGTCCGCAAATTGACGAGATCCAGTGGTTTGACGTGCCAGAAGATGCGACAAAGCTCATTGGCCTGGAAAAAGGCACGTTCGACATCATCTACCCCGAGATTGTCACTGCCGACATGGTCGCCCAAGTCGAGAAGATGGGCGCTGTGCTGGACAAACGAGGTCCAGGCGGCCAGGAGCGTATCTACATCAACATGACCCAACCGCCCTTTGATGATATCCGCGTCCGGCAGGCGTTTATGCACGCCATTGATCGGCAGGCCATCAAGGACACGCTGTACCCTGGCGCTCTGGCAACCCTGGCTGATAGCCCGCTCCCCCCTGGCTACTTTGGGCACATAGCCGTGCCAATGCCAGAATATGACCCTGACCTGGCGAAGAAGCTCTTAACACAAGCCGGCCATCCGGACGGTTTCACCATCGACAACTATTTTATTAGCAAATCCTTCTTCTACCCCAAGGTGATGGTTCTGGTGCAAGAACAGCTCAAGAAGGTTGGCATCAACGTGAACGTCCAGCTCGTTGAGCATGCCACGTATCATGAGAACATCCGCAAAAACCTCAATCCCTTTGTGCTCTATGGCGGGACACGCTTGACGGACGGTGATGTCTGGTTTGGGCTGTTTTTCGATTCGAGCCAAATCCCCGATCCGGCCACAGGGAATAAAGGCACCAACTTTGCCCACTATACGGGCATCGATGATCTCATCACTCAAGGCCGTCGCGAGCGTGACCAGCACAAGAGGGCTGCCTTGTACCAAGAGGCGCAACGCCGCATTATGCGCGATGCGGTCTGTCTGCCCCTCGCGGACGTGCCAAATATCTGGGCGCGGAATCCTAAGCGGGTCAGCACGCCATTTAGTCCTGAATACGGAGAGTTTGCTCTCCACTATAGCTATAACTACCCAGAAATGCTGAAAATACTGGACTAGACAGCGGTTATGGCCTGTCCCCGCCATCGGCAGAGGGCGGCGCAGAGATGATAAGCCGCAGGAGACGAGCGGTTGTTGCAATATGTCGTGCGCAGATTGTGCGTGACGATTCCCATGCTCCTTGGCGCAATGAGCCTGGTCTTTTTCGCCATGCATGTGCTGCCAGGGGATCCCTGCATGGCCATGCTGGGGGATCAGGCCACAGGCCAAGCGCTCAGTGACTGTACGCATGAACTGGGATTGAACCGCCCTTTGCTGGTGCAATATGGGGTCTATCTCTGGCAGTCGCTACATTTCAATTTCGGTTACTCCTTGCGCAACCACTACTCAGTCACAGCCTATATCCTCCAGATGTTGCCCTATACGCTGGTGTTGGTACTGGCCAGTACCGTGGTAGCCATTGGCATCGGACTCCCGACCGGCATGCTCTCGGCTGTGCAGCGGCGCAATCCGCTCATTGACTACACCGCACGTGTCATTGCCCTTCTGGGCCTCTCTATGCCCGTGTTCTGGTTCGGGATCTTACTCCTCATCGCCTTTTCCTTACACTGGGACCTCTTCCCCTTGATTGGTGGTGGTGACCTGTCGACCGTGGTGGAGATGCTTGGTTCTGGCGAAGTCTTTACGTACCCTGGTGACTTCCTCGCAGCTCTCCTTGATGTGCTGCATCATCTCGCGCTACCCGCGCTGGCCCTGGGCTTTACCCTGGCGGCCACCGTGAGCCGCGTGGCACGCTCCACAATGCTGGAAGTCCTGAACCAGGATTATATTCGTACGGCCCGGGCCAAAGGGCTACGTGAGCGTGCCATCGTCTACAAGCATGCGCTGCGCAACGTGATGATTCCATTATTGACGATTATCGGGCTCTTTGTAGCACTGGCGATGACTGGTACTGTTCTCACAGAAACGGTTTTTACACGTCCAGGGCTAGGCAAAATGCTGGTGGACGCGATTGAGGCCAGAGATTATCCCCTGGCACAGGGCGCCATTACGATGTTTACCATGATTATCATTACAGTCAATCTCATTGTCGATGTCCTCTACGCGGCCTTTGATCCGCGTGTGGCTTACAAATAGGAAGTGAGAGCTATGGCGCTGACCAGCCAGCACGTGCCATCACACCTGGAGCCAGCAGGTACAGTGCCAGGTGTAACACACGGGCAACACCAGAGACGGGCGCGTCGCTGGCGCAAATATGCGCCCATTACTCTTGGCATGACGATGATTGTCCTGCTGTGTATCGTGGCCGTCCTGGCACCCGTCCTGGCGCCCTTCAGCCCCTCGGCGCAATCGTCGGAATACGTGCTGCAAGGGCCAGGCGCAGGAGGCAACCATCTGCTCGGAACGGATGAGTCCGGTCGTGACCTCCTCAGCCGCATTATCTGGGGTACACGTGTTTCCCTGCAAGTGGGACTCGCGTCAGTGCTGGTCGGTTTTTGTATAGGCGTGCCATGCGGCATGCTGGCCGGCTTTCTCGGAGGGGCAACAGAGACGACGATTATGCGCCTGACAGATATGCTCATGGCTTTTCCGACCCTGTTGCTGGCGCTACTCATTGTGACGGCTCTCGGCGGGTCACTGGTGAATGAAATCCTGGCCATCGGGGTGGCGTTGACGCCAAATTTTGTGCGCCTGGCCCACAGTCTTGCCCTCACCACAAAGGCCAACGATTACATCATGGCAGCGCGTGCGCTGGGTGGGAGTTCGCTCCGTATCATGCTGCGGCACATTTTTCCCAATATCATGTCCACGCTGGTGGTGCTTGCCACCCTCTATATTGCCACAGCGATTCGTACCGAAGCCGGACTGAGCTTCTTGGGACTGGGGGTGCCACCACCAACCCCGAGTTGGGGTAATATTCTCAGTGAAGGCCGACAGTACATCAGGGACTGCCCGTGGCTGACCACCTTCGCCGGCTTGGCGATTATGCTGGCGGTGCTGGCGTTTAATCTGGCGGGAGATGCCCTGCGCGACGTGCTCGATCCCCGGTTACGCGGTGAGTAAGGTCATCTGGGTATGTGCCGTGTAGGTCACTCTGGAGGAGGGCGGTCCCATTGCCAAGCACGGAGCGGGAGCACACGCCTTCAAGGAGACTAACAATGCCGCTGCACTTGCACCTCTTCACCACTGCCCCACGGGCCAGACTATAGTAGCGTTTGTATTTATGGGCAACAGACCAAGATCGGACTCCACCCAGACCCGTGGCACCAGGATCTCTGTCGCCAGCCTGCTCTTCGTCAGCTTGCCGCATCTTCCAGCGTCGGTCGCTCCTTGCAGATATCTCGACAGGCCAGCAGGGCGTGGCGTACACGCCACTGACGGTATACCACCATGGATGCATGGGCCTGGCCATAGCCTCACGGCGCTCATTGTCGAGCACGCACCGGCGGCGGCATGACCGCG
>JBMDXC010000421.1:0-9821 GCA_048594805.1 Candidatus Entotheonellaceae bacterium | reverse complement strand
CTGAGCAGCACAGGGACCTATACCTTTCTTGAGGCAGCCATGGGTGAAGAAGGCTTGCGCTTGTGCCAAACCACCCCGCCTGACTGTCTGATACTGGACTTCTATCTGCCGGATATGGATGGGTTTGAGTTTCTCGACGCCTTACAAGGGGAGACCGTCTCCCTGCCCTATCCAGTGGTCATGCTGACCGGCCAGGGGAGCGAGCAGCTCGCCGTGCAGGCCATGCATAGAGGGGTACAGGACTATGTAGTCAAAGAGGATCTCTCGGCTGACACCTTGCGCCGTGTCATTACCAACGCGGTAGACAAGTTCAGCCTGCAGCAGATGCTGAAGACGCACCGGGGTCTGCTGCAGGAACAAAACCTCGCCCTGCGCCAGCAAGAAGAAGCTCTCCAAACCCTCAATGCTACACTGGCCCAGCAGGTGGCCGAGCGCACCGCTCTCTTAGAGTTGCTGCAAGCGATTACTGCCGCAGCTAACGAGGCGACCAGCCCCGAGGCAGTATTCCAGCTGGCGGTAGATCAGATCTGTGCGTACACGGGCTGGCCGGTTGGCCATGTCTATCTTGCCGCACCAGACGGCTCGGGTCAGTGGATGTGTAGCACCATCTGGCACCTCGACACGCCAGAGCGCTTCACGGTGTTCCAGCAGGCTACGCAGATACACATACTGGAAGAGAACGAGGGCATCATTAGACACGTCATCACTTCCGGTCAGCCAGAGTGGCATGAAGATGTGACCACGGACCCAGCGTTTAGCCGTGCAGCGAGTGCAAAAGAGAGCGGACTGCACAGCGTTTTTGCCTGCCCCATCCTGGTAAGCAGAGAAGTCGTGGGCGTCATGGAATTCTACGCTCCCAAGATGCAACAACCGCATATCATGCTGCTCGATATTGGGGTGCAAATCGGTATCCAGCTCGGACGGGTGGTGGAACGGCAGCGCGCCGCAGCGCAATATCAACTGCAGCAGGAAATGCTGTACCAGAGTGAAAAGCTCGCGGCCATGGGCTCCCTGCTGTCCAGTGTAGCCCACGAATTGAATAACCCTCTGGCAGCAGTCCTCATGCATGCCGACCTCTTGCGGGAAGAACTCGGCCATAGCCCCTTGCTCGAACTGGTTGACGAGGTGACGCGGGCCGCCGAGCGTTGTAAGCGCCTGGTGAGCGCTTTCCTCACCCTGGCACGCCAGCACACCCCAGAGCGCACGGCAGTGTCCCTCAACTCCCTGGTTACCGATACGCTCGAACTGCTGGCCTATGCGCTCCGGGTGGACAACATTACCATGCACCTGGATCTGGCCGAGAAGCTCCCACTCCTATGGGCTGATGCCAACCAGATACAGCAGGTGATCACGAACCTTATCACCAATGCCCACCAGGCCCTGCGCGAATCGTCAGCACTGCGGGAGCTGACCCTGACTACCCGATGTGATCCGATGCGCACACGGGTCACGCTCACCGTGACGGACACGGGTCCCGGTGTTCCCCCAGTGCTGCAGGCACACATTTTCGAACCCTTCTTTACCACGAAACCGGTAGGCATTGGCACGGGGCTGGGCCTTTCCCTGTGTCAGGGGATCATCGAGCGGCACGGTGGTACTATCACTGTGACCAGTCAACCAGGGCAGGGTGCTACCTTCTGCGTCGAACTACCCGTTGAGGCTGTCTCCGCGACAGTGCCCGTCTCTTCGGAAAGGGACCATGTGCCTGCTGTACCTCATAAATCCATCCTGATCATCGATGACGAGCCCAGTATTGCCAGTGGCTTGAAAAGGCTGCTGAGTCGTGACGGCTACATCGTAGAGACGGTAGCTAATGGACACTTGGCGCTGACAAAACTCCGAGAGCGCTCCTATGACCTGTTGCTGAGTGATATGCGCATGCCGGAAATCGACGGACCGCGCCTCTACCACACGCTGGAACGCCAGTATCCGCATCTGCTCCGGCGCGTTATCTTTCTCACTGGGGATACGCTCAACCCCGAGACCAAGATGTTCCTCGATCAAAGTGCGGTGCCGTGCCTGACCAAACCCTGTACGGTTGCCGAGATCCGACGTGCCATTCAGCAGGTGCTGGAGACGGAGTAACCTACCCCGGCCTTGCAGACCGAAGTTTGCACGCTGGACTGCTCTTCCCCGTGTGATCCGCAAAATTTGATCTCCTTCGCAATACGCTTCATATTCTATGCGCGCAGATCTTTAGGCTCGAGATCATCACGGCTAAGTTGATAATGCCATAAGAAGTCTGCAGAGCCCTACAATGATACGGATGGTGCGACGCGGAGGAGACAGATTCATAGGAATGGTTTTCTCGTGTGCCTACGCGCCAGACGTTGCTTGGTAGCAGCGAGATACTGCCATGCACCCATGAGATGGATATAAATACCGGCAGTGACCCGGCCAATGCTAGCAGTAGCAGCACGGGCGACTAGAGATACCAGGATCGCCGCATGATGTAACAATGATCAGTGTAGATGCCTTTTATTGCGCGTCGAGCGTCAGCGTGTATGTGCCGGCCCCGATGAAGGACGTCACAACCACATCGACGGCAATATCGAAGCCACGTACGACAAACGGGACAACACATCGTTCTGGCACCACATTAATTCCACAATCGAGGATGAGTACTCCTGTATCCGCATCAAAGAGTTGCACATCGAAGTCCACAAAGGGGCTGTGGTCTATAGTCACAACGAGGGTGAGCGGTTCCTGGACAAAGACGCGGTAACTATCCACATCGGCTGGATCAAAGAGACTCCCGGCCACAGCAACACAATCAGCCACAAACAGATCACCGAGGAACTGGGCAGTGAGTACGGTCGCGTTCGGTTCCACCTCACTCAAGAGGAAACAGCCAGCATTATCGTGGGGCTCATGGTCATGGTCGTCCCCCGAGCACGCTCCCACGGCTCCCGCGATCATGAGGAAGCCTATCCACCACCAGCGTCTGCGTGTCATGGCCTTCTCTCCTTGCGTCTGCGGTGTTGTGTCCCTCGGCTATCTCCTGCATGTCTCACCCAATCTCGCGGTACTCCGCAAGCCATGCCTGCCAACTCTCCCAGGGCGCATAGGCAGGACGCAGCAGATAGTACGTCTCCCAGCTACGCTCGTTCTCCCGCGCCAGTACCTCCTAGTCGGGAAAATACCGGTGCGTGAGATCACGTCCAAACGCAGTGACATTCCAGAGCAAGCGGCCAATAGGCAGATGCTCTCACTCCCACAGCATCTCAGGTGCGTGCGGGCTGTCAGGGGAGACCAGCCTGGAGGCGTGGATCATGCAGGCGATCCCTCGCGTTCCCTCCTCCCTGCACTCGCTAATCATCGCGGTCTTTGTGCTTCTTGTGTTTGTGTCCTTTACCGTGGCCCTTCCATGGTGGCGGGCCTTCTTTTTGACGATGCCCGTGCGGCACCTTGTAGTAGGCAACCGGCACACGGAGGAGGGGCTTGGGGACGCGCTCAACCGCGACAAAGGTCCAGGGGCCCTGGTGGGCGGGTGCCACAAACCATGCTCCCTCATGGGAGACGTAATACTTCCCGCTGTAGAAGAAGTAGTTATAAGGGGCAGCTGGCGCATAGAAGACCTGCGTCTGCGGAATCACCACCAGCTGGGGAGGGACAGGGATCACCAGATGCGGTGGTGGTGGCGTCCCAACGGTAATGCCAATGTTGATCTGCGCAGCGCCCGGTGCGGCTACCAGCCCCAGCGCACCTGCCACAAGCAGACCCATACATAATAGTCGCGCACGCATGCCCTTCCTCCATGGTAGGGGTCGTGGCACCATGATGATGCAGGCAGGACGTTGTGCATCCTACGCTCTTTGTGACTCGTACAGATCATACCCTAGGTATAGACTGCATGGCGAGGAAAAGCAGCAAATCTCTCCTGAGCCATAATGAACCTATGCATCAGCCGCGGCGCGGGCGTCCTGCACGGGCACTGCAACGCCTGCTCGAGCGCTGTGGCTCGTGACCACGGTGAAGTATGGAGGTACCAACCCCAGCTTTTGCACACCCTTCCACAGGTTATGCTGCGGGCTTGTATGCTGACATCAGGCCGCCTTGAGTAAAAGCGGACGTACGATACCCGGTCCAGCCGTGGAACTGGATATGGGTAAAACCTGCGGCTATCAGCATTTCACGGAGCGACCGTTCCCAAATAGCCCCTGCCACTCAATCGGACCAGGCACCCATACCCGCGAGTTGCTCCGACGTGACGTGTTCCTCCAGGAGGATATCCGCCATGTGCAGGCGACCGCCAGGCCGGAGCACACGAAACATCTCCGCGATGACTTTCGGCTTATCCACGCAGAAATTGAAGACCCCGTTCGTGATAATCACGTCCATGGACACCGTCGGCACTGGCAAGGCGTCAGCTCGGCCAAGCTGGTAATGGAGGTTATATAGTCCTAGTGCCTCTGTATTGCACCGGGCCTTGGCCAGCATCTCCTCGACCATGTCTACGCCAATGACGGTGCCGCCTGGTGCTACCCACCGCGCAGCCAAGATGCTATCCATGCCAGCACCACAGCCAAGATCAAGGACTCTCTGGCCCGGTTGGAGGTCTCCGAGAACGAAGGGGTTTCCAACTGAAGGGAATGCACCTGATGTCAGTTCTACTCTACCGTAGCAGTGACGTTTTGTCGCGTGTAGTCTCGCACGGGTTACCTTGAAAATAACTCACGCGGCAGTGGCCGCTACCGGCTCGAGGTGCACCCGATATCCCAAGCGCTGCAGCCGTGAGGCAGCCGATCCGCGCTAGAGTGCCGTCGTCGCTCGTCAAAAGAACGCGCCCCCAACTCGCGATACAGTTCATGACGCGCGCATATACAAAGCGCTGACCAGGATGGAGTGAGCCACAGCACGCATAACCCGTGTCTTCCCCCGGCGGCGGCCAGACGGCGCGAGCAGGCTGCGAAGTATGTCTCTTGGTGTATCCAGCCACACTACTGACATGACGACAGTTTCCTTCTGTACAGAACCATCATCGTGTATAATGCTCTACAGCGTGCACGAGTGTGCACTATGCAAGTCCATGGCACGCAGGCGCGCTCCGCACGAGCCTAGGTCCCCGAGCGCGCACCCTGCGCTGATCTTGCTAGCACAGAAGACTGCCGCTGACGCTTGTCCCAAAGGCCTATGCCCCACGCCAGACGGCCCGCACGCGCTGCCGGGAGACTACCTGGTACGCTGCATCAGCAACACTACGGCTGCCTTGGACATGGGCATCCTCCAGGAGCGGCCCAGAGGAGACCACGGTATGGCCCAGATGCATCGCGTGTACTTCGTTGGCAATCTGACGCGGAACCCCGAGGTGTGCTATGCGCCGAACGGTATGGCTGTAGCGCGGTGCGGCGTCGCCGTGCCAACCCGCCTCCGCCAGGGGGACACCTGGCACACCGACGTCTGCTGTATCGATGTGGTTGCCTTCGGGCCCCAAGCCGAAACGGTCGGCGCCTCTCTGCACAAAGGCCGCGGCGTCCTCATCGAGGGGCGCTTGCAGTGGCGGCGGTGGAAGCAAGCCGGGCAGTCCCGCCTCACCCGTGAGGTCATCGTCGAGCGCATCCAGTGTCTGCCCCGACCCCAGTCCGACATCTTTGAGGCGGCCGAGGATGCGAGCTCCCCGAAGGGCACGTAACTCGTGAGAAGCCCGCCCGTGGCTGGTATCTTGCCTTTGGAAGGCCGTGAGGCGTGCTACGAGGCCTGTCGTGTTCGGGATAGGACGTGGATATGATCGTAATTTTAGAACTTTAAGGTATATGGAAAAACGGGGAAGGACTTACGGGGCACGCCACCACAGGTGATGCTCACCAAGTCTCGTGGTACGGTGGAAGGACATGCAGCGTGAGCCGTCCGCGCTTTGTTCATCCATGCTGCCCTGGGCGGCCTTGTCACGTCACTCGTGCCCGTGCCGGCGTGACATCCAGGGAAACTTCGAGCGTCCACCCCTCCCACGGGAGTGCAAGGAAGGAGACAGAGCAGGGTATGGAGCAGGGTCAGCCGTGGAGACAGCCTCCAGGAGATGCGCTACGTGTGGCGTGTCGCTTCATGACAGACGTGGTGGTGTTCGAAGACTATACGATCCACGAGGGGATGGTCATCCCCCATGGGGCCGTCCGCGCGCGCTATGCCCCTGAGACCTGTCCCGCACTGCCGCAGCAGCTCGCCCGCTTGACCCGGGGCAATACGGCCGCCACGCTGGCCTTTGTCCGCACTTATGGGTTATTGGGCTATACACAATTGGCCGCAGCTGTCGGCCGCGGGCCGCACAGCCACGCACCTGGGGATCCCCTTGCCTGGATCTGGGCTCAGGCCGAGACGGTCGCGTTGTGTCTGCTCCTGACGTATGGGCTCCAGACCGGAGACGATGCCACGCTGCAGCACGGCTTACGCGCCTTGCAGCTCCCGCAGCCGCCCCAATCAGACAGCGGGCCACGGCTGATCGTCCCGGCGGTCTGGGATCAGCCACGGGTCCACGTCTGCTGGCCGGCGCCGCTGCACAGCCCCGAGGACTGGCGGACGTATGCCCGCTCTATTCGGCGCGACGTCCTGAACGCCCACCTCCTGGGGATCCGTCCCCAGCTAGTGGATGGGGGGGCCACGGATCACCCCGGCTGCCAGTTTCAGGCCCTCATTGCCATGGTCTATTGGCATCTCCTCCACATCGCCGCGCATGGGGTCGTCCAGCGTTGTGCCGAGGCTTCATGTCAGGCGTTCTTTGTGCAGACGCGGCGCACACAACGATTTTGTCCCGCAGAGCAGCCGGCGCACAACAGCCGGTGTGCGGTCCGCGCCCGGAGGCGGGCTGGGCGGCAGCCAGAGTAGTCCTCACTAAATGCTTCCAACGAGAGATTAAGGTGTCTGTGGTATACCGTCGGGTTGAAGCTCATGGCTTGAACCGCCGAGCATACGGAGATACCGCAGAATCATCTTGAAAGCATGGAGTCTGGATATTTCATAAACAGGCGCTCTGCACATTTTGGAGCGAATTTCACCCTGGAGCAAACCTACTGAGGCTGTTTTTATGGGCAGCCCCCTCTGTGAGGGGGCATCCAGGAGTCAGGGCAGCAGAGTCGTTTCCCGCCAGCACGCGCACTGCTCCCCCGCAGGGGTGTGGCGCTCGTCCTGGCCATGCGTCGGATCATCGAAGGAGGCCAGAGCAAGGACAAGGGCAGTGGGGACTCGGCGTAGCTCGCGATGCCGTGATCCCCAGAGAGGCGAGCTGGGGGCTGAGCGCAGCGGGTTAGAGAGGGCTGCCGAAGGGCCACATCACGGCCCAGCTGCTCCGCTGTCGTCCCGCTGTTGCCTGCGGACGAACTCAGGTCGAATAAGTTGACGATGCCTTTTCAAGAAATGACCTTAGTTGACGGCAAAGCAATAGAACAAGCCATTGCCACCCGTGCTGCGCAAGGCCTCCTGGCTACAGCCGCCGCCTGTGCCGCGCGAGGGATGCGACGCATTCCAGGACTTGGAGGCGTCGTCATCGCGCAGACCTTGGCGGTCGTGGTGGCCGACCATTGCCGCTCCCTCGTCACTGCTCGTCCAGTTATGACAGGTCCTATCGTCGTCACCCGCGAACGCCCGGCCGTCCGGCTGTGAGCCGGTGAGAATATCGTGCATATTCGGCGTGTCGCCTCGGCCGTTGACAGGCGCACCCTTCTCGGTCAGCGCCGTCTGCTTGTTGAGATTGTTGGTGCCGTGCAGTTCGTCTACATCACGCGCAATGACCACCCCTTGGGCGTTCTGCCAGGGGCCCTGTCCAATCCGATCTCGGGCGTTGACGGCGGGCTGACCGCCAGACGCGCTCGTGCTCAGGTAAGCGTGCCACGTCCGGTTACCGGCGCCGACCGCCTGCGCCAGCGCCTGGCAGTGTCGGTCGGCACCCGCCAAGCCACCCAGATCCCCTCCCTTGCCAGAGCCAACGCTGGTGATGAAAAATGTCATGGGGGTCTGCTGCGCCTGCACTCCTGCGGTCGCATGCAGCGCCAGGGCTATAACCATCGTTATGAGGAACAATCGTGGAGAGTTCTGCATGGTCATTCTCCTATCTTACACCGGCTTCAGCGTCAGCTGTATGAGCTGGTCCGCCCGGTCTTGGCGGTCGAGGTCGCGGCAGGTCGCGATAATGGCTTCGAACTGTGCCGCTGGGATCGGCAGGCCAGGGATGACATCGCGAATACGACATGCCTCCTCGTTGAAGTCCCACATGAATTCGCGCCCGGTGGACTGCTTCGTGTAGCTCTTGCCGTCCTTAGTGTAGATCGTGATGCGCGGACCGAAGAGCGTCATCTGGTGCGACGGGATGATCGTCACACGCTGCATCAGGTCTAGCACCTCGGGCGGATCGTCAATGTCAGCCAGGGCAACCCCCTGGCCACGCAGTACTGGGAAGCCGCGCTTGACGACGCCATATGCCGTGTAGTATGGCGTACTCCCCGGCCGCGGCGCCGTGTCTTCCCTGCGGCTCGGAAAGGCTGGGCTGGGATACTGTGTTTCGAGCCAGTTCACCACGGCCTCGACGCTCTCAACGTCCTCATATCGGATGTTGTGCTCGGCGCAGAGCTGTGCCGTGACGTCAACGTGAGCGATGTTGTAGCCAGCCGTCGAGTAGATGCGGTAGAGCGTCTCGAGGAAGAGCCATGCCTTTCCCAGATTGGCCGTAATCTTGTCCAGGCTGGTCTGGGTATCGCCGACAAAACTGTAGGTAAGCTGACCCTTGTTGTTGCCGGCATAGGCGTGATAGAAGCCGGCAGGGCCTTCCAGGACAGTCTCGCCGCCCACGTGCCCCTGCTGCGCCAGCGCCACTGCCAGCATGGCATTGCGCACCGCGGCGCCCTCGCGCAGGGCACGGCCGCCGCTCCGAGGCCCTTCGAGGTTACCTCCCGCCAGGTGCACACAGAGCGCGATCGCGCTGTTCACCTGATCCTCAGTCAAGTGCAGGATCTTCGCGGCGGCGACGGTGGGACCAAAGATGCCGAACACCGGACCGGCGTGGAAGCCACGTGCCATCACCGTCGGAATGAAATCGGCTGCTAGCCGCTCCATGACCTCGTAGCCGGCCGCGAGACCGGTGAGGAAGTCCTTGCCGGAGGCGCCCGTGATCTCAGCCGCGACAAAGGCGCCCGGGACAATGCTCGTGCCGGGGTGGGTGAGCATGCGGAAGGAGTCCAGCTTGCCGCCAGCCATGGCCATCTCCGCGTTGGCAAAGGCGGCACCACCCTTCGTCACCTTCGTGCCGTACACCATGATACTGGCGCCGTTGCGCACCCCAGCTTCGTCTGCGGTGATGAGCTGCACGGCCTGCTGGCCATCCCGTGACTGCGAACCGAGGAGCACGGACGCGAGGCTGTGGAGTGTGACACCCTTGGCGCGATCGATCACCTCAGGAGGGAGATCTTCATAGCGTAGACCAACCACCCACTGCGCGAGCTGCCGGCTGAGAGATGCCATCCTTGCCTCCTCCTTCGTTCATGCGGGGACGGTGGTGCGTCCCCGCAGCACGTATACACACCAAAGCTACACCCTCTCACACCGCCGGCATGCCGACCCTTAAGCGCCATCTACACCCAGTGACCTAGAATGAAAGGGTTTTGTGTGGCGTGTCTAATAGTAGTGGCAATACTGAAGAAATGAAGACCAAACACTGATAGGCTGACTGCAGAAGCAGTGCTAGCCTTGGATGATCATTGTCCCTCGCGAACCTTCCTTGCGCGCCGCATGCCTCCCCCTACCCTAGACAATTGGCGCGCTTCGTGTCCCCTTACTTCTGTTGAGGTTACTTACACGGGACCACCATAGAATATAGCAGACTGCTTGCGGAAAACCTG
>JBMDXC010000420.1:0-4610 GCA_048594805.1 Candidatus Entotheonellaceae bacterium | reverse complement strand
TCCATATCCGTAGGGATAGCGCTCTGGTGTTGACTTCTGACGTGTACTGCCCGCCAAGCGCCGAAGGCCACTGCCGCACCGCCGAGGGCTTTGACCGCGCGCTCGAGCCTGATGAGGTGATGTTTCATGCAGCAGTCTTGTTCTCATTGTGATCAGCTGGATACGTCCTTACTGCGTCTCGTCTTGATAGGCGAAATTCTCCTTGCCGATGAGAGTCGGCTCGTGCTCCTCACGGATATCATGTGTCAGTGTGGCCTACTGCAACTCTCCGACGAGGCCGAGGAGCCCGAGGCTACACCGGTGAAGCCCCGGCAGGGCGCCCTGTATACGCTACGACGGTCAGGCGCAGACAACCAGTGATAAGCATGGAGCAACTGACAGTTGCTCACACACGTGCCTGTACGGGAAACTTTCCCTGCATGCGTTACCTTCAACCGTGCTTCACTCGTCTGTCTGCTCCATCGCGATAGTAAGGGCTCGTTTTGGCACTTCCTTGTCGGCGCAGGACTGTGATCCCACGCTGTACGGGTGTCCCATTCTAGTAGGTACCCATCCCCATCTTTAGGCTATCTTAAGGTGGCAAGGCTCCGTTTTGACACTCCTTTGATCTGGTATTGCCTATACTTTCCCAAGTGCGCAGAACGAGGCACTACCTCAAGCCGGGAAAGGCTGTGGGAGAGGTGTCCCATCTCTCCCACACACATACAGGAGCTTGTGATGGTCAGAGAGCACAGGCTGATGGGACGGATCGGGGATGAGACGCGCCTGGGCTAGCCACCTTCGAGGCACCACGGCAGGCGCTGTTGGTCCAGGGACCAAGCGGCATGCCACAAGAGTACAGCGAGGAGACCGCACGCCTGATCGATGCCGAAATCCACCAGATCCTTGAGGCCTCACACGCCCGGGTCCGGGAGACATTGCTCGCCAAGCGTGCCCTCCTCAAGGCCCTGGCTACCTTACTCATACAGCACGAGGTGGTGGACCGTAATGCCCTTGACAGATTGCTGGCAACGTCAGTGCCAGAGGACGAGTTTCTCAACGAGTGGGGTAGTTATGCTGGAATTGGTCCCTCCGGGGCTCAACATTGATTTTGTCAGCAAGGCCAAGTTCTGTATCACGGTGTCACTCCTCATCATTGTCCTTGGGGTGATCTCGCTCATCGTGCGTGGAGGATTGAACGAGGGGATCGACTTCAGCGGTGGCACACTCGTGCAGGTGCGTTTGAGCCAGCCGGCGGACCTTGGGGTGATACGTGAGACCCTGACAACGCTGGGCCTAGGCACAGCCGTGGTGCAGCATTACGGTGATGAGCGCGAGGTGCTCATCCGTGTTGCCCAGCACACTACGGCAGGACAGGACATTGGGAAGCAGGTGCAGCGCACCTTACAAGACCGTCTGGGGGGACAGCCGATTGAACTCCGTCGTGTCGAGGTCGTTGGTCCACAGGCGAGTGCAGATCTGCGTCAGAAGGCCCTGTTTGCCCTGTTCTATGCCACTTTGGGCACCGTAGCCTATATCTCGGGACGCTTCGAGGGCAAGTGGTTTATCTCGGTCAGTCTGGCGACCATCCTGTTCGTGGTCACGTACGGCCTCACCCAGTGGCTACCGGGCATTTCCCCAGCCGTCTTGATTGTGGTGGCACTCCTTGTCTCAACGGCTTTCAATGTGCTCCTGCAACTACGCTTTGCCCTCGCAGCCATCGTGGCCATTTACCACGATGTGCTCATCACGGCAAGTTTTCTGTCGTTCTTGCACATCGAGTTCGACCTGCAGATCCTGGCCGCACTCTTGACCATTACTGGCTATTCGCTCTATGATACCATCGTCGTCTTTGATCGCATTCGGGAAAATATGCGCAGTCAGCGGCGTGCGCACTTCCCGGCCATCGTCAATGCGAGTATCAACCAGACCCTCAGCCGCACGGTGCTCACCTCAGGACATACAATGCTCGTCTTGCTGGCGCTCTATCTCCTCGGGGGTAAGGTGCTGCACGGATTTGCCTTTGCTCTCCTGGTCGGGATGCTCTCCGGGGCGTACTCGACGGTCTTTATCGCCAGTCCCATCCTGGTCTATTGGGACAAACTGACCTCCAATCTCCAGGCTGGCACGTTTTCCTTTGGTATGGGGCGTTTGCATCGTGCTCCATAGTGTTCTCAGAGCGGTCCTGTGCAGCGTGGGCGGTCCGATGCATGCGTGCACATTTTCCTGCGGTGGGGTTCACCAATCACGCGCCAAAGCTGTTGTAGCAGTTTGTTGATGGCGCTTCCGAGATCATTTGCACCTCAATCAAACACTATGCAACCCACAGCCCACGTAGCCGCTATCGTTAGCGGCGTTATTATCTTACTTTTGATCGCCACCGTGACCCGCGCCGTGACCAGGCGCCTCAAGCTGCCCTTTACGGTTGTGCTGGTCCTGGTCGGCATCGGCCTGGCAGCGTGGTCTGCGGCGTATCCGCGTGTGTTACCCGTGTTGCATGACCTCGAGATCTCGTCTGCGCTGATCTTCTACGTCTTTCTGCCTACGCTCATTTTTGAGTCAGCCTTCAATCTGGATGTCCGGCAATTGTACGAGCACCTCGGATCCGTGCTCGTCCTGGCAGTCCCCGGGCTGCTGCTTTCGACCATCATTATTGGTCTCATGGTTGGCATAGCTACGCCCATTCCGTACACGGCAGCGCTGTTGCTCGGAGCCATCCTCAGCGCCACAGACCCGGTCGCGGTCATCGCTATCTTCAGGCGGCTTGGTACACCGCACAACCTCCGGGTGCTGGTTGAGGGCGAAAGCCTGTTCAATGATGCCACGTCCGTGGTGTTGGCGCGCATCCTGCTTGGGGTCGTGCTCGCCGGCACCGTGTCGGACCAGGTCATCATGCAGGGAGCTATCAACTTTGCCGTGATGTTTGTGGGGGGACTCGTCGTGGGCTGGATCCTGGGCCTGCTGACCGGCTACACGCTCGGCAAAGTCGAGGACCACTTCATCGAGATTACGCTGACGACGGTCCTCGCCTACGTCTCCTATCTTGTGGCCGAGGAGGTCCTCAACGTGAGCGGGGTGATGGCCACCATTGCGGCGGGTCTCACCATAGGCGGGTGGGGCCGTATGAAAGTCTCGTATGCGGTGCGCGATTACCTCGAGCATTTTTGGGAGTACGTCGCCTTTCTTGCCAATGCCTTGATCTTTCTCATGGTAGGATTGCGCGTCGATCTCGGAGCCCTGTGGGCGACACTAGACTTGTTATGCTGGGTGGTAGTGGCAATGCTGGTATCGCGCGCTGTGGTTGTCTATGGACTTATGCCCCTCGTGCAACGCTTGCCGAGAGCTGAGCCAATCAATAACGCCTATAAAGCGGTCATTTTCTGGGGCGGGCTGCGCGGTGCCATTGCGCTTGCCATGGTCTTAAGCTTGCCACCCTTTGCGCAGCGCGAAGTGTTTGTCGCGCTCGTGATGGGTGCGGTGTTATCCACCCTGCTGCTCAAAGGGCTCAGTATCGAGTGGCTGGTACGCTGGCTGGGTCTGGATGCCCCACAGGTAGCCGACCGCCTGGCGCGCCTGGAGGGTGACTTTACCGCCAAGCAGAGTGCCATGGACCGCTTGCCGGCATTGCTCTCAAGCGGCCTGTTCGCAGGCGCCATTGCGATGCGGCTACAGGTGCAATATGAAAAGCGGCTGGACAGCATCAAAGTGGCGATTGAGGAGCTGCACAGAACGGAACTGATGGACGACGACATCCAACATGCACTCCTCTGCCTGCGGGGACTTGCGGAAGAGAAATCACTCTATATCGAGATGTTCAACAAGGGGCACCTGAGCGAGCGTGCCTTCAGGCAGCTGCTGCTGGCACTCCAGCAGCAGCTTGATGTCGTGCGTGGCCGGGGTACCTATCGGGATGTGCCCCCTGCGCGCGTTGCACGACATCGTCTGGAAGATGCGGTGCTGCGCCTGGTCAACAAGGTCGCTGCTCTGGCACCTCTGACAGCGCGGTTGCACTGGCAGCGCATCGTGTTGGACTACGAGATCGCACGGGCGTGCTTGCAGAGCAGTCGACGCGTGCTCGACGTGCTCGATACGCTGGCTCGTGTCGAAGCCACGCCCCGCTATATTGTCGACACGTTGCGCTACCAGTATCAGCGCACGTATGAGGCGGTGCAGCACACCTTGGACGAGATCGCCGAGCAAGTTCCAGACTTGATCAACGATATGCAAGAACGGCTCGCGCGGCGCCTGCTCCTCGTTGCAGAGGCAGAAGCCATTGCGCAGCAAGCCGAATACGGTACGCTTCCCGCACCAGTAGCAGCACGTCTGGAAGAGGACATCGCGCACGAGTTGCACAGCCTGCAAGGTCATGATGTCGCCAAGCTCAAGCTGGAGCCTATTACCCTCGTGCAGCGGATGCCTGGCTTTCAAGACATCCCACTTGAACAGCTCGCAGATATTGCGATCCGCATGCACTTGCAGGTTGTCCCTGCGGGCCAGGTCATTCTCCGGCAAGGGGATCCAGGCGACTACATGTACTTCATTGCCCACGGCGTAGTCCGTGTGGCGCGTGCAGAGCACGGTAAGTCGCGCGACCTTGCAACGATGATGGCCGGCGAATTCTTTGGTGAGGC
>JBMDXC010000042.1:0-11775 GCA_048594805.1 Candidatus Entotheonellaceae bacterium | reverse complement strand
CACCAGGTCGCCCAAATATTGATTAATGCTGGCCGACCACGCAAGTCGGCCAGTCGCACGAGACGCCCCTGGACATCAGGGAGCTCAAAGGGCACCCGAAATGGCTGCCGATCCTCCGGCGCCGGTAAGGCCACGGCGGGGTTCCACAGCATGGAAGCCCTTTTGTGGATGACCAGATAGGCAACCACGAGCAGTACGACTGCGACGATGCGGAAGCCCTTGCCTCGTACCACCGTGCTTATCCTTGCCCTAGGCGCGCTGATTGTATGGTAATCGAGCGAGCAGTGTTGCCATGCCACACGTGCCACTCACACCCGCATACACGAGACCAACCCCCACCGCCCCACTGAGCAACAGGAACCACGGGGATCCAATAACCCCGAGCAGAGTGCCGAGAAGGACGAGAGAGCCGGAGACAATTTGTGCCTGACGCTGCAGGCTCAGCGGTGCCTGCTGGCCACGTGCCGTAGCGTACCCGGCATCTTTCCATGCTTGTACTCCTCCGCGGAAATTGTAGACGGTCGTAAAACCGGCGTCGAGCAGCTTCTGCCCCGCTTGCTCTGAGCGCTTACCCATAACGCAGTGCAGGACCACTTTCTGCCCTGCCTCTTGGGGCACGCGCGCCGAGTCAAAGGTGGACAGGGGCAGGAGTTGGGCATCCGGAATGTGCTCAGCAGCATACTCTGGGGGTTCTCGCACATCAATGAGGAGCGCTTCCCTGCGCTCCAGCCACATTTTGAGCGTGGTCGCCTCGACGTCCTGCATGGTTTTTGTCGTGGGGCTTTCCATGCTGCAGTACTCCCTTGTACGCAGAAATAGTCACCAGATTGTCCGCCTGCCCATGCCGTTGCTGGTGCATGGGTAGACATCATTATAGCATTCAACTGAGCGGCCACCATCAAAGCAGACAACAGACCGGTGAGTATGGTATTGTACGTGACCACGGCAGCCATAGTGAAGGAGTGTTTTGCGCGTAGGAGGGCCGCATGTGAGGGTGGGAAGAAGGAGACCGAAGCGATGATCAGGCGCGTTCCCTGGGTAGCATGCCTGTTTGTGCTCATCCTCATGTCTCTGCCAGGTTGTCGTGGTCGTATGGCCTTCGTGCAGGCAGCGACGAATCCAGACAGTACTGCGGCACAACGGGGCGCACCAGGCATGGCTGTGGCGGGGCTCCTGGCGGCTGTGGAGGGCACGCTAGGACAGATTTATACGCAGGTCAATCCCTCTGTCGTCAATATCCGCACTGTACAACGACAAACCGTTGTCTTCCCGGTGGTGCCGGAAATGCCAGGCTATCCCTTTCCCCAGGGACCTCAAGAGTTTGTCCGACAGGGGTCAGGGTCGGGCTTTGTCTGGGACGCACTAGGACATATTATCACCAATAATCATGTGGTGGAGGGGGCAGACCGCATTACCGTGACTTTCTACGACGACACTATCATCTCTGCGAAAGTCGTGGGTACGGACCCAGAAAGCGATCTGGCCGTCATCAAGGCAGATGTCGCCGCTGAGCTGTTACATCCGGTGCAACTTGGGGATTCAACACAGGTCAAAGTGGGACAACTGGCAGTCACGCTTGGCAACCCTTTTGGCTTACAGAGTACCATGACCGTCGGTGTTATCAGCGCCCTAGGGCGGGTCTTGCCAGTGGACTCTGACGACCCGCAAGCGGTCGAATACACCATCCCAGATATTATTCAGACCGATGCACCGATTAATCCTGGTAGTTCAGGCGGGGTTCTCGTAAACGAGGGCGGTCTCGTGATCGGCGTGACCTCGGCCATTATTTCTCCCCTAGGGGTATCGATCGGTATTGGCTTTGCCATCCCTGCCGTTATTGTCCAAAAGGTCGTGCCGGTCTTAATCAAAACCAAGACTTATAAACACCCCTGGCTGGGAATCAGTGGCATGTCGTTGACGTCTGACCTGGCCGGTGCCATGGGCCTCAAACCGACCCAACGCGGCGCGCTGGTCGCCGAGGTCATGCCTGGGAGCCCGGCGCAGCAAGCCGGGGTGCGTGGCAGCGATCGCGACACTCTCCTGGATGATGAACCGGTACGCCTTGGCGGTGATGTAGTCATTGCCATTGATAGTCGCACTGTGAAGACATTTGACGAGCTTCTGGTCTACCTCGCACGTTCCACGGAAGTCGGGCAAACGGTGACGCTCACGATCTTGCGCCAGGGCAAGGAAGATACCCTCAAGGTGACGCTGAACCCCAGGCCGGAAACACCCCGTGGTCGGGTTGCGCGCAGTAGTGCGGGGCGCGCCTGGTTGGGTATCGTCGGCCAGACCCTCACGCCACAGGTCGCCCAGGCGATGCGGCTCTCTGCTAGCCAGCACGGGGTATTGGTAGAAAAAGTTGAGCGCGGCAGCCCGGCGGATCAGACAGGGCTGCGCGGCAACGACAAGACAGTCGTCCTCGAAGGACGCCGTGTGGCAGTAGGTGGAGATATTATCGTTGCCCTGGACGACAAACCGGTGACGAAATTACAGGACCTTCAGACCCTCATCCTACGGACTCAACCAGGTCAGGCCATCAAGCTGACCATTATACGCCAGGGCAAGCGCTTGCACATGCAGCTGATCCTGACGGAGCGCCCAGCTGCCCGCCCCTGAGTGCGTGTCTCAAAACGACGTATGTCCTGGGCAGACGACGCGGCGACGCGGTGAGGCCCAGAGGTCCCAGCGTTTGTCGCCGTGTCCCCCATCATAGAGCGGCAATATCCCAGCCGCATCGACTACACTGCGGGAGGGTGTCTGTGGTATTCCAGTCGTCCACACAGGCCTCGGGCGCTGCTGCACCACACCACCAGCAGGGTTCTCCGTACAGGTGCAGTGCATGTAACAGGGCGGCCAGCTCTGCACGCTCGCGATGGCGTATTTTTTTGGTGCGTACGAAGGCGTGTTTGAGCGCCAGAAGGCGTTGTTGCCGATAGTCAGGGGAACCAGCATAGGCACGCTGGATGGCTTCTTCCTGACATCGGGCCGCACGCTGTTCGAGCTTGTCGATGCCGAAGGCAACAAGGAACGGCACGGCAAAGATTGAGACAAAAAAATACATAACCAGCCCGACATATGTGGCGACACCAGTCCCCAGGCGCTGCATCCTGGCAAGCAAGCGCTGCCACATCCCTGGCGGGCTCTGGCAGGTATAGAGACTGCGCAGATACTGGCTAGCCGCAGTGCTATTGAGGAGCCCTGCGCTCAGTTCCCGCTGGTGCTCGGCAGGCGGGTCAGCCGTACGTCGGAGTGCTCTCAGCCCTGCTCGGGGGCTGGCACAGGGGGCATCCAGGAGGAGTTGGCCAAGCGTGCCAACGACCATGGGGCTGGCAAAAGACGTCCCGCTGGCGATGTCGCCGTGCTGTAAGGGGCGAGTGACGTACTGTAAGCCGGGAGCGCAGAGACTCACCCAGGGACCAAAATTCGAATAGGCGGCTTTGACGCGGGTGTGACGCGTGCTGGAACAGACGCCTAAAACTTCAGGAAAGGCCGCAGGATAAAAAGGCTTCGAAGTATTATCGTTTCCGGCTGAGGCGATGATGGGGATCCCCATCATGTCGAGGGCGCGGACACTGGCATGCAAGACATTGTCATAGCTGTAAGTGCCGAGACTGAGATTGATCAGTGAGGTAGTGGCTGCCGCATGCGTCTGGTGTACCGCCCGCACGTAGTCCAAGGCGTGTACAATACCCAGGATACTGAGATCGCCGTGGAGATTCACCAGCTGCATCGCACACGCCGCACACTGCTGCTGCACCACACTCTGGACATAAGCCCCATGCGTATCGAAGTAGTCTGAGGTATCGATAATAAAAATCACTACCCGCTGGCGCGGTATAATCATGGGGGAGGCAGGAGCAGCAGCCTCCGGGAGCAAGGTAAGAGAGCGCTCAGACGTGACCAGGAGCAGCATACCGAGTGCCACTGTGACTGAACACGCCATGAGGATCAACCATCGTGCGTGCCCTGTACCTTTCCAACGCATCGCCCGTGATCTCTCGGCGAGGGACATGGGAGAAAAAACAGCAAAGGGATGCTTCCACTACGCACTGAAAGCATCCCCTATGCTCGTACAGTGTGACTGCCCATCACTGGGCGAGTCCACGGGGCTTCATGCCCTGTACAATGCCCCCTCACCTGTGGCTCCTTCGCAGCATGGGGCACTTCTGCGAGGAGCCTCGTGCCGGAAATTTCATGCGCCTCATATATACATACCTCCTTTTTTCCTTTCCCTAATCAGGAATATAGCAACCTGTTGGCAAACGTCAAGTCGAGGCATGGAGTTTTTTCACGAAATCTCTCACCACACGACCCTGACTCCAGGAGTGTCCGCGCCTCGTGGGCCTGCGCTCAGTAGCCGCTAGCACACATCTCCGCTGGCTGCTTTCAGGAAACCCTAGACGCTGCCAGCCACAATGTGTATAACATGCACATGATAGGGAGAGGATGGCTGGAATTGGTTGTGTGCTGCGACAGGTCGAGAGCCACGTTGGGGCAATACGTGTGGAGTGGAGCATGCAACGGCTGGCATATGTGCTGTTGATCCTGGGAGTATTGGGGATTTTGGGTAGTGGGATGGGTTATGCACCGCTAGTACGGTTCAGCCCTGGGATACCCCTCACCGCGCTGGCGCTCTTGGCGACGCTGGGGTGCCTGAGCATTCTCCTGGTACGTGTGCATCGCCTGGAACAGACTATGTCCCAGATGCAGGGGCGCTCTCGGACGTTACACGCGCAGTTCCAGGATGCCTCTGAACGCTTGCAGACTGTAACTGCTGAAGTCCAGCAGTGCACCCAGGCGCTGCACGATATGCAACAAGCCATGGCGTGCAGTGAGTGGCTGTGGCCAGGGAAGCTGTTGTTGTCGCAGCGCCGCTATGACGAGGCCATCAAGATATTCCAGGAGGCCCTAACACGGGCTCCCGAGCATCCAAGCCTGCACTGGTCACTGGGCGAAGCACTCTGTGGGGTGAGGCGTTACGCCGAGGCGCTGCCACATTTACAGGCTGGCCTCGTGGCCGATGAGGTCACGCAGCTTACGCTCCTGGCCCAGTGCGAGCAAGCGCTCGGGCACTATACGGAGGCTGAGGCTCACCTCCTGCGCATCCTTGAGATGCGTGGGGAAACGCGGCAAGACGATCTCATAGTCCTGGCCACCGTTCAGAGCGAACTGGAACCAACACGCGCCAGGCAAACCCTGCTGCGTGCTTTGACGCTCAATCCCTATAACAGTGCCGTACGCTACCAGCTTATCGAGCTCGAACTCCGCCTCGGCGCTTATGAGCAGGCAATTGACCTGGCGACTGAGGGCGTCACCCGCAACCCTGCGGATGTGAGCTGTTGTGTGAGCCGCGCCGAAGCGTACTTTCGGCGTGGGCGCAGTGAGGATGAAGAACGTCTTCTGCGCGATCTTGCCACAGCCCAGGCCAAAAACCGCAAAGATTACAATATTTACCGTCTGCGTGGGGCCTTACATCAACGTCGTGCCAGTCGGGCCAGACAAACCACAGAGATGCATCGGTGCCTGCACCAGGCTCTAGAGGCCTATGCCGAGGGGATGGCGGTGGTACCGCCCAAATTTCATGCGCATTTATTAGCATTACAGAGCCGGGTGTACTTGCAGCTTAAGCAGTTCGACGAGGCCGTGGCCCGGGCGCAACACGCCATTGAGCATTCGCCTGGTCACGTGAGTAATCACCTGGCACTGGCCTTCGCACGCTTAGCAACCCAACAATGGTACACTGCGGCCCAGGCGGCCGAGAGGGGCATGCCGTGGGCCGGTTGGGGAGGCAAAATCTGGCTCACAGCCATCGGCATACTGGCCCGCGCCTGTGCTGGTGACGCCCCAGCCACACTACGCCAGCGCTGTGCCACGCTGGTGGATACCTTGGAAGCGGATGCGAAGCGCTTTACGCCAAGCGAGAGCTGGAGTGCGGTGCGTGACACGCTGCTCGCAGTGGCCAACCAGAGTGTGGATAGCTGTGGGGCTTTGGTGCTGGACACGATGGCGCTGCTGGAGGGGGCTGTGACGCCGGCAGAATATCGTAGCAAGTGGGCGAGCGCACAGGAAGCCCCGATACCTGGAATCATGTTCTGACCGCACGTCTGTACAAGCCCAAGAGGAGTTGCCATGGAGATCAAAACCTTCCTTGAACAGACACTCGATGAATGTAAAAGGCGTCTCTACCGAACGCTACAAGGCCTGACGCCGGTCGAAGTGGCATGGCGCCCCGGGTCCGAAGCGAATTCCATCAGCTTTATGGTCTGGCATATCGCCCGGGTGGAGGACCGCTGGCTGCACCGTTTTGCCCAGGATACGACGGAGGTCTGGCAACGCGACGGCTGGTACCAGCGCTGCGGGTTGCCAGAGCACGATACCGGGGTGGGCTATACTGCCGCACAGGTGGCCAGCTTCCCCAATCCTGACATCAAAGACCTGCAGGGCTACTTTGATGTGGTCCGCCAGGAGACCCTCACGTATCTGCATGGCATTGACACCAGCGAACTCGATGTCCATCCCCAGCGTATCCCATTCCCTGAGGTGAGCGGCGGACGTCCCCTGCCGGACGATTTTACGATTGGCCGCATGTTCCGCCAGTTGATCGGTGAAGAGAACCAGCATTTTGGCCAGATTGCCTACCTGCGTGGCTTGCAGCGTGGTCTCGATAAGTGAGAGGTAGCTGATTGCGTGGCATGGAGCAGTACAGGGTCAACCACGCCTTGCACCGTATTGGTGGCGCTGTTAGAATGCGCCGCATGCCATAGCAGATGAGGAGGAAGCATGGAAACAGTCGGATTTATTGGTCTTGGTAATATGGGCATGGGCATGGGCGGGAATATCCAGAAGGCGGACTATCCGATGGTCGTCTTCGATATTCGCGACAGCGCCATGCAGCCTTTTGTCAAAAATGGTGCCCGCGCCGCGGGTTCTCCAGCCGAAGTGGCCCGCCTGAGCGATGTCGTCTTTACCTCGCTCCCCGGCCCTAAGGAAGTCGAGGAAGTGGCGACTGGGGCTAGCGGGGTGCTGGAGGGCATCAAGCCTGGTGGCATCTACGTCGACCTGTCGACCAGCCGGCCGACACTCATTCGTCGCATTGAGCCCATGTTTCGGCAGAAGGGTGCGCACGTCCTGGATGCGCCAGTGAGCGGCGGTAAGAGCGGCGCTGCCACGCGCAATCTGGCTGTGATGGTCGGTGGCGAACGCGCCATTTACGAGCGCATCAAGCCCATTCTGGATGCCTTTGGAGATAAAGTCTTTTATGCCGGGGCCATTGGCGCCGGAAGCGTGTGCAAACTGGTCCATAACATGATCGGCCACGGCATCCGCCAGGCAATCGCCGAAGGCCTAACGCTTGGCGTGAAGGCTGGCGCGGATGCGGAAGCGCTCTGGGAATGCGTCCGCCGCGGGGCAGTGGGCCGCATGAGTGGCCTGCATGAAGGCATCCCGCGCATGGTGTTCCGGGGTCAGTTCGATCCTCCCAGCTTTGCCCTGGCCCTGGCGCACAAGGATATTTCCCTGGCAACGGAACTGGCGCGTGAGTATAACGTGCCCATGCCGGTGGCGAATCTGGCTGAACAAATTGCCATTCAGGGTATGGTGCGTGGCTGGGGTACCAGGGATAGTAATGTGACCTTTTTATTGCAAGAAGAGGCTGCTGGCGTCGAGGTCCGGGCGCCACACGTGGATGCAGACAAGTCCGCCAAATTCATCTCAACCCATCCTGAAATGTAGTAGACTGTCGCTCCCTTGCCTCCTCTCCCCCTGGGAGAGGAGGCAAGGCAAGTGGCCCTTGTCTTCTAATGAATACCATGCATAGAAAAAACATGCCGTTCGAGGTGCGCTATAGCAGCCTGAACCTCCACACGCAAGCGGTTGCGATATGCCTGGCTTCTTTGAGAGTCCGGGTCACGCAGGGTACGGCCCTCATAGCCAGCCTGTTGCAACAGAGATAATGCCTCATCCGGCAGTGCGTCAGGCATCTCGATATCGTTCATCACGCCCCAGGCTAGGGTCCAGGCCCGTGCCACATTTGTTACGTTATAGCCCCCACCCCCAGTAGCAATCCAGCGTGGCGCCAGTGTTTTTAATTGCCGGAGTATGGCAACAAATCCGGCGGTGGTTACCTCTCCATGTGCCAGTGGGTCCTCGTGAAATGTATCAACGCCCAGCTGGGTCACGACCACATCAGGTTTGTATGCCTCAATGAGTGGCGGCACAATGGCTGTAAAGCCTTCGCTGAATAATGCATCGTCCGTGCCCGGGGGAAACGGCAGATTCACCGCATAGCCCCAGCCTTTGCCAACGCCAACTTCTTCGACAAAGCCTGTCCCAGGAAACAAAAACTGTCCGCTCTCGTGCAAAGAGATGGTGAGAACCTGATCCGTGTCGTAGAAGGCAGCTTGCACGCCATCGCCGTGATGCACGTCAATGTCAATATACGCCACCCGATAACCCTGCTGTACCAGCTCGGTAATGGCGATGGCCAGATCGTTCACATAGCAAAATCCTGAGGCATGATCAGGCATGCCGTGGTGCAGACCGCCAGCGATGTGAAAGGCCACGTCAACCTCACCAGAGGTGACGAGCCGAGCGGCCTGCAAGGCACCGCCAGCGCATAACTGCGACCAGACATACATACCGGGAAAGATGGGGTTATCGCCAGGCCCCAAGCCATATCTCCTGTAGGGTATGGTACGCTTCCCGGCGTCCGCTGCTCGCAAGACATCGAGGTATTCGGGGGTGTGAAACAGTGCGAGTTCTTCCTGGGTTGCCGGGATCGTCTCGCGCACGCCGCTGTGCGGGAGTTGCAAGAGTCCGTAGGACTGCATCAGCGCGTGCGTGAGCCGCAGGCGATACGGCTTGAGCGGGTGCGAGTCGCTATACTGGTACTGCACGTAGGCATCGGTATAGATCAACGCACTGGGCATCTCTGCCTCCTTCCTGAGCGCTTTAGCGTACCCGTAATCCCAGCTCACGCAACTGCTCGGGCTCTACCGTGCTGGGCGACTGCATGAAGAGGTCTTGCGCGCGTTGCGTTTTGGGGAAAGCGATAACATCGCGCAAACTGTCACCACCGGCCAGCATGAGACAGAGCCGGTCAAAACCGAAGGCAAAGCCCCCATGAGGTGGTGCACCGGTGTCGAGCGCTTCGAGCATAAACCCGAAGCGCTCGCGCGCCTGCGCCTCGCTGTAACCGAGAATCTCGAGAATTTGTAATTGCACGTCTGAGCGGTGGTTACGCAGGCTCCCAGAACCCAGTTCGACACCATTGAGCACCAGATCGTAGTGCGTAGCGCGTACCTGGCGTGGCTGGGCGGACAGCAGGCCAATGTCCTCCTCGAGCGGAGCGACAAATGGCATGTGCATGTAGGTAAGCTGGCCACTCTCAGTCTCTTCAAAGAGTGGGAAATCCACCACGAAAAGCAGGTCCCATGGACGGTTAGCACGACGCCCCAGGCGCTCACCGAGCTGCACACGCAGCCGGCCCAGGATGTCACTCGCCAGCGCCGGACGATCAGCGATGAAGAGGAGCAGGTGGCCAGGGCGTAGTCCGGCGCGGGCAGCGATCTGCTGCTGTTCTGTCTCGCTCAAGTAGCGCGTAATGGGGGACTGCCAGGAGCCATCCGAGGTGACGCGCACCCAGGCCATCCCTTTAGCGCCCCATTGCCGACTCTGGTCGACCAGGCGATCCAACTCACTGCGCGAGATAGCCTCAGCATTGGGAATGGGCAGGGCGCGCACCACGCCTCCCCCCTGCACGGCTTGCGAAAACACCTGAAAGGCACTGTTGGCCACGAGGTCAGTAAGATCCATCAGCTCAAGAGCAATGCGCGTATCAGGACGGTCAGAACCGTAGCGCGCCATGACCTCGGCATACGAGGCACGCGGGAATGGGCGGGGCAGCTCAATACCGCGCACGTCACGGAAGGCCCGCGCAGTGATCTCTTCGAGGACGTGTAAGACCTCATCGACACCCACAAAAGACATTTCAAGGTCAATCTGAGTGAACTCAAGCTGCCGGTCGGCACGCTGGTCTTCGTCACGAAAGCAGCGGGCAATCTGGAAGTAACCGTCGAAACCGGCCACCATGAGCAACTGCTTCATGATCTGCGGGGACTGTGGCAGGGCGTAGAAACTACCGGGATAGATCCGACTGGGCACTAAAAAATCCCGTGCACCTTCGGGGGTTGAGCGCCCGAGTATAGGTGTCTCGATTTCGTAGAGCCCCAGGTCAGTACATGCCGCTCGCACCGACTGCAAGAGTCGATGTCGTATGGCCAGCCGTTGTTGCATGAGCGGACGGCGCAAGTCGTGAATGCGATAGCGCAACCGCAGCGCCTCATCGACCTGTACGTCGTCCTCCAGCACAAACGGTGGCGTGGTCGCCGTGTTCAAGATGTGCAGTTCAGTCGCTATGAGTTCAACCTCCCCGGTGGGGAGGTTGGGATTGATCGCCTCTTCGCCCCGTGGCTCTATTTTCCCGCGGACAGCGATCACGTATTCCGACCGCAGTTCGCCGGCCTTCGCATGCGCTTCTGGCGCCGTATCTGGCTTGAAGACCACCTGCGCCAGGCCCGTACGGTCACGCAAGTCTACAAACACGACCCCCCCATGGTCCCGCCGGCGGTGCACCCAACCGCACAGGACAGCTTCCTGTCCCACATGTTCCGGTCGCAGGGTGCCGCAATAGTGGGTACGCCGCAAACTCCCGAGAGGGTCTAGCTGCTTCACTGCTTCCTCCGTTCGCTGGCATGGCGTGTAGGTCCATGCCGAGAAAAAACCTGGGTTGCTGTGGATACAGGAAAAACACGTGCGGACAAATTCCCAGGCAAGATAATGTGGGTCATACGAGGCAGCAGATAATATAATCACCTCTAGCAGTCGTCAAGACGACTCCTTGGAACAAACGTCTTGGGTTTCTGCCGTCCTCGCAATTTCGGTACGCTGCATGCAGTCCAGAACCTTACTGGACTAATACTGCGCCGGCGGACTCAATTCCCTGCGAGAGGATGCTGAGAGTATAATAGAGTAGTCAGGACATCCCACGCCACCACGCAATCGCCATCGGCAGTTACCGTTGGTGCGGTAGGCACGCAGCTCTCTGAGTACGTAGTCCCACGAAAATAAGGCTTTGCATGGACATCACCGCCTACCACGCGAAATACTTTGCGCATGATCTCACCCGGCGCTGTGCTTCCGACAGCGTGGAGAAGCTTGCCGCGGTACTCTCGGATGCCCAGGTTGACCTCAATCCCCACCAGATTGAGGCCGCACTGTTTGCCTTTCGCAATCCGTTTTCACGTGGCGCAATTCTAGCGGACGAAGTGGGACTCGGGAAAACCATCGAGGCCGGGCTGCTACTCGCACAAAAATGGGCTGAGCGTAAGCGGCGGCTCCTAATCATTGTGCCGGCCAACCTGCGGAAGCAGTGGGGTCAGGAGCTCGTCGATAAATTTCACCTGCCCTCGGTCATCCTGGAGAATCGCAGCTTTAATGACACAGTGCGCGCTGGGAATCTTAACCCTTTTCAGCAGCAGGCTATTGTGCTCTGCTCGTACCAGTTTGCGTGCAAGAAAGAACCGTATCTGCGACAGACCCCGTGGGATCTGGTGGTAATCGACGAAGCCCATAGCCTGCGCAATGTCTATAAGGCATCTAGTAAGATCGCCAACGCCATCAAGCAGGCAGTGGTCCCCTTCCCCAAAGTACTGTTGACCGCTACACCACTCCAGAACTCGCTCCTGGAACTCTATGGCCTGGTGAGCATCATTG
>JBMDXC010000419.1:0-4620 GCA_048594805.1 Candidatus Entotheonellaceae bacterium | reverse complement strand
GATACCGCACTGCGTGTAGATGCAGTCATGGCAGTCTCCCTTATCTGGTGTGAGGATGCGAAAGGCACTCCATCTTAACACCACGGGGAGACTGCCTCTTTCCCCATCAATTCAATAGGTTATCGCTTCATGCGGATGCCCCTGCCTGGGCTCGTCTAGGCACAGTCGGTGCGGCGGAGGCTTTCTGCCTCCTACTCACTTGTTGCCCCACTTACTACGTGGCGATCCTCGTAACGCCATGGAAGAGTGGAGTTGTCTAATTCTCAAAGAGGCTGTTTAACATGTGTGGTATTGGTGGATGGCTTGGCAGCGTGCCGGAGCAAGCGGCTCCGGCGACTCGGATGCTGCGATACCTACGCCGACGTGGCCCCGATGCCCAAGGGGAGCGCAGCTGGCCGGAAGCGACCCTGGTGCATACGCGGTTGAGCATCATCGACCTGTCCCTGACTGGGGCGCAACCCATGAGCAATGAAGATGGAACCGTCTGGACGGTCTTTAATGGGGAACTCTACAACCATCGTACGCTGCGGCGGGATCTCGAAGCGCGCGGGCATCACTTCAGAGGCCACTCCGATACGGAGATCTTACCGCATCTGTATGAGGAGGAAGGGCCAGCCTTGGTGCACAAGCTGCGTGGCATGTTTGCACTGGCCATCTACGATACCCGCGCACGAACACTGCTTCTCGTCCGCGACCGCTTTGGGATTAAGCCGTTATTTTATGCCCCTGGGCCTTACCGCCTGGCCTTTGCGAGTGAAATCCCCGCGCTTTTGCAGTGCCCTGACATTGATGTACGTCTTGATACGCAGGCCATCGCGGATTTTACCGCCTTATCTTTCATTCCTGCCCCTGCCACTGCATACAGGGGGATACGCGCTTTGCAGCCGGGCGAGATGCTCGAAGCACACTGGGAAGGCGATAGGCTTACCTGGACGACACGGACTTATCATCAATGGACCATTGCGCCAGATAGGTCATTGACGCTGGCAACGGCCGTTGAGAAGGCCGAGGCTTTACTCCAGAGTGCTGTCCACCGTCAACTCGAAAGTGAAGTGCCTCTAGGCGCTTTACTGAGCGGTGGAATCGATTCCTCGCTCGTTAGTGCCGCCGCCCAGGCCCGTTTATCTGATGCTCTCCAGACATTTAATGTGTGTTTTGCGGAACAGGCCTATGATGAAACCTGGGCCGCCATAGAGGTCGCTCAGCATATCGGTAGTAAACATCTGACGCTCGATATGAAGCACATCTCTGGTTCCTGGGACCATCTCACCCAACTCTTCCAGCATGCTGGCCAACCGTTTGCGGACACCTCGCTGTTCGCTGCGCATGCCGTGTGTCAGCTCATGCGGCAGCATGTTACTGTTGCCCTCTCTGGTGATGGAGGGGACGAGGGCTTTGGTGGCTATGACCTCTATTGGCGGCTGGCCCGGCTGGCCCGTTGTCAAAACGTGCCGCCACTCTTTTGGCGTAGTATAGCGCTTTTCTGCCGTCCACTCAGCTTTACTGGCATGATCCCACGACATCTGCCTTACCGATTGCAGGATGTCGCGAAGAGTGACGATACGGCGCTCGTCCAGGGTCTGTTTGGTTGGATACGAGACGCTGAACATCGCCATATCTGTGAGGCGTTAGAGGCGCTGCCTATCCGTCGCTTATTTGAGCCCCAATGGCGCTATGAGTTGGATCACAAAGCTTCACGCCTTGAGCGTTTGTCAGCGCAGGCCACAGAAGTGAACATCCGTCTCGTGTTGGCGAATGATTTTCTCTTTAAAGTTGATCTAGCGAGCATGCGAGAGAGTCTCGAAATCCGCGTCCCCATGTTGGATGAGGAGCTTGTCGCGTTTGGTCTCTCGCTGCCGCACGCGCTCAAAGTGAGCGGGAGACAAGGCAAGCGCGTCTTGCGGGCAGTCGCAACCCGCTGGCTGCCGGCCTCGGTAGCTGCGAAACCCAAACATGGATTTGGCGTGCCCGTTGATACGTGGCTGGATACGGCATGTAAGGCCCAAATACGTGAAGAGTTACTCAGCACTACCAGCCCGCTACAAGGACTGTTTCCGACGTCGATTTATCAGCCTGTCGTCGAAGCTTTCTGTGCAGGGCGAGTCCCCCCTGGCATTCCTCGAGCAAATCTCTATCAACGTGCCATGATGCTCCTCTCCATGCACACGACACTCCGCGTGGATTGATGCTCGCGCTACCACACTGCTCCAAAGGGAAGAAGCATAGATGCTACATCAAACGTTGCTCAACATAAAAACAAAAGGGATTTCCTCTAGTTTGCCTTCACTTGTCGCATTTTTAGACTATCTCTATTTTATGCTGCCGTTACCCGTCTCGGCATATATATATGCCATAGCAAGAAATATACTTTTCCGTGATGCAAGAAGGCCGTATTTTGAAGCTATTTTTAAAAATGTGAGTTTGGCGAAACTTGAGGGCGATTATCTTGAATTTGGTGTCTTTCGCGGCACCTCTTTTATAATGGCATCCCAGTTAGCACAAACGTATAATATGCCTGCCATGAGACTTTTTGCCTTTGATTCATTCGAGGGTTTGCCTGATTCTGAAGGTAAAGCGTTCGCAAAAAGCGAGTTTTTATGCTCGGAAGATATTTTCAAGAAAATAATTAAAAAAGCCGGGGTAGATCTTTCCAGAGTTCTCATTGTAAAAGGGTTTTATAGTGATTCCCTGAATGAAGACATAAAAAAGAGCTTTAATATTAAAGCTTCCATTGTTCATATAGATTGTGACCTGTATAGTTCTACAAAAGAAGTGTTAAATTTTATAGAAAATATAGTTGTTCCAGGGACAATACTTATTTTTGATGATTGGGACTCTTTCAAAGATGAAGATATCGAAAATATGGGCGAAAGGAAAGCCTTTAAAGAGTGGGATTTGTTTAACTGCTTTGATGAGTTATGTGACTTTAAAGGTTGTGGTAAAGCCTTTATTATGAAAAAATTCCCTATACTCTCACCACAGGCATAAGAGCGGGATGACGAGTATGCACATACAATGGCCAGAAGGCAAAGAGTTTGCATTTACTCTTTTTGATGACACGGACTTGCAGACACTGGACAATGCCCGCGAGGTGTATGCTTTCCTCGCCGATATAGGGATGCGTACTACAAAGTCTGTCTGGCCTATTCGTGGCACGCAAATCCCAAACGTTGGCGGGAGCACCTGTGAAGATGAGCCGTATCTCCAGTGGGTGTTGCGACTGCAGGAACAGGGGTTCGAGATTGGTTTGCACAACGTGACCTACCATACGTCTCAGCGCGCCGAAACCATCTACGGCATCGAACGATTTCGGGCCTTATTTGGCCACTACCCTTACTCAATGGCCAACCACACTGGCTGCTATGAGGGCATCTATTGGGGCAATTATCGATTCACTGGTGCTCATGAAATTTTTTATAATCTGCTTCTTCGCAACAAGAACAAAGGGGTATTTCAAGGTCATGTAGAGAAAAGTCCTTTGTTTTGGGGCGATATATGCAAGGAAAAAATCAGATATGTAAGAAATTTTGTTTACAGTGATATAAATACATTAAAAATGTGTCCTTTTATGCCTTACCATGATCAATATCGCCCTTATGTGCAATATTGGTTTGCATCTTCAGAGGGGCCGGAAGTCAACGCATTTGTCTCTACAATAGCAGAGAAAAACCAGGACTGTTTGGCTCATGAAGGTGGGGCTTGTATAATGTACACCCACCTCGCATGTGGATTTTATGAAAATAGGCGCATCCATGGGCGCTTTAAGTCTCTTATGGAGAGAATAAGTAGGATGAATGGCTGGTTTGTGCCAGTTCATACCCTTCTTGATCACTTGCAAAAAATTAATGGGCACTGTGATATAACAAATCATGAAAGAAAAATCTTGGAAAGGAAATGGTTTCTACAAAAGGTACTTAAGATGCGTGGAACCACATGAGACGGCTGCCACGTGGGGTGGGTTTTATCTTCGCAAAAAGCAGACTTTTCCGAGATACGGTCGGTAAGACAACCGAAGATGTGACAGTAAGGAGGGAAAGTTGAAAGTCACGATGGTCTCTCACGCTTCGGTACTTATCGAAGCTGGTCCTCTCGTCCTTCTTACGGATCCCTGGTTCATGGGGGAGGTATTCAACGAGTCATGGTCCCTGCTTTGCCCCCCCGCGCTGACCCCTACTACGCTCCAGGGAGTTACGCACATCTGGATCTCGCATGAACATCCGGACCATCTCCACTTCCCCACGTTGCAGGCTATTCCGGCAGAGCAGAAATCGACCATCACGGTGCTCTATCAACGGCACTTCGCGTTGCGGGTGTTTGATGCCCTGACCAACCTAGGCTTCTACCAAGTCATAGAGCTACCTCTAGGCCGTTGGCTTGACCTTGGTGGTAATGTATCCATCATGTGTAACTCGGTAGGCACTCTCGATTCCTTCCTGGCGGTAAGGTCAGCGGGTAGTACCGTGCTCAACGTGAACGACTGTGAGATAAGTCCCTGGGCAGCCCGTACTGCTGCCCGGAGCATTGGCTCTGTCGATGTCCTCCTCACGCAATTCTCCATCGCCAACTGGGTGGGGAACCCCGGCGATACCGAAATCACTGCCTCTGACGAGGTCCTCAACC
>JBMDXC010000418.1:0-2289 GCA_048594805.1 Candidatus Entotheonellaceae bacterium | reverse complement strand
CACTCCCGCAACCAGGCACTGCGGTCGCCTGGCGGGACGCCCTCAATCTCTTGCGCTGTCGGCAAGGGGACCTGTGCATTTCTGTTAAACCACTCCCGCGATGGATAGTGTATGGGGTACGTGGAGTGCAGGCTCAGCAGGTGCCGCACGTCCTGCATATGCGGTAGCTCAAAGCGTTGACCGTATGACTTATGGAATTGCACCTGGAAGAAATGATCCAGCTGTGCTTGGATGAAGAAGGTCGTTTTCTGCTCAGGTGTTAGCTGCGACCATGCTGCCTCTGTCATGGCAGTCTCTCGCAATGCATGTGTAGGCGCAGATGTTAGTCCAAGTGCGCTGGGAGATAGCGCCGCTACAGGCGTCCCGCGTGCCACCCACTGCTCATAGCGGTTTGGGGGTAGCACGCTGAGGATATCGAGGGTGATATGTACGGTGCCAAAGCCCAGCGGCTTGCCTTTGCCGACTTTATGATAGAGCCCGTCTTCCAACAACAAGGCATATAGCAACAAACCGAGTTCGGCACTGGTCAGATCTGTGAAGTCAACGCGCACATCAAACTGTTCTCCGGCTTTGGCTATCGCGATAGACTCATTCGGGTCGCCACCGCGCGTCCGCGAGGATGACGTCACCTTCTGTTCTGGCGCATCAGGGTTGTGGTGGTAATAAAACTTCCGCCCGCGCGGCCGCCCATCAGGGGTAGAGTAAAATGCCGGGTGGCGTTTTGGTGATGATAGGGCCTGCCATTCGATATAGGTAGCATCGGTGACCAACCAGTTTCTCCCCCGGGGTGGTGCATCACGTATCTGCACGCGCCCCAGGTGCACATTGCCCTCCTTGAGCCAGCCAAACATGCGGCAGCAGATGCACAAACGCTGGGCATTTTGGCAGGCATTGCCGCCTAGTGGGAAACACCCCTGCGCCACGGCTTCTGCCACAGCACGCACCATACCTTTCAGTGTCGAACCATACAGACACATCCCGCGTCGGGGCTCGAAACTTCTGGTGGTCACCCGAGAGATAGTCGTCAGGGTGCAGGCCAGGCGCCCACTGTAGTGCGCCACATGCAGACGATCATGCGCGAGCGGTGCAGCCGCTTTACTGACATCGTACTCACTGCGCACAAAGTTATACGGATTCACGAAAGCCGCCATAGATCCTACTCCTGAGCTAGCACAATGGCTACGAAGCGGTGTAACAACCCCTGGGCTGCCTCGTCATCCATGTGCCATGCCTGTGGTGGCGTGCTCTCTGTGACGAGGAAGCGATAGCTTTTGGTCAGCAGGCATAAACGCCGCGTTCTAGCGTCGCTATCGACAGGGTAATGCCAGAAACGTGGGATCTCTCTTTCGTACCATGCGCCGGTGGCATGGCCATCGGCATCGTATACGGCCTCACCCCAGAGCACGAAGGCATCGCTCGCCACCTCGGCCAGGGGCCAGAAAGTCGCAGGGCCTCCTGAAGATGCCGACCAGGGCATGGGATCGATAGACATCAAGGGCTGCACTTCGTCGCAGATCACACGAGTGCGGAAAGGCGGTACGTGCGCTGGATAGCCACGTGTGCGTTGCCAGTATAATTCGAAGTGCTTGTCAAACAGCCGACCCTCTTCATATTCGGTTGGATCGATTCCAGAGGCAGCAAGTTCTTCCCACGTATGCACCTTTTGCATGTGTACGTCCGTGAGTCCTTCGAGGATTACTAAGGCCCCTGGGCATGCCAGTTGCCAAAACACCGTGCGCAAAACCTCAGGCGTGACGTAGCCAGCCAGTACGGCGGGCTTCATATGGCACCTTCCATGCTGTACGGGTGACAGCGGGCATATGTTACCCACAGGGGAGCCACCGTGGACCACAGGTGTTGACGCTGTGCCGGGTTGTCTTTGGTAAAGCGATAGATTGTGCGCAGGCCATAGCCATCAATGCTCGCACGCACCCCGTCGTCGGGTGGAGGGCTGCCATAGAGTGGGACAGCACGCGCTTCCGTAGCCGCAGCACGCTGGCCGTCCTCAGAGGTACCATAGGCAGCAAAACCGTACGCCGTCTCGGGTTCCAGGCTGTGTATGCCTTGCAATTGGCATGGCATCCCCTCCGTAGGAAGTGGCTGGAGCCCGAGGTAGCGTATCTCGATATTGCCAACTTCCGCTCGTACCTGCCCGAGACCACGTGATTTGCCCATACCCAGCTTGATCACTCCCTCCTCCAGATCGCGCAGAACAAAGGCTAATAAACCCAACTGCCAGAGTTCAAACTCACGGTTCGCTTATTTTTATTAGGGTTTTACGAATTTATA
>JBMDXC010000417.1:0-2347 GCA_048594805.1 Candidatus Entotheonellaceae bacterium | reverse complement strand
CGAACCCCAGCCGCCGTCCGAGCTTGATGCCAGGTAATCCAATACGAGTCCGAAACCGCTTATCCGCAAGACTCCGTGGTGACAGACCAAGCCGCAGGGCGGCATCCTCCAACGTAATCACCCGCATAGCTCCTCCTTAATAAAGGCGATCTATCACAGTCCAGCCTCGACACACGACGAAATCGTGTATATTTTTACAGTTATCACTGGCGCGCAGCAGACTGATAACTCAGTACTCAAGAGAGGGGGACATGAGCAAAAAACAGCAGTTTGAGGCCCTGTTAAAGGCTAAGAAGCCGTCAGGGGTATCGCAGACGGGTATGGATAAGGCAAAAGAGTACTTTCTTGAGCAGAACTGGCTGGAGGGGAAAGTTCTGCACGAGTGTGTGCGCGAGTGTATCGCCCTCGCACAGCGTTTCGACAGCGCCGCTGCTGTAGCATCTCCGCTAGACGCTGATCTAGTCCAGCATCTGCGTATGGCGCCGCAAGATCTCATGACAAGTGACGATTTAACCGAGAAGATCAGACCAGAAGTTGAACAGGTGCGCCACACACTCTTCGGGAGCCCTTGCCCCCCGTTTGCCACATATGAGAACGCGGTACAGTGGTTGGAGCAGACGGCGGCGGCACAGGAGGCCGAGGCACGAGCGCTTGACCCGAAACGAGAACTGTTGCGGCAGAGCATTTGTGAAAAGTTAGAAGAGTTGCAGAGCCTCACTGGCGATGGCTATACGCTCCCGTTTAGGCCAGACTTGCTGGAGTATGCTAAGCCCGGGGACCAATGGGTACACCGTGTGTCCATATGGGGGAGAACGTCACTGGCAGACCTGGGAAGCGCGTCCAGACAGATCGCAGACGCGACAGGGTTTTCTCAGGCGTGTGTGGTCTCCTATATCTTAGCGGGTATTCGGCCACTCTTGGTGCCCATACGCATGAGCACATCATGGGGTGCTAGTAACACATTCAATATCTTTCGTGGATCGGTAACCCTTGCATTACGTAATCCCAATGTCACTGATGCTCAACTGAAGACAATCCGTCAGGTTATTCGAAGAGCATGGCGCACTGAAAAAAAGAAGCCGTTGACAGAGGGTGATAAGCAATTCCTCGATATTGTGCATCGTCTTGGAGGCGTCCCAGAAGACAAACGCCATGGAGAGCACAAAGCATTCTTTGAGCTGTTACGACAGGAGTTTAATGCTTGGGCAGTCGAGCATGGGTGTAGGCTGCACAAAGAGTGGAAAGTCACGCGAAATAAGTATTACAGGTTGTTTAAGAAGCTGCGGCAAGACGGTCCTTACGCGCAGGAAGCACCAATACTAAGACGGAGGTCGACATATGATGCATATCTATAAAGTCCCTCTTGTACTTACCCGTCAACCAGAAGGGGGCTATACCGTGACGAGTCCCATACTCCCGGAACTCGTGACAGAAGGTGACACCATACACGACGCGTTGCTGCACGTACAGGATGCCGTCCAGGCCGTGGTGGAACTCTATGAGGATCTCGGCAAGCCACTTCCCTCGAATCTCCGGCAATCTCCCGAGGCTGACGCAATTCAGTTTGAATATGCCGTGGCTGTTCCATGATCTACCGTGAGGTCGCCAGGAAACTGCGGCGCTTGGGCTGCGAGGATATCCCACGTCGAGGTAGAGGATCACACTGGAAGTGGTATAACCCGGCAATGAGGCAGGGTACAACGATTCCAGACTGGGGGCCAAAAGATCTCAAGGTTGGCACACTGCATGCTGCGGTGGATCAGCTTGGCCTGACATGGAAGGACTTCGAGGAAGCGTAAGCACATCTCCCCCGTTGCCTGATTGCTCCCCATATGGCACGCTCTTGGTCCTCTTCCCAGCGTAACTCAATGAGCAGTGCGAGCAGTGCGATAGGTGCTTGGGCAGCAGTGATTTGCTCCTTGAGCGCTGCCACTGGGCCTAACGGGTGAGGGAGCAGCCGGGTCGTTGCGGTGTGGTTCAACGCTTGCGGGGCTCGCGAGGCCGCACCCGGCGCCGCAATGATACGCCCCCAGGCCGTGAGGGTAAAGCTGATATTGTGTCTAGTGCATCGGGATGCACCTGCCGGCATCCTCCAGGGATGCACTCCTGGCGACACCATGGCATCATAGCGTTTGCATGGCCTATACGATATCCTTTGCAGAGGCAGTCAGGCCCAAAATCTGATGCAGCGACTCTCTCGGCTTCCGCTCGTTGAGGTACAGATGACTGATACTGAGGGTGGTCAGATGATTCTGTATCCTGCATCCCCTACAGGTAAGCTCGTTGAGTGGCTGAGAACACCTTGGCCATGTAAAAGCACTCGTTGAGGAGGTGGTGTATGGCACGC
>JBMDXC010000416.1:0-4511 GCA_048594805.1 Candidatus Entotheonellaceae bacterium | reverse complement strand
CATGCGATTGGAGGCATGAAGCGTTACGCCATTTTGGTGCACAATTTCCGCAACCACAAAAAGGACTTTGAGGATGATGTGATTAGCATTTGTGCTGGGCTTTGGAACTTGGCTCTCTCTTATTGAGGAACAAGTCTATTGTGGATAATTTATCCTCTCATAAAGTCGAGGGTATCCAGGAGGCTATCGAAGCAGTAGGGGCGCGCCTGGAATATTTACCACCCTATTCTCCTGATTTATCACCTATAGCTTACCGTTCGCTCATTTTGGAAGTTCATTTCCAAGAATTGGAAGTTTAATTTTGAAGAACAAAGAACTTTCAATGCTGGTTCTATCGTATTGTGGACAACTGCCCATTTGGCAGATAAAAGACCTGAAAATACTATAAGAAAGATGGATAAATCCTCTAATAGAAGAAAATACAATACATTATAAATTCGTAAAACCCTGATAAAAATAAGCGAACCGTGAGTATAGAGGAATGTTGGTCGAAGTTGAAAACTATTTTGCGTGCCAAAGCGGCGCGGACATCGGCACACTTAGATCAAGCCATTACAGAAGCTTTTGACCTGATTACGCCGCAGGATGCCCGAGGATGGTTTGCCCATTGTGGATATGTGTAGCACATCCAACTGGGAACCGCTGTAAGGGAGGAGTGCCTCTGAGCACGTATGCTAGAATAGGCTGCCACCCAGCATCTTGACAGAAAGAACGACGATGCAGAAGGGTTGTGCAACCCGCCAACCTCCAGGAAAGCGAGGTGCCTTATGGCGCAGACGAGTTCGCCTGCCTCTGGCAGGCCCGTGCTGGCACTCGGCTACATCTTTCTCCGCATCGGCGCCGCGGCCTTCGGGGGCCTCGGAGCCTCCCTCGCTCTGATCGAGCGCGAACTGGTGACCAAACGCCAGTGGCTTACCGCCGCAGATGTGACTGCAGCCCTGACCTATACCAAATTGCTGCCAGGGTCCACCGGTCCGCAGGTGGTCGCGTATCTCGGCTACACCCTTGGCGGCTGGTGCGGCTCAGCGGTGGCCACGGCGGCGTTTCTCTGCCCTGCTGCCCTCATGATGCTGGTGCTCGCGGCGGCCTATGTCTCGGGCACCGCCATCCCTGCCATACGGCCGGCGCTCAACGGTCTGACAGCGGCCATCGTCGGCGTCTTGCTGGCGACGACCTACCGGATGGGCAAAGCGAATATCCCTGATCGCCTCACGCTGGGGATTGCGCTCGCCTCTATGGTCGCCGGGGCCGTCCTTGACATCAGCGCGGCAGTGATTGTCGTGCTTGCCGGACTGGTGGAAGTCGGTTGGTACGCGCTCCCGCTCTGGAAGCAGGCGGCACGGGAGGACACGCGATGATCTTGGACCTGTTCACACGCTGCGTCTTGATTAGTCTGCTGGCTTTCGGCGGGGGTGGGGCGGCGCTGCCGCTCATCGAACGGATCGTGGTGGCTGAGACCGGGTGGGTCAGTCCCCAGGATTTCGCTACGGCGGTCGCCTTCGGCTATATCACGCCCGGTCCCGTGCTCATGACCATGACGTTTCTGGGTTATCGGATGGCTGGGCTCGCCGGGGCGTGCGTGGCGACGGTCGGCATTTTCTTGATGCCATGGGCGCTGGCGGCCGCCGCGGCGCGTCTGCTCCGGCGGTGGATGCAGCATCCGCTGTTGTACTACTTTGGCCGGGGGGCGGCGCCCGCTGTGGTCGGCTTGCTCGTGGTCACGGCCCTCCATCTGGGCCGTAGCGCCTTCGTCAGCGGGATACATGTCGGCATTGCCGCTGTGGCTTTGGCACTGGCGCTGTGGACGAAACTGAACCCGATGGTGCTTCTCCTCGGTGGGGCAGTCATCGGGGCGCTGTACGGGCTGGTGATGGAGGGTAAGACGCTGTAACAGCTCTACAGCATTGGTGGGTGGTAGCTATGCGAGGATGCCAACGATTGCGGCAATGGGCACGTACCATAAAACGCGATGTGCTGATGCTGTATCTTGCTGCCCATGATCCCCGCGTGCCATGGTACGCCAAGGTTGTTGCTGCCTGTGTCGCTGCTTATGCTTTAAGCCCTATCGACTTCATCCCCGATTTCATCCCAGTCCTCGGGTATCTGGATGATGTGATCATCGTGCCTCTCGGCATTGCACTCGCCATTCGTCTCATTCCACCTGCGCTGCGAGAAGAGCATCGATGCGCTGCCAGAGAGCAAAGCCAGCAACGCCCTACGAGTTATGTTGGAGCCGCCCTTATCCTCATGATGTGGTTGGTGACAGGGATCGCGCTTCTTTTTTGGTTCGAGAAGCTATAGCAACCTACATTTTGGCACGACTACTGCCGCTACCCCAGGATCTGATAACGGCCACTATGTTAACCAAGTGAGACTCGGTCGTACAGGCTTCACCTGATGTCGATAAACGGGGGTTTTCAGACGCTCTAGAGTTCCTCAGTGAATCTTTCTACCACGGCATTAATTGTTAAAACACTTGCTAAATACGCTTTTGGATGGTAAGTAGTATCCAGGACCCCAGGATACGCCTGGCTCAGCCGTGCCCCACTCTTGCCTCGACGGTCCCGGGGGAGGCAGAGGGGCCGAGTGCGTCGAGCGGCCCCGAGGTGAGCCGCAGGAGGACACGACGGGACCATGCCGGGGGCCCGTATGGGCCCCCACCGAGAAGAGTCCAGCCCATGCGACCCTCTCCCTCGCTCCACTATGTCGCGACGCTCTTAGAGCAACGGCGTCGACGGCATCACCGCGCCCAGCGTCTCTGGGGTATCGGCCTCACCCTGCTCGGGCTCGGGCTCCTCCTCGTCGGCTGGTGGGTGACCCTCCGCCTGGCTCCCAGCGCCACGCCGCAGGCAGCCGCGGTCTCCCCGGCAGGACTGCCTGCGCTGCCCTCCGGGGCCCCCGGGCTGCGCAGGATTGCCGTGGAGCCACGCTGGGAGGGCCCCGTCCTCCTGGAGCCTGGGGCGTATCAGGACTGCGCCTGCCAGACGCTGGCGCCTTGGCGCCCGGTCTGCACGCCCGGCGACGTCGTTGCTCCCGGCGGTCCGCCGCTGCCCTGGTGCACGCCGGAGCCCTCCCAGAGGCCGTGGGAGCTGGCTCTGCCCGAGCCAGGGCCGTTGCCCGTGCAGACGGGAGGGGCGCTCTCCGACCCCATGTCCCCAGGACTGCCCGCGCGGGAAGACCACCCCCCGGAGCCTCTCGCCTCCCCCGCCTGCGAGGCTGCTCCCTGTCCCGCGGCCTACGCCGTCGGACGCCCAGAGTCCTCGCACGCGCAGCCGCCGCGGAGCCGGAGGCCGCGGGGGCTGCGGCCAGCTGGCCCCCAGCAACCGACGCCGCCCGTCCCACCCCAGCGACGCGTATCGGACTATGCGCCCCCCGTCCTTGCAGAACCCGAGCGGCTCACGGTCAGCCCGTGAGCACGCGAAGCAGACGAGCCTCCGCAGCGGGTGCCCCGTGTGTGACACATGTCGGCAGGCCCCGTACGCGACAGAGCCACGGCCTGGCGGGCACCGTCGTGGCCTGGCATCCCCTGGTCCCGTGGGCTAGTGTAGCGCCCAACGCGTCTGGCTGCGTACCTATGCTCCGCAAAAACTCCGTGCGCATCACGATGGTGGACAGCGCCTTCATTGGGCTCGTCTCCTCGCGGTTCCATGATGATCACTTGCACTGACCTCATTGTGGCTGATCACAGCCGCTTCGCATAGGGGCGGGTCCATTTCATGAATGCTGATCGAGTGCAAACATGTGCCATGACGGACCCGGATCAAGCGGTGAACGGGTTTTGAGCAGCAACGGAACAGTTATCAAAGGCCTTCCATAATTGTTCTTATAGAAGGTCTATAGCTATGCAAAGTCTACGGGACATAAGAGCCATAACTACACAGAAATCAGCCTGTTAAATGGCTGTATCTACTGATTTACTTTGCATAACAACCCTCGGTTCGGTCATTCTTGCAAGCCCTTTGAAGTCAATGAAATATAGAGGGCTCGTGGCTGATTTTGCAAAACCCCTATCGAATGATTTCAATAGGTTCGGGGAAAAATGAGCGAACCGTCGGTAACAATGCTTCCTCTCGCGGCTTTCAGAAAGGCTGAGCAGGACACTTTCGACAGATTTTATAGTCCGAGAGAGACTTTTGGAAGATAGTTTGCGGTTCTCAAGAGGTTTTTCAGACTCTGACATCGTTCATATAGATCTTCAGAAAAAGTTTCGTGCGCTATTACGCGGCCAGAGCCCCGAGCGACGTGGTGGTCACATGCCTATACTGCACCCAGCAGGTGATGATCACCGTGCCGCGTGTCTACATCGAAGAAGATGCACTGATACGCGGGCTCACCAGCCGGGCGGTGGAGGGATAAGTCAGGGGAGTGGTTTGTTGTATCCGCGAATGTTCTCCACGGATCTGAACGTTTTATTTTGCAAAACAAGGAACCACTTAACACCGTGCGGCAGCCCTGCAAAGAGCAGCACAGAGGGAAAAAGGCTATCGGACCATGCGGAGCGCGTCGAGATC
>JBMDXC010000415.1:0-4802 GCA_048594805.1 Candidatus Entotheonellaceae bacterium | reverse complement strand
TCACTCCGCCTCCGGTACACGTTGCCTAGGTTTCCGTAGGCACTTGCCATGCCCTCCTTACGCGCTAGCGCCTCCTCCACCTCCAGCGCCTTGCGATGCATGGCTTCAGCCTGCGCCAGGTCGCCCCGCGCCCAGTATACGAGACCTAAGTTGCCGTAATCGGTGGCAATGCCCGCCCTGCTCCCCAGCGCCGTATTTAACTCCAGGGCCTTGCGATGCATAGCTTCAGCCTGCGCCAGGTCGCCCCGCGCCCAGTATACGAGACCTAAGTTGCCGTAATTGGTGGCTATGCCCGCCCTGCGCCCCAGCGCCTCATCCACTTCCAGGGCCTTGCGATGCATAGCTTCGGCCTGCGCCAGGGCACCCCGCGTCCAGTATACGTTGCCTAGGTGGCCGTAATCGATGGCCATGCCCTCCGTGTGACCTAGCGCCTCATCCACTTCCAGGGCCTTGCGATGCATAGCTTCGGCCTGCGCCAGGTCGCCCCGCGTCTCATATACGTTGCCTAGGTTATCGTAAGTGCTAGCCATGCCCTCCCTGCGCCCTAGCGCCACATTTAACTCCAGGGCCTTATGAAGCATAGCTGCAGCCTGCGCCAGGTCGCCCCGCGTCTCATATACGACGCCCAGGTTATTGTAAGTGCTAGCCATGCCCTCCCTGCGCCCCAGCGCCGCATCCAACTCCAGGGCCTTGCGATACATGGTTTCGGCCTGCGCCAGGTCGCCCCGCGTCCAGTATACGTTGCCTAGGTTGCCGTAGGCACTGGCCACAAAACCACCGTTGCCGGTCTCTTCCCCAAGGGTGAGCACCTTGCGGTACGCGTCTATTGCGTTATCGAGTTGCCCAATGCGCACGAGCAGATGCCCAAGTTGAGTCCATCCCCCGACATGCGCAGGAGCGAGCTCAACCGCACGACGGTAGGCATCGAGGGCTTTCGTCGTATTATGCAAGAATGCGAGGGCACCAAGGTGACGGAGGGCCTCCGCTGCTTCATGAATGTCTGGGGCTTTGCGTTCTACTATTGCTTGGAAGATCGCCTCTGCAGCCGCGGGATTTCCCTGTGCTAGTTGCGTGAGCGCGTCATCAATGCCTGGCGGGGCATCCCGTTGCTTCCGTTGCTGTGCTAAGGCGGTTACAGCTTCCGTGAGTGCCTTGATCTGGTCTTGGAGGAGTTGTTCCCGATCCTGATACATCTGCTCCCGCTGGCGGAAATCATCGACAAGCTCGCGTCGAGAGGATTCCATGAGCCGCATAGCGACAGTTTCAGCGTTCTGTGTCACCTTGTTTGCAAAGGTTTCCCCGGTCGCTAATAGATCAATCTTGTCACGGAAGATCGTAAAGGCAGTGGGAACGTCACCCGCTTTGGGGGAAATCTCCTGCCAGACATTAATCAGTTTGTAGGCAAAATCCTTCAGATCAGCGATGAGTTCCGCCTCAGAGACAATGGCCTTCCCATCACGCTCAATGGCAGTACCACGCGCCACCACTGTATCTACATCAATCGTTTCGCCCGCTGCGAGCTGGAAAAGGTTACGGCAGAAGGCGGCATCAAGACAGAGGACGAGGATACTTTCTGCAACGTGTGAGAATGCTTCATGCACCTTTTGCTCGATGGCGTTAGTGGTCTTCCATTGCTCATATCGTTTCTTTACCAATCCAGTTACCGCCTGGACGACAGACTTGATGAACGCGTCTGGAGACACAGTAATTCCTTCTACCGACACAGCAAGCGTGATGGATAGTATCTAAATCACTCCACAGGAGATTCGTACACTCGATGTCCTAGACCTACGGCTGTTACTTGTGTACGTGTACTGCCAGTGTATCAATGTTGTGTGGCCGATTTAGAATCGACAACATAGAATCGCTTGGTCTGAGCGCTAATTATCGCACGGACACAGCTGGAATTCGAATGTGAGGGTTTTTGCTTTCAAAAAGAGGCCTTGATCATGGCGTCGGCCACCCTGTACTCTCCGTCCTATTCTATCCCTCGTTGTGGTGGACTGAGGGGCGCTGGTGGTATCTCGACGGATGCCAGGATCGCGGCAAACATCGAGCGCGGTTTCTGCCCGAAAAAGCGCTCTGCCGCTGTGGTCCCATCCGCACGCGTGAGGAAAAAGTTGTGGATCGCGGTCAGGCATGCCCGCTTTCTGGGGTGGTCGAGTCCTCGCAGTTGATGGTTCCGCAGTGAGAGATACCCATTTCGTCCTTCTACATTGGCACTGGAGCGCTGGAAGACCTCGGCGAGCTTGACGGCCTTCTGCTTCAGCCAGCCTTGCTCTAACGGGGGCAACGCACTGAACACCCCGCCCGGTGCAAACAGGGGTGTACGAATACGCTCAGCAAGCTCCCGCAGTGGTATGCCTTCCCGGACCAGCTTGGTGGCAGCGACACGTTCGAGATAGTACGAGGGAATGAGATGCGCATGCATGGCATAGGACGCGGGTGGCGCTAAATCCAGTTGTTTGACCTGCTGGCGCACATACCCCGAGACGAACTCAATGGTCGCCTGCATTTTCGGTACCACACGTGCCGCTTTTTCAATGTGCTCCATACAGCTCTCACTGAGCCCTTCGTGCTGGGCAATGGTACGGATGGTGTCAATGTGCTGCTGGATGTCCCCTGCAATGAGTTTGCCGTTGCGCCGTACGCCGCGCTCCAGGTCGACAAAGTGGTACGCATGGCCGATGGCCCGCATGCTCTGGGTGACCTGCACGCGCTGCGCGACGAGCCGTTGGTGCTCTTGGCGAGCCGTGTCCACGTCCTGCGCCGCCTGCTCCAAGCTCACTGCCACCTTGGGGGGGCGCCCGGGTCCACGCTGTTGCGGCTCCTCGGTGGTGTTGTGTCGGTGCTCGTGCATCCGCTTGAGCGTGTCTTCTGCCTTGGCGAGAGCCTTTTCGGCCGCTCGCTGTTTGGTGGCCATGGGGGCTGAGACGGCTTTACCCAGCTCATGCTGCACATGGAAGAGGTCCGGCGAGTGATGTGCCCCGAGGTAGTGTGCAACATACGCGAGCAGGCCCGGGGCTTCATCACTGGTCGCTTGAATCACCTTACCATTGAGCCCTGTAAGGGCTGGCGCCATCAGCGTATTCCACGTGTCTTGATCCCGTGCTGGTGCTGTCTGCTCCAACACAATGTCGTTGCTCTCGGGATCCATCCCCACCAGGCACAGCCCACCCGTAAACGTTTCATCCAGTGTCATCGTCATCTCTTTGGGCGGCATCTCGCGAGCCAGACGGGTGCTTTCTTCTTGACGGTAGGCCACCATCGCTTCTTCCACGTGACGGTTGACCTGTTGCTGGGTGCCATAAGACGCACCGACAAACCGATCAAGGCCCGTGAGTTTGAGCAGCAGACACACCAAGCGAATGCCACAGGCACCAATCTCCACACACACCACGTGGAGTGCGATGACGAACCGATGCAAGAAGGCGAGCCCCGGAACACTTTGGAAAAATGCCACGACCGTTGGACACTCGTCAAGGTTCTCGTGGTACGCCCGCCACGCCTGCAGCGTGCTGCGGGGTACGTTCAGCGTCTTGGCCGCCTGGCGCTGGGAGACCCCCTGAGTGTGCAACTCGCCATATCGTGCAAACAGGTCAGCGCGTTCGAGGCGCGCCCAGCGTTGGTTGCGATCATGATTGCCACGGTGCTGTTCTTGGATTATCGTTGCCACAGGCTACCTCCCCTCCCGAAGCCCCTACCATGTGAGAAGTGGAGGGCTAAGGATGGCGAGGTAGCTCCCTGGTTGCAATCCCTCTCTGTATCAAGTTAGGTGTTTTCTCGGTCGTCATCGAGACAAGATGGCCGACGCGGTGATCCAGGCCCAAAAAGAGGCTTCGATCATAGCGTCGGCCACCCCCTTCTGCTTCTGTGCGACTCCAGAGCACCTAAGCATCTAAAGAACAAGGCGTTCAAGGACATAGACCATTATTCTAAGTGGCCGAAAGTGGCCGACGCGGTGATCAAGGTCCGTTCTCGGTACCCGACAGTGGGGTCGCCAGGATGCGGCTGCGGAGTGATCCCATCCGCATGCCGTCAAAAAACTCCTGGCCAACCACCAACTCGACGTTGATTTGTGGACTGAGTATCTGTACGTGATATACCGGGAGGATTGCCCCTCTCGTCTTGTGTACCAATAACGGGCGTTAACCGTGTACCTAGTGGAAGGATGGCTTCGATAATGCGAGGTACGAGCGGACGCTGGGCGGCGGCAGCGAGGAAGAGGCGGCAAGGAAGCCTGGCGCTTCATCGTGGTTTCGCCTTCAGCGCTTCGAGTGCCCCGCGGATATCTGCTTCGCTCCGACCCAGCGCGTGCAGGAGCCTTTCATAGTTTGTCGTGCACACGCCCAGATGCGGATGCTCGTGCCCTGTATTACGGGTGAAATCGAGGAGAATGTGGACTGACCGGAGCATCAGGGGCTCAGCCTCCGCCAGGCGGTTGGTATCCTGAAGTAACCGGGCCAGGTTGTTGAGGGTGATGGCAACCGCGGGGTGCATGGGACCAAAGCTCTGTTCGTCGATGGTGAGGGCGCGCTGCATCAGGGGCTCAGCCTCCGCGAGGCGGTTGGTGGCCTGAAGCAAATGGGCCAGGGTGTTGAGGGTGATGGCAACCATGGGGTGCATAGGGCCAAAGCTCTGTTCGTTGATGGTAAGGGCGCGCTGCATCAGGGGCTCGGCCTCCGCCAGGCGGTTGGTGGCCTGAAGTAACGGGGCGAGGTTGTTGAGGGGGCGGGCCACCATGGGGTGCATAGGGCCAAAGCTCTGCTCATCGATCGCGAGGACGCGCTGCATCAGGGGCT
>JBMDXC010000414.1:0-2314 GCA_048594805.1 Candidatus Entotheonellaceae bacterium | reverse complement strand
TCTATTCGCGATCCGGAGGGCTTTTGGGGCGAGCGCGCAAGCGAGCTCGAATGGTTTCAAAAATGGGACAAGGTGCTTGACGACAGTAACCCACCATTTTTCAAATGGTTCGTCGGTGGAAAGACGAATATCGTTCACAATGCACTGGACCGACATCTGAATACTTTCCGCAGGAATAAGCTCGCCCTGATCTGGGAAGGAGAGCCAGGCGACACCCGGACCTACTCTTACTTCGCCCTCCACCGCGAAGTGTGCAAATTCGCCAATGTCCTGCGCAGCATGGGCGTCAAAAAAGGGGATATCGTCACCATTTACCTGCCTCGTATCCCCGAGATGGTGATCGCCATGCTGGCCTGCGCCAAGATCGGTGCCCCGCACAGCGTCGTCTACGGGGGTTTCAGCGTTGAAGCGCTGGCTGAGCGCATTCAGGATGCCGAAAGCCGGGTGCTGATCACCGCGGATGGTGGCTGGCTGCGCGGCAAAGTCGTCGGCCTGAAGGATATCGCCGACGAGGCGATCTCCCGCCAGCCGACGATTGAAATTTGCATCGTGGTGAAACGCACCGGTCAGGAGATCTATATGGAGTCGGGGCGGGATTACTGGTATCACGACCTGATGAGCCTGCCCATTTCGACCCCACCAATGTGCTATACCGAACCGGTTGATGCCGAAGACCCCCTCTTCATCCTGTATACCTCCGGCACAACCGGCCGGCCAAAAGGCGTGCTGCACACTCATGGCGGTTACATGGTGTACACCTACACCACCCTTAAATATGTCTTTGATATAAATGATGAAGACCGCTACTGGTGCGCTGCCGACCCGGGTTGGGTTACCGGGCATTCCTATATCGTCTACGCGCCATTGTTGGCGGGCGCGACCAGCTTTATGTATGAAGGTGCCCCCAACTATCCTTATCCCAATCGCTGGTGGCGCATGGTTGAGAATTATGGGATCACCATTCTTTATACCGCACCGACCGCCATCCGCGGCTTGATGCGGTTTGGCGATGCCTGGGCAAACCGCCACGATCTGAGCAGCCTGCGCTTGCTGGGCAGCGTTGGCGAGCCGATCAACCCGGAAGCCTGGCGCTGGTATTACAACGTGATCGGTAAGGGGAATTGCCCGATTATGGATACCTGGTGGCAGACGGAAACTGGGGGTTTCATGATCACCCCCCTGCCAATTACCCCGCTAAAGCCGGGCTCGGCCACCCGTCCCTTTTTTGGTGTAGAGGCCGCCGTAGTCGACGACCACGGCAAACCTGTCCCAGATGGTGAGGAGGGCTACCTGGTGATCAAAAAACCGTGGCCTGCCATGCTGCGCACGATTTATCGAGACCCGGATCGCTACAAAGCGCAATATTGGGGTAAGTTCGGGACCATGTACCAGACTGGCGACTCAGCTCGCCGGGATAAGGATGGTTACTTCTGGATCAACGGCCGGATGGACGATGTGATTAAAGTGAGCGGTTATCGCCTGGGGACGGCGGAAGTAGAGAGCGCCCTGGTCAGCCACCCGTCCGTGACTGAAGCGGCTGCCATTGGCCTCCCCCACGAACTAAAAGGTAATGCGATCCATGCCTACGTGATCCTGCGCCATGGCGTTGAGAAGAGTGATAAGCTGGCCGAGGAGTTGCGCAACCATGTCGCTCACGAGATCGGCCCGATCGCCAAGCCGGAGGATGTCACTTTCGTCGACGTGCTGCCCAAGACCCGCAGCGGCAAGATCATGCGCCGGCTGCTCAAGGCGCGCGCTCTCGGACAGCCGGAGGGGGATATCAGCACCCTGGAAGAGTAGTGCCGGGGAAAAGATCCTTGACCTTAAAGACGTGAAGCGAGAAAATTTCTCGTTTCACGTTTTGCATTTAAAATTAGGTAAGGATAATTTTTTGATGGAGAATTCCATGAAAATTTCTATCATCGGGGCAGCTGGGGTACGGACTCCCTTGATCGTCCAGGCTATTGCCCGCAGGCAGGAGCGGATTGGGCTGGCTGAGCTGGCGTTGATGGATATTGACGCAGAACGGCTGGAGGTCATCGCCGCTTTGACCGCACCTTTGGAGGCCTCTGGGCAAGTTAAATTCCGGATCACCCGGACGACTGAGGCGCTTACGGCCCTGAAAGGCGCCGATTTTGTCATCACCACTTTCCGGGTAGGTGGGATCGAATCTCGCATCATCGACGAACGCGTGCCCCTCAACCACGGTGTCTTAGGTCAGGAGACGACCGGGCCAGGGGGTTTTGCGCTGGGTCTGCGGACCCTCCCGGTCCTTCTAGAATACGTCCGCCTGATGCGCCAGGCCTGCCCGGAG
>JBMDXC010000413.1:0-7646 GCA_048594805.1 Candidatus Entotheonellaceae bacterium | reverse complement strand
CCCATTGGGTTCACAAAAGCGCAAGGTGCCGTAATGGCCACGAGACCGGCGAGCATCCCATTGCAGCACATCGTCGGATCGGGCTTGAGGCCCTTGAGCATGAGCGTCACCATAGAGACGAGCGACGCGACAATGCCAGCCAGCATGGTATTCACCACGACGAAGCTGATACGCAGGTCTGTCCCGGCAAGTGTCGAGCCTGGGTTGAAGCCGAACCAGCCGAAGGCAAGAATAAAGGTACCCAGGACGACCAGGGGCACGCTATGTCCCGGCATGGCCTGCGGTCTCCCCTCAGCGTTATACTTGCCGAGACGGGGGCCAATGATCATGGCCCCAGCGAGCGCGATGACCCCACCCATCGTATGCACGACTCCCGACCCTGCGAAATCAACTGCCCCGTGCCCCAGACCCCAATTGATGCCGCCCTGGGCCAGCCAGCCGCCACCCCAGACCCAGTTGGCGTAGAGACAATATGGCAGTGCGACCCACAGGCCAAATAGGCAGAAATTCTTCCAGGCCCAGCGCTCGGCCATGGCGCCGGTCGGGATTGTCGCAGTAGTGTCCATGAACACCATCATAAAGAAAAACAGTGCCATCACCCCCGCGTCCCCAACGGCATTAGTCAAAAACCAGCCCTTCAAGCCAAGGAGACCATAGGTGAATGCGCCGGTCGCCTTGCCTGCAGCATCGACTGCCGCCCCGAGCCCCCAACCCTCGTTCAGTACTGAAAGTCCCGAGCCTAGTGAGGGATACCAACCCGGCGGTACCGGGCCGTTCCACCAATTCCCCCACCCTATGGCAAAACCGTAGACCCAAAAGGCGAGACAGCCGAGCGGGTAGATCATCAGATTCATAGCCGCCGTGTGCGCAGCATTCTTGGCACGGCACAGCGCCGTCTCGACGAGCATAAAGCCAGCCTGCATGAACATGACCAGAAAGCCAGCGATCAGCACCCACACGTAGTTGATCGAGTATAGATTATGGACAATGCGATCATACAGATCGGTCGGCTTGAGTTGATCAGGGACATCACCCTTACCATCACTCGCTGGCGCCGCCCAGACTCCAGCGGCGCTGCCGGTGGGATCGGGCCAGGCGGGCTTCTGGGGATCGTTTGTCGCGGTGAAATACGCCGGCAGGTTTGGCGCTGCCCCTGGAGCCTCAGTCGCTGCCGGTGACTGAGCTTGCTGGGCGCAAGACATCCCCACACACACCAACATCCAAAGCCCTACAGCTAAGGACACCAACCTATACAGACCCCCTCCTCGTGCCATCGCTCCTCCCTTGTTCTAGATTCCCCTGGATTGCGTGGGAACATACAACGCATCGATCCTGCTGAAGTTATGTTTTGATAAAACATGCGGCGAAACGACTGCGCATGTAGGAACAACTTCACTGTGTTCACAACTTGCTCTATAATGAGAAAAAAGCAATTCCTGTGCCAGGCTACATTTTTGTCGCAACTGAAGCAACATCATAGACTTATAGAAGTTAGGAGATCTTTCAATAACAGATATATGGAACAAAATTGTCGAATAAAGAACGAAAAATGTTTAGCACTGACGAGAATGTCTGTTGTGCGGCGAGGCTCTACGCTGCCCTACCCGCCCCCTAGTAGGGGATGCAAAGCCTCATGAAAGCCTATTTTCCCATCCTTCATGCAAAGGACGAGGTAGATGTCATTCCTGTTGATCGTGCCATTTGTGCTCATACTCCTGGCAATCGCCTTGCTCCCGCTGATGGTGCCGCATTGGTGGGAAAATAACGCCAACAAAGCCCTGGTGGTCCTCATGCTGGGGGCACCGGTGGCTGGCTCTCTCCTCCTGCAAGGAGAGGCAGGGGGGCACCGTCTTCAGCACACCATGGTGGAGTACATGGAATTCATGGTGCTCCTGGGTGCACTGTACACGATCTCAGGTGGTATAGCCCTGCGGGGTGACCTGCAGGCCACCCCGGTGGTGAATGGCTGTTTCCTGGGACTTGGAGCCCTCCTGGCCAGTATCATGGGCACGACTGGCGCCTCGATGCTGCTCATCCGCCCATTACTCCAGACCAACGCTGAGCGTCGCTATGTCGCCCACACCGTTGTTTTCTTTATTTTTCTCGTCAGCAACATTGGCGGCTGTCTGACCCCGTTAGGGGATCCACCGCTCTTCCTGGGCTATCTCCGCGGTGTCCCCTTTACCTGGACGCTGTCCCTGTGGCCAGAATGGCTGACCATGGTGGTTACGCTGCTCGTGGTGTATGGTGTGTGGGATACCATCAGGCATGTCCATGAGAGCCCACAAGCGCTGCGGCTCGATCGGATGCACATTGAGCCGCTACGCCTCCAGGGCAGCATCAATTTTTTATTCCTGGGTCTGGTCATCACGGCGGTCGCGCTGGTGCCTTCACCATGGCGTATGCTCCTCATGCTGGCCGCGACAGGCGGCTCGCTGCTCCTCGGCGGGACTGCTGCACGTCGCGCGAATCAATTCACTTACGCACCGATCGTTGAGGTGGCGATCTTATTTCTGGGCATCTTTCTGACGATGATTCCAGCACTAGAATTTTTAGACCAGTATGGAGCGTCCCTCGGGATCAATACACCAGCAAAGTTTTTCTGGGCCACGGGTGTCTTTTCCTCCTTCCTCGATAACGCCCCCACCTACGTGACCTTTTTCGAGACCGCACGCACGCAGGTGAGTCACACGCTCGGTAGCACGACCGTGGCTGGCGTGCCAGACCTCTGGTTGAAGGCCATCAGTCTGGGGGCGGTCTTTATGGGTGCCAATACCTACATTGGGAACGGACCGAACTTCATGGTGAAGGCTGTCGCGGAGGAGGCCGGGATCAAGATGCCGTCGTTCTTCGGGTACATGGTTTACAGCGGCATCGTGCTGATGCCGCTCTTTGTGGGGATCACGCTGTTGGTGTTCTAGGCGAGAAGTCGCACGGCCCTTTCGGACACCTGAGGCATGCCTCGCGAGAGCCCCGACTTTTTCACAGGTGTAGACAGCGCTTCCTGGTCAAAGGCCAGGCTCTCGGGTCACACCTCTGGGCCACACTCGACCAGCTTGCGAGAACCGGCAAGCGTATTTCCCGGCTGGAAGGCGGCCTGGGCATCGCTATCCACTTGACCTACATGCTTTCGCTCGTTCTCTTCCGTGCCTGACCACCCAGCGATCGGCAAGCTCAGGGCGACTTCCCCTTACTCCTGTGGCTGTTTGTGGTGACTGCCATCCCTGGCCGGCAGCTGTCTGACGTCCTCTGCAGGCCGCTGTGTGCCTCCCTGGACGAGTTGCTGAAACGCCTGGCGTTGCTCGGCATGCCCCAACACTCCTACCAGGTCGCCGGCAGCAAAGCGGTGCGTGGCATCGGGGTTCAGGATCACGCGGCCATCGCGAATCACAGCCACAACCGAGGCCCCTGTGGTGCTGCGAATGCGCATCTCCTGGATCGTCTGCCCGACCAGACAGCTCGTCTCCGACACGTCAACCCAGGTGAGGTCCATCAAGTGGGTCGCCCGGCGCAGATGGGTGAGCGTCTGCGAGCCGGCCGGTGTCTGGTACAGCGGTGCATAGAGTTCTTCCCGGACGGCGTCGGTGTAGTGCTGAATGTCTGTTGCCGGCACATCCAGGGCTAACAGGGCCTGCCGCACGATTTCCAGGCCGGCTTCGAAGTACGGTTGAACCACCTCAGATACACCCAGACGGTGCAGACGTTCCATCTGCTCCACACCTTCGGCACGCGCCACAAGGGCCAGGCTTGGAGCGAGTTGGCGCACCTGGGTGACGATCGCCTGGGCCACGGTGACCGACGGGACAGTGAGAATCAATAACCGCGCCTGGGCGACCGCCGCAGCTTCCAATACCACAGGATGGCTGGCGTCACCATAGATCACCGGCATGCCAGCGGCATGGCATTCCTGGACCCGTCGCTGGTCCAGTTCTACCACCACAAACCCCAGGTCCAGGCGCTGCAGCACGCCGGCGACGTACTGTCCCACGCGTCCCCCACCGGCAATCACCACATGCGCGTGCAGGCCGGTGCGCGGCAGATCGATGATGCGCACCGGCGTGACCCTGCTCCAGCGTTTTCTGAGTATATCCAGGAGGCTTACCAGGCGGGCAGCAAAGGGCGTCAACACTATGGTGACCAGAGCCGTGGCTAATACCAGCGCGTAGAGTTCTCGGGAAATAGAACCGGTATTGAGCCCGACACGCGCCAGGACGAACGAAAACTCCCCGATCTGAAACATGCCAAAGCCAACAGCGAGAGGCACCACGTTGCCATAGCCGAAGAGACGCGCCAGCCCACCACATATGAGACCTTTACCGAGGGCCACGAGTCCCACTACCAGCGCCACAGTGCCCAGATGGTCCACCAGAAAGCCGAGATCAAACAACATGCCGACCGACACGAAAAAGAGCAGGCCGAAGAGGTCACGCAAGGGCATGATATCGCCGAGCGCCTGGTGGCTGTACTCCGACTCGCTGATGACCATACCGGCCACAAAGGCCCCAAAGGCAAAGGAGAGACCGGACAGATAGGTCGCATATCCTGCACCAAGACCAACGGCGGTGACGGCGAGGAGAAATAACTCACGCGAATTCCAGCCCGCCACGTAGGCCATCAGGTACGGCACGATGCGGGTGCCCACAATGATCATCCCGGCAAGAAAGAGCGCGGCACGCAGGACCGCCAGTCCGACAAGCGGCAGACCAGCCTCGAGGTTATGCAATTGTGGCAGGATAATCATCAGCGGCACGACCGCCAGATCCTGCACCAGCAGCATGCCGATCATGACACGGCTCGACAGGGTCCCCAGGAATCCCTGGGCCATCAGGGTCTTAAGAATGATCATAGTGCTGGAGAGGGCGATCAGCGCTCCGAACCACACCGAGGCCAACCATGTCCAACCCAATAGCCAGCCAATCCCGATTCCATAGGCCATCGTGAGCCCAATTTGTAATGGGGTACCGAGCAGGGCGATGGTACGGACCGGTTGCAGTTCCCGCAAAGAAAATTCTATGCCCAGCGCAAAGAGCAGCAGCGCTACGCCGATCTCCGCCAGCAACTCGACCTGCTGGATCTCTGTCACCGTTACGCCGCCGGTGTACGGACCAACCAGTACCCCAGCCAGAATGTAGCCAAGCAGCAATGGCTGGCGTAGCCACTGCGCTACGAGGCCGCCTAGCAGTGCCGCCACCACAATGATCACGATGTCTGCAGCAATCCCCATCGACCTCGCTCCCAGTCCGTACCACCATATCCCGACACCTAGCAGCGGCTAGAGATTAGCTGACGACTTCTTCGCGCGCCCGGAGCTGATTGAGATGGGCATGTTTGAGCTGCGCTATCGCATCGGTATCATCACTCAAGAGCACCTCAACCACCTGCCGTAAATGTTGTGCGGCTAAAATTCTGGGTAACAGGACATAGTCCGCGCCTTCGGCATACATCTCCAGGGCTCTGTTCGGACTCTCGGCGGTGACGACGATTTTCGCATGCGGACAAATGGTCTGGATGTGCTTAATCATTTGCAAATTGTCTGTGCCGACCAGGATATTATCGGGGACAGTCGAGATGGCCACTTTGGCTTCATGCATACCTGCATGATGGAGCGTATCCATATGGCTGATATCGCCGTAGATCGACTGAATACCGAGTGCCCTGAGTTTGCTATGCGCTTCCGGATTAAAATCTAGCACGAAAACATGATCTTTTTTGATTCTGCTGCTGGGCTCTTCCTGGTTCTCATCGGCTTGTAACTCATGGATAAAAGAACTCGCCACACGAAAGAATCCCAAGAGGGCGATGTGTCTGTCCGCTGTTGGACTGACCATGGCATCATCTGGATGGGTGGCTATATCTCTGAGCCCAAGGCGTTGTAAAAATCTACTGATCATCTTCTGGAGTGGATCACTATATTGAATCATGTACGTGGAGACAATAGACGTGATCACAAACACGAAGATCATAATGGACAAGATCTGTTTGTCGATATGACCCGCGGTCACACCAATGGCCGCAATCACTAGCGAAAACTCGCTCATCTGCGACAGATTGATGGTCGTCAGCAGGCTCACACGATGGCCATTGCGCAGGGTATAGAGGAGAGGGTAGACCGAGAGAAAACGCGACGCGATCAGGAACAGCGCCGCCAGCACGGCCAGTGCCAGGATAGACAGATTGTTCAGGGGATTGGGGATGCCCATACCCAGCGCCACGAAGAACAGAGTGATAAAGAAGTCGCGAATGCTGACAATCTTGGCAATGACATCGAGGTTATAGGGGAACGTAGAAATGGTGACTCCAGCGATCAAGGCCCCCATTTCGAGGGAGAGCCCAAGCCCGCTCGCGGCGCCCGCCACGAGAAAGCACCAGCCCAGCGAGGCCACGAGGACGATTTCTGGCAGCTTCGCCACGGATTTGAAGAGTGGTGGGAGCAGGTACCCACTGGCCAGCAAGCTGGCCACCACGAGGAGGCCACCTTTGGCGAACGACCACAAAATCTGTATGACATCAGGATTCGCCAGGTTGGGTTGTACCCCGAGGATGATAATGGCCCAGATGTCTTGAAAGACGAGAATCCCCAGGGTAATTCTGCCCGCCAACGTGTCCAGCTCAAATTTGCTATACAGCAGTTTGACCACAATGGTTGTGCTACTCAGCGCACAGCACGCCGCGAGATAGAGCAGATTATAGGTGCCGTTGCCGATACCGTACCCGAGCAGGGCAAAAAACCCGATGCCCAGTACCGTACACAGGAGGAACTGAAAGACGCCCGAGAGAATCAAGGATTTCCCCGATTCCTTGAGCTTTTTCATATCAATTTCCAGACCGATCATAAACAGTAGGATGATGAGGCCAATTTCGGAGATGACCTGGATATCGGTTTCACTTTTTACCAGGCCAAAACCCATCTGCGGTCCGATAAGCACCCCTGCGGCGATATAGGCTAAGAGCAAGGGCTGGCGGGCGGCATGGGCTAGAAAGGCGAGCACAGTGGCGGCCAGGATACTGATGCCGATGCTCGAGATCAGGGTGTGATCACTGCTGTCACTGCCGGCGGCCAGGACAACGTCGGGGAGCACCACCATGCCGGTCGCGATGAGCACGCCCAGCCAGATATTCTGCCGGGAAGGGAATCGCCAGGCGCTCAACCATACCAGGGCGACCAGGAGTGCTTGTAACGGCGCAGCATCCATAAGGTTTCTCCAATGCGTGAGTGTTTCTATCCGTGTCCACCTTGATCAGCGCGACCGATGCATTTACCATCCTCGTCAGAGCCTATCTAACGCCATCGAGGGTGAGAGCGTATGAGCCGGGCATACACACCTCTCAAGTTGGCGTCAGAGAGGCATGCCTGTGGTATCCTCTGCGTTGTCGTCCTCCAGCCCTGATAGGCGGTGAGCCAATGGGTGAGGAGAAGGGCAACGGGTGCTGCTGTGTACGAGTGGGTCTACTCATGATGAGGCGAAGAGCGGCTGCGAGAGGCACGCAGGGCACTCAGCACCACGGTGCCGAGATAGCACACGACCAGCGGCAACAGGGAATGGTCACTGGTCATACTGAAGTAGGGCGGGAGGAAGAGATAATTGCTGACCAACAGTGCCAGTGCCGCTGCCACCAGGCCGGCACCGAGGCCGCCTGTGCAGGTG
>JBMDXC010000412.1:0-11098 GCA_048594805.1 Candidatus Entotheonellaceae bacterium | reverse complement strand
CCGAGCATATTGCCAAGCTCAGGCACGCTGCTGTGGTGTTTCTCACGGGCGGCGATCAAGTCCGACTGATAAGTATGCTTGGGGGCTCTCTCGCGTTTAGCTGCATGCACGACCTCTACACCCGAGGGGGCACGATAGCTGGCACATCGGCTGGCGCTGCGGCGATGTCGTCGACCATGCTGTTTGGTAGAAAAGGGGACGCCTCGCATCAGCTCTTGAGTCTGGAGATGGCGCCTGGGCTGGGCTTGCTGAACGATGTGGTGATCGATTCGCACTTTGGTGAACGGGGCCGCCTCGGCCGCTTGCTGGGTGCCGTGGCCCAGAATCCGCGCAACCTGGGCCTGGGCATCGATGAAGACACCGCCTTCATAGTGCAGGGAGAGATCTGTCGGGTTATCGGCAGGGGTGCGGTCTATGTCATCGATGGCGCAGCCATTTCCTTTGCCAATATGGCTCAGGACCAGCCTGAGGGCATCACGAGTATTTATGATGTGAAGCTCCATATCCTGACGCACGGAGCGCAGTATGACCTCAAGCAGCGGCGTCCCTTGCTCACCCCCGAACAGCTCGCCTCGCCGTAAGAGAGACGACGTTGCGCTGATGGCGCTACGAATCCAAAGCTTGGAGTAACCCGTGTGTCACGACAAAATCAACGGCCAGCTCTGGTCCGTCGCGCGCACGGTTGAATTGAGGAGCGCGGCGCTCCCGACGGGCTGCTCCGCAATCCCCTCGACCTGATCGCGCTGCAGAGCAATGAGCGGCGAGATGACCACGGTGGGTCCGGCGAGCAGACAGGCGGCAAGACGATAAATGGCCGATTTGCCATACCCAGTCGGCAGCACTGCCAGGGTGTCACGTCCCGCCAGCACGGCGCGTATGGCCGCCTCTTGCCCGGGACGTAGGTTCTCATACCCGCAGCGGCGGGCGACCTCCCGTATCTGCTCGCTTCGCATATTCTCTGTCATAGGTGTGTTCCTGTGCCCTCGATAAGGATTGCGGAGGTCAGCCCTACACTCAGGCTCACCTCCTTTGCGTGTCCTCCTCACGCAGGCAATTTCCATACCACAGAGGCGCGCTCATGGCGTGCACGGTACAGGCCCTTCCCAACAGTAGGCACTACAACGCGGAGCTCGGGACAAGACTGGAGAGGGGTCAATACGCCTGGCACAGAATTTGCTACCTGATACTGGCATCTCTTCCATCGTATGGTCCCACTACGCAGGGTATGCATAGCGACGCGTCGCCGGAGGGCAGGACTCGCGCCTGGCAGCACGGCCATTGGCTCACACAGCTTCGGGAACGGCTCACCTACGGGCTCTGGTGGCACCGGTGCTCGCGTCCTCTGGGGGTTACAGCGCATCGGGACAGTTAGCGGTGGCGGGATGGTGCACAACAGCAGGAGTGTTGGATAGAAGGACAGGAGAAGGAGAGGGTGATGAACCGGGCCGTATCCTCTGGTGTGGGAGCCCTGGACGTGGCCGATGGCGCGGTGCACTGGCGCGTGTGGGCGCCGCACGCGGCGAGCGTTGAGCTGGTGTTAATGACCGGTGAGGAGCGCTGTCAATACAAGATGAACCGGGAAGAGGCTGGTTACTTTAGCCAGACGCTTGCCGACATACCGGAAGGGCAGCGCTATGTCTTTCGCCTGGACGGCAGGTCAGAGCGCCCTGACCCGGCCTCCCGCTGGCAGCCGGATGGTGTACATCAGGCTTCGGCAGTGCTACGACCCGCACGCTTTGTGTGGTCGGACGACACCTGGCCGGGAGTACGGCGTGAAGACCTCGTGTTTTACGAACTACATGTAGGGACGTTCACGCCGGCGGGCAGTTGTGACGCCATCATTCCCCGGCTGCCTGTCCTACGGGACTTGGGGGTGACTGCCCTGGAGCTGATGCCCATCGCGCAGTTTCCCGGTACACGCAACTGGGGGTACGATGGCGTCTATCCCTATGCGCCCCACAACAGCTATGGCGGCCCGCATGGCCTGCAGCGCCTCGTGGATGCGTGCCATGCCGCAGGGCTGGCCCTCTTTCTGGATATGGTCTATAACCATTGTGGGCCCGAGGGCAATTATCTCCAGGAATTTGGACCCTACTTCACGGAGCAGTATCACACGGCGTGGGGACGGGCGGTCAATTACGATGACCGGGGTAGTGACGCTGTACGGGCGTTTGTCCTGGACAATGTACGTATGTGGATTGAAGACTACCATGTGGATGGCCTGCGCCTTGATGCCGTGCACGCGATCTATGACCGGAGTCCCTACCATATTCTCCAGGCCATCAAAGATACCGCCGAGGCCACGGCCAGCCAGGTGGGGCGACAGGTGCACGTGGTGGCCGAAAGCGATTTGAATGATGTGCGGTTGCTGCTCCCTCCGGAACGCGGCGGCTACGGGTTGGATGCCCAGTGGAGTGATGACTTCCATCACGTGATACATACCTGCCTGACGGGGGAAAGCCAGGGCTATTACGCCGACTATGGACGCCGTGACGATGTGCCGCGCGTGCTTGAAGAAACCTTCATTTACAATGGCTGCTACAGCTCGCATCGGGGTCGCCGTCATGGCGCACCGAGCCAGGGTTTGCCGGGCGACCGTTTTGTGGTCTGTATCCAAAACCACGACCAGGTCGGCAACCGCGCTACGGGTGAGCGGCTGGGGACACTCGTCGAGCCACCGGCGCAGCGCCTGGCTGCGAGTCTCTTGCTGCTGGCGCCGCATCTGCCCCTGCTCTTCATGGGGCAGGAGTATGGAGAAGAGCATCCCTTCCTGTTTTTCTGCTCCTTTGCGGACGCCGATCTCGTGGAGAGCATCCGCCTGGGGCGGCGCCAGGAGTTCGAGGCTTTTCACGCCCACGGCGAGGTCCCTGATCCACAGGCTGAAGCCACGTTTGCGGCGTCCTGCCTCACCTGGTCCTGGGCTTCTGACCCTCACAAGGCGGGGCTGCGGCAGCTCTATCAGGATCTCCTCAGCGTACGCCAGCGCTGGCCGACGTTACGGAACTTCACGCAGCGTGCGGCACGCTTGCTCCCCGGGTCGGCACCCCAGGCTGTGCTAGAACTGATCCGCGGCGCGCCTACCCTTGAGGGGGGCACAGCTATACGAGTGTACAGCAATATGACCCCGGAGGCGCAGGCCTTCACACCGCCCTGCACCGCCGTCGAGGCGCTCCTCTTCAGTTCTGAGGCCAGGAAATATACCGGGGTCCGCCACAGTATTTCCATGGAGCACCTGCAGCCCTATGAATGTGTGGTGATCGGGCCAGCGCAGTGGCACAGCCTGTGGGAGGCGTAGGCGCAACAGGCGCAGGCAAGCAGAGGCCCACATGACTGCCGAAGCGCACACGGCTCCAGGGGCCGTGATGGCTCCTGGAGTCTAGGACACCTGTGACATGCAAGAGAGGAAAACGACCAAAAAATCGAATAAGAAACTCTCCAGGCTGACCAAAAGCGACCGAGCACTGTATGCGGTCTACGTGCTGGACTCGTGGGAAGCCTTCCTGGACATGATCACCGATTCACCCCTGTCGAACTGGGCGTTTCGCGGTCAGCGGGATGCGAGCTGGCCCTTATTCAGCGCGCTGTCACGGTACTTGCTGACCTTTGGAATTCATTCGCAGGCATGGCAGGCGCAAGAAGCACGCATTTTGCGGATCTTCAAGCGCAAAGCGCATCAGTTTCTGCATCACGTTCCCGCGCTAGACGATGACTTGCGATGGCTGGCTTTGATGCAGCACCATGGCGCTCCGACACGTCTGCTGGATCTGACGTGGTCACCGTATGTGGCGGCCTTTTTCGCATTGGAGTGCGCTACGGGGGATGCCGCCGTATGGGCTTTCAACCCAATGGCCATCTCCTATCCGCCAGCCATCCAGCTGCGGGAGGGCCTCACCATCCACCCGCGGGAACTTGATCCACGTGAACCTGGAAAACTCCACCAGCATTTTCTCGCGGCTGACACTCCGCTGTTGTGGATCGGTGAACCCGAGGTGATGAACCTCCGGCTGACGGCGCAGTCTGGTACCTTTGCCATACCAGGAACCCTCCGACAGCCCCTGGAGGTTATCCTGAGCAACTACCCCCAGCCGCGCGAGACCGTGGTCAAGCTGATTCTGCCCAGTGCGCGGATTCGGGAGAAAGGCCTCCGCGAGTTATACCGCATGAATACAACGCGAGCGACCCTCTTCCCGGATCTCGACGGGTTGGCGCGCTCGCTGGCATACGAACTAGAATTCCACTGGAGATATGATCCGCGAAGAGAGGGGGCGGAGCTAGACTCTGTCTAGCCCCTGGGGCAAGCCACGCCTGAACCGATGGGCGAAGACGTGGCCGCTCGCGTATCCTCCTGTCTTCTCATACTGCTGGCGAGTCTACAGCACAGGAGGGCAGGGCGTTACCGGGACGAACGCGTCCCAGAACTGCTGCGTGAGGTACCAGAGTGCCCGGTACCGGCCGTACCTTGACTACCGGTTGTGGTGTCCGTGCTGCCGGTGCCACCCATGGTCCCACTGCTTGAACCCGTGCCACTGCTGCCCGGATTATCTGTCCCGCTACCACTGCTTGAACCCGTGTCACCCATAGTCCCGGTACGCCCCGTGTTCCCTGTCGTCCCGCTACCACTGGTTGAGCCCGTGCCACTGGTTGAGCCCATGCTACTGCCCGAACCCGAGCTACTGCCACCACCTGATCCACTCCCCTGTGCAAAGACGAACGTAGCGGTAATGCAAAGCACGGCTAGGATCAGGATGAGCATCTTCGTCGATGTGCGATCCATCTTTGTCTCCTTTGAGTGTTCTCGTGTTATGGAAATGGTGCCCAGGCGGTTACGTCTCTGGCATTCTAGGCGCCCAGCGTAACGGCTGGGGTACAGGCTCGTTCAGCAATTTGCATGCCACAGAGGCGAGGGGAAGCCACGGAGCGTGCCAGGGCACGTCTGAGAGCCTCATCATGGAAGGCGATGCTATGCAGGATAGACTCTAGATCACGGACTGCCTAGCTTGACAACATGGCGTGCGCACTGGCTCAAGCATTAGAGCGTCCGACGCAGGGTACCGTGTGTGACCAATGGCAAGAGGTCCCATGGTTGGAACGCCTGACCTCAGATGTGTGACGTCCTGGTTGAAGCTAAAACTCGTAAAGACATAATCTATTCGCTCTGAAGGACAGGCTCTTGCATATCTAGTCTACGTAAAAGAACTTCAGTATTATTTTGATAGCATTTTATAAAGGTTTTCCCTAGACAAATTTCCTGTTTATTCTTTCTTACTATCAAATTGAAGGCATAACACATCTCGTTTTGAAAGAATCAATAATGTCAGTGCAAAGAATACCTATAGAGAGACAGGAAAAGGAGAGGTCTTTTGTGAGATAAGATCTACATATTTGTAGGACAAAGCCTACAGAACAGGCTGGAATTGAGCAAGTCTTTTCATGAGAAAGATAGTGTTTCTTCACACAGTTGGGTAGCAGTTACCTACTTGCGGATCCCACTGTGGCCCTCTCGCCGCTCCTTTGCTACAGCCTGATCACGCTGAGAGAATGGCGGAGCAGCCTGTCGGCAGTGCGGACCTCCTCAAGTCATAGGCATGATTCTTGCTCTCTGCACGATGTTGTAAACGAGATAATGTTTTCCGTCATGTCTTGACTAGGAGCGCCAGCAGCGTAGCAAGCCTCCGGAGTACAGGTGGAAGCGATAAGAGTTCAGAGCAGCCATGCGGGGATGCGTGAGTTACTCCAGTGAGCAGAGGGACGCAGCGTTTGATATGTACCTTCCAGCACACGCGAGCCGCATGCACCAGAACCCTAGCATCAACAGACCAAAAACACGAGGAGTTCCAACACATGCCGAACACTAGAACTAATGAGCACAGTATGGTACAGGCCTCAGAGCGAGCTCAACCCATCTTAGGACAGCGCGCTCCGGAGATCCAGCCCTACGGCACCCTGGCCCACTATCCGCTGGCGCTCGATGTGGACGCACGGGCTGCCAGTGTGGAAGCCTTGAACCAAATTTTGGCGGACACGATGGTGCTGCGCGATATGTACAAGAAGCATCACTGGCAAGTAGCCGGCCATACCTTCTATCAACTGCACCTCTTGTTCGATAAACACTACAATGAGCAGAGCGCCCTGGTCGATCAGCTTGCTGAACGGATCCAGTCCCTGGGAGGCATCAGTGTGGCCATGGCACACGATGTCGCCGAGATGACTCGCATTGAACGCCCACCGCGGGGGCGAGAAGAAGTGCCGGTGCAGCTCTCGCGGCTGCTGGAAGCACACGAAATCATCATCCGGGAGGTGCGGGAGGCGGCAAGGCAGGCATCCGCAGCAGGCGACGATGGGACCAATGATCTCCTCGTCAGTGACGTCCTCCGCACGCATGAGATGCAGGTCTGGTTTCTGGCGGAACACCTGGTTGATACGCCCATGGTGCACGCCGAGTAACCCTGCGACCATCCGCTCCTGGCTCGACGCACAAGACCGAACCTGGGTAAATTGCGGTTCGTCAGGTTTTACTCGTGCACTCCGCAATTGTCGGGTTGGGCCTTTCCAATGTCACTGTGTGTCAGAGCCCATGGATGGTATAGGTACCTACTTTCCGGCCGCTCTTAGCCACTGCCATGAGTCCCCCACGATGCCTGCCTTGTGCAGGAGTGGTATGCCGTGGAGTAGGCACAGTGGATGCGCTGTGTAACTGTTAGGTAGCAGAAGGCAAACAACAGGGGAATCCGGAGCACCATGGATAATCAGATGTGCCCTCGCATGGCTCTTGACGTTAACGAGGGAGCAGCTGCCAGGCTGGATAGGAAGCCCCAGCGTCGGCACAGGAGGTACAGGCTTATGCCGCATATTATACCGACGATGACCATCCCGTCAGACGGTTCGGCACCGGACCTCTCGACGGGCTCTATCTTCTTCATTGGCAATGCCACTGTTTTGATTCGCTATGCCGGGTTCACCATCCTCACGGATCCGACCTTCATCCACATGCATGAGCAGGTCCCACTGGGCTACGGGCTGCATACCACCCGGTTGACGAATCCGGCTATAGATATCCACGAGCTGCCGCCGCTCGATCTCATCGTTCTGTCGCACTTCCACGGCGATCACTTCGATCAGGTGGCGGAGCAGGAGCTGGAGAAGTCATTGCCGATCGTGACGACTCCGGAAGCGGCGCACGAACTCGGGAAGCGAGGCTTCGGGCACACGTACCCGCTCGACCCCTGGGCATCGATGACTGTGGCGAAAGGAGATGCGCACCTCCGCATCACGGCCATGCCCGGCCGACACGGGCCCCCACTCGCCAACCTGGTGTTACCAGACGTCATGGGGAGCCTCCTGGAGTTTCAGTCGTCAGCAGAGACGCCTCTCTTCCGGCTGTACATTACCGGTGACACCCTCGTCATCGACGATTTGCAGGAGATTCCACGTCGCTATCCCCAGATCGACCTCGCCCTCCTCCCCTCCATCTAGGTGGGACGCGCGTGCTCGGTATCCTGGTCACGATGGATGGAAAGCAGGGCGTGCAGCTCATGCAGATGGTCGCCCCGCAGCGTGCCATACCAATTCACTACAACGACTATGACGTCTTCACGTCTCCGCTCTCTGACTTCCAGCAGGAGGTGCAGGCGGCGGGGCTGGAGGAGCGTGTCCACTACCTGCATCATGGCGATACGTACACCTTCACGGTGGCGTCGACGCGCGCGGAACAGACTGTCAAGTGACCCTTGTGTCCTGGAAGGCTACAAGGGGAGGCATGTCGTCTGTGGAGGGTCTCAGGGACGCGAGGCCCTCCATAATGCCAGGCAAACCGTCAGAGCCAGCATCGGCTCATGCTTGCGCCTGCTTGCGCGCTGCCGAGAGCACAGGGCAGCGCCTCTGGAGATCGAACTTGTCGCCTACGGCCAAGACATGGAGTTGGACGCCATAGAGACTCAGAACCCCTCAGGGGGGTGGTCAGACAGACCTGAGAAAGAAATATGCGAGCCATCGACGACATACACGGCTCCCGTGCCCATAACCTGAAAATTCTTGCCGTGGGCAGCACGATGGCCGTATTTTCATCGATGCCTAAGCCCAGATTGCGCGGATTCTGCGCGACGGCACCCCGTAATCGGCCCATTCTCCCCCGTTCGGCAAAGTGCGAATCAATGACCACATTGTCCATCAGGGCCAGGCCATGGCAATACAGGGCCTGGTTTTCCCTGGGAGCGCAGGCGCCTCGCCTGCTCAGAAAGCGGCCAGGATGGCCGCGCTCCCAGGATACAAGCTCCAAGAGTACAATGGCATCAAAATTATGTCAGGGTACTTAGGTCATGCGCCCCGTCTCGGCCCAGCCTCGGGGCGAGAACGGAGCGCAGGAGAGAGCCCTCGCCTTACCGATAGTCCCTGTCGCGATGGTCAGAGCCTAACTCTTTGACAATCTTGTTGTATAGCCCCAGGATGAGGAACGTGGGGGCCCATTGCCCCACAAACAAACTCTCCTCCTTTTTGCCAAGGCTCTGGAGGACCAGGGACATACCAATCGCTCCCAGGCTGGCCCACAAAAACGTATCCGACGGCAGCTTCGCCGTCTGCGTTTCAATAGCCCGTGCCATGGTACCTTCCGTGTGATTCTCTCGCTGTCTAGTCATAGTTGCAAACATTGATGCTATCTCCTGTGTGTTGTAAATGTCACAATATTGCACGGCACAGTATTGCACCGTGACGGTATACGCCGTTTGCTGGTATGGAACAGCGGCGTCAGAGTTATGGTTGGAGCATAGCAACTTCTGTGCCATGTCCGGGGAGCGCAAGCGGAAGTGGTACAGGTCTTGCTCTGAGAGGAGCCAAGACGACAGGCACATGTATGGCACCGTAGAGGGGAGAGTAGTCAGAGAAGAGTTGACAAAAGTCTTGCGCGACTGAGATATGTCACATGCTTTGATGATGTACACAATGGTAAAGACAATGAGCAATATACATCTCAGTGTGAGAGTAATAATGCCTCATTCTGAGAGCGAGAAATATACTTGTATTGCTCTATATTCTTGATAAGTTAAAAGCAAGAGAAACAGCCTCTCGCCAGTCCATCCGAGTCTTCAGGAGGGTCTATGCACGTCCTGCAAGAGCTGTTAGATCCCATGCCCGTGCACGAATTTTTACACCGCACCTTCACGCGCGTCCCCTTTGCCATGCCTGACCGGGCCAGACACTATACGCAGGATTTCACCGAGGCGGATGTCGCCGCTATCGTGGAAACGGGGCGCTCTGTGCTCCGGATTGTGCACAACGGCCGCCTCGTGCACGATCATGCACGCCTCTCCTGGAGAGAGGCACAGGCGTACTATCGTCGTGGCCATACGCTGCTTGTGCGATATGCTGAACGGGCCTGCCCGAAGTTCCAGGCACTCGCTGAGGCATTCGCGCAGTTTTTTCACGCGCCAGTCGACATCCAGGTCTATTTGACCCCAGACAAGAGCCAGGCCTTCGGGTGGCATTATGATCTGGAGGAGGTGTTCATCATCCAGGTCCAGGGATGTAAGGAGTACACCATACGCCAGAACACGGTGAATCCTCTGCCTGTCTGGGACACCATGCCTGAGGACATGGCCTATGACCGTGAAACATCGCGCATACGCATGACCTGTCGGCTGGAAGCCGGCGATTGGCTCTACATTCCGTCGGGCTGGTGGCATATCGCCCGTACCCAGGCAGCCTCCATGCACCTCTCCATCGGGGTCATGCCGGTGACGCGGCTCAAATTATTTGCGTTTCTAGAACGCTACCTCACCCAGTTCCCGTTCTGGTGCCAACGCCTCGCCCTGGTGCAGCCCGGAGAGCCCGAGGGTCCAACGTCTAAGGAGCACGACCTGCAAAGCTGGGAAGAGATGCGCGCACAGCTCCATGATATCCTCGCCCGTGAGGAAACATATCAAGCATTCCTGGCATATCTGGTGGATGCCGAAAGAGCCCGTAGTGTCGAAAGTCCTGCCCATCATCCTACCGAATTTCCTTAAGGCGTCATGGGTCATACTTCCGCGTATGAGTCGCCCGCATATGGCGAGGGCGTGTTGCACCGGCCACTCCAGGTCAGTACCATGCGGAGATCGGGGGAGCGAGACGCCTGGGACACAGCGCGCAGGTCGAGCAGCCGCAGGCATGAGGAGATGGTAGCATGCCCACAGTGATGATTATTGGCGCGAGTCGGGGCATTGGCCTGGATCTCGCACGCCAATATGCCAACGATGGCTGGCGTGTGCATGCAACGACCCGCACGCCGGCCCAGCCTGGCCCCCTCGGCGCGCTGGCCGGCGACGTCGTCCTGCATGCGCTGGAGGTGCGCGATGCGGCGCAGATCGCAGCGCTCACCGCGGCGGTGGAGCACGAGGGGATCGATGCCCTGATCCACAACGCAGGGGTGTCGGGCTCGGGAATGCCACGCTCTGAGGTCATGGCCATCAACGCAGAGGCTCCGATCAGGGTTGCCCAGGCGCTGCTGCCAGCCGTCATCCGTAGCACCGAGAAAAAAATCGTTCTGATGACCAGCCAGCTCGGCGCCCGCTACGGACGGCAGCGTAGTCTCGGGCTCTATGGGGACTCGAAAGCCGCCCTCAATGACGCCTTTCGTACCCTGGCCCCAGAGTGGGGTCGACAGGGGGTGATCGCTATCGTCATGCATCCTGGGTGGGTACGCACCGACATGGGCGGCGCCAGCGCGTCGCTTTCGGTTACAGAGAGCGTGACTGGGATACGGCAGGTGATTGCCCGCCTGACTACGGCTGATCATGGGCGCTTTTGGATCTGGAACGGGCGCGAGCATCTGTGGTAAACCTGTGGCAGTGGACCAAGCAAGAGGAGAGAGACATGGCATATCTCGACTGGACGGAAGACGCCGTCAACGTCGGTGGGAGCTATGAGCGTGGCTTTGCCGTCGAACGTCAGGGGCAGACCATCCCTGGCGTGGTGTGGTATCCTTCTGCACCGTCTGGACCGCGGCCTCTGGTGCTTATGGGGCATGGGGGAAGTGCACACAAGCGCAATGAGCGCATGGTAATGCTGGGCCGGCTCTTCGCGGGCGACTACGGCTGGTATGCTGCCGCCATCGACGGCCCGGTGC
>JBMDXC010000411.1:0-5424 GCA_048594805.1 Candidatus Entotheonellaceae bacterium | reverse complement strand
ACGGCAGTTAAGCCCTTCAGCGCCGATGGTACTGCACGGGACACTGTGTGGGAGAGTAGGTCGTCGCCGGGCGCTCCGCAGCCAGCCGGCAGTACCCAGGCTGGTGCTATTTCTCTATTGAGAATCCTACCAGAAGCTGTTTCTCCCTACCGAAAACATCGCTAAAAAGTCATGATTAGCCGCCTAGGCGTACACATAGTTGGCTATGGTAAGCGCTGCAGAGCGCACAGCCCCCGCGGCAGACCGGGCTGGTGCAGCGCTTCAGGCACTTGATCTGCTGGCCGTGCGTGCATACAGCGCGGTACCTCCAGGTGGACAGGAGCGTTTCGACTCTCCTGTTTCTTTGCGGAGGGCCTTCCAATATAACTAGGGAAGCGCAGCGTTCCGCTCGCTGACATTCCCCGGACTCATCACTCGGCTGGCTGCATACGGCAATCCGTACAACAATTTCGGCAATTGAGTCGATATCTATCTCGCTGATAGACATGTCGGGGATTAGGCAGACTCCCCGTCAGCAGTCCATCGCGGCAATGGAGCATTCTGTGAACTTTGACCGACAACTCTGGTGCTGGGTTGGTATGCTCCTGGGCACCATCATGATGCTCACCGGCTGCGCCCATGACGTAGCGATGCAGCGGCTGTCTCTCGCTGAACAGAGCGAGTTTCACACGTATAATAAAATTATGACTACAGCCCAAGTGCGCACATACTTGTCCAAGGTGAGCGCTGCTGAACGCACGGCTTACCTACGGCAGATCGGGCTGGTGCAGCGCTTCGAAGCGCTTGATCCGCTTGACCGCGATGCCGTGCGGAGTGGCTTCCCGCGCGTGGGCATGAGTGCGGAAGCGCTCCTTTTTGTGTGGGGTAGGCCATATTATACGGATGGGGATGCACGCCGTTCCGCTCACTGGCATTACCTGGGCTCCTCACTTTCGCTGGGCGGAGTTGGCAATCAGTACGGACATTTAAGCAATCGTGTCGATGTCTATCTCGTTAATGGGAAAGTAGTATCATGGATCGATGGTCCCAATACCGATGATGACAAAGGTGGCAGCGACGACTTCTCAGGGAGCTAGATGTCCATTTCATAAATCCTGTGCCAGTATATTTTAGCCGGGTAAACAGGTAGAATGGGGGGCATGGTCATAGCCTGTTGAGCCATCTCTGCCTGGTGTTAAGGAGCTGGATCATGCCCGTTCCGCTTGCTTCCCCCATCACTTTGGCTCACGACGAACAGTCCCGTTTGGAGTCGATCGTACGCGCCCATTCCACGCCACAAGCCTTGGCCTTTCGTTGTCAGGTCATCCTACAGGCGGCGGCGCCGGACCACCCGTCGAATCTGCCAGTGGCCAACGAGTTGCAGTGTAACCGCCATACTGTTGGTCGTTGGCGCCATCGCTATCTTGCGCATGGCCTCCATGGCCTGCAAGATGCGCCGCGGTCGCCCCGAGCGCGGCGCTTTTCCCCCCTCCGCGCGTCTGGAGGTGATGGCGATGGCCACCCGTAAGCCCGCGACGTCCCACTGCCCCGCCACACGCTGGAGTCTCGACGACCTGGTGGCCGCCCTGGCGCAGGGGCACACTGGGCTCCTGAGTCGCTCCAGCATCTGGCGCCTGCTGGATGAGTCAGACCTCAAACCTCATCGCAGTGTCTCTTGGCTCAACAGCCACGACCTAGACTTTGAGGCCAAAGCGCACGCCATTTGTTCCTTATATCTCCAGGCCCTGCGCTTCTTCGCGCACGGTCGTGTGGTCATCTGCACCGATGAAAAGACGGGGATGCAGATTCTGCCACGCAAGTACCCGCCGCAGCCCATTGCCCCGGGACAACCGGAGAAACGCGAGCACGAGGACATCCGGCATGGGGGGCGGGCCTTCATGGCCTCGGTTGTCGTCGCCACGGGTCAAGTCGTCTGGAATCTGGGCCAGACGCGCACCAGCGCTGCTTGTGCCACCCATCTGGCCCATGTGGCCCATCAACTGCCCGAGATGCAGCGCTATGACTGGGTAGTGGATAACCTCAATACCCACTGGAGCCTCGACGTCTGCCGCCTCGGCGCCCAGTGGTGCGGCGGGCCGTTCGTTGCCAAGGCGCTACGCCGAGGCGCACAGCGGCGGGCGTTCCTGAGCGATCCGACTCACAAGCATGTGTGCCATTTGACGCCCAAACATGGCTCCTGGCTCAACCAAGTCGAATTGTGGTTGGGCGTCCTCGCGCGGCGTTTTCTCAAGCGCGGCGATTTTGCTGCAGCGCACGATTTTGCCACGCGCTTGTCTGACTATCTTGAAATCTACAATACCCACCATGCCCATCCATATCGTTGGACGTATACGGGGCAACCCTTGGTGCGGGCGACACCGTTCAGCCAAACGCGTCGTCAACAACGTCATGGGCGAGCCTGATTTAGCACACAGCCCAAATGCTTTGAACGGGCCTTGTATCCACCCAGGCCTTACAAGCGAGCTGCTGCATGACTGGCAGCGAACTTATGAAATGGACATCTAGTGTCCGCCACCAGGGACCTCGTTCGGTTGAAATACTGCGCTGCGTCACGCGGCCTCTCAATGAGAGTAACTAAGTAGTCCACCGAGGCATTCTCGCCGTGCCCCATACCCTGTTTGACAATCATCGAACCCTTCCAGTGCGATGAGTCGGTTGTCGAGCCCTGGTGGTTGCGCTCCATATGATAGTGGGCGGGGTATTGGTGGATCATATCGTACAGGGCGTATTCACCTAGCATGACCATCTGATTGAGGGTCTCCCCTGACGGAGCGCACGAACCGTTCGCAGTGGGCATTTACATTCGGACTGCGGAGCCGCAAGAGGAGCGGTTCCACACCACTAATCTTGCGCAAGCCATCGGACCTCCGGGTGAATTTGGTGTCCCTATCGCGAATGAGATCCCGTTTCCCCAGGAGAAATTCCTCGAAGGGATTGGTTAGCTGTCGAGCGCATTGCTGCATGAACGCGGCCGTAGGATGGGGCGCGTCGCTAGGTCCATCACCACTAACACAGAATACGTCACCAGGCCATGCCAGGTGGCCACCTCGACCATGAAGAAATCGGTAGCGGCAAGGACCTCGCGGACCAGCAACCATGGTGAGGCGGCATTCTAGCCCTCCTCGCGCTCATCCGACAGCGGTGGGGCGAGTAAGGCTTCCTCATTGGGCTGGGACTCTTCGGCGCCGCGCTGTTTTACGGTGACGGGATGATCACGCTGGCGATTAACTATACGCCTATTTTGGACCCCGTAAAAGAAGAGTTATGCACATACCTACCACGGAGCATCCTCGCCATGAGCGGTGCGGTGTCATGGCGCTCATAGTTCCCTCACTTCCCCTTCACCACCACACGTGGCATATCGTCAACCTGCATCGTGTGGTGGTAGTGTACGGATGATTTCGCGAAATTGAAAACTCTTGGGACATCCCGTAGAACCAGGGTTGTGCGTAACCTGATTCCATGGAGGGATGTCCCGATGAGCCATGCCAAGCAACTTCACCATCGACGCTCCTTGAATGACTACTTGGAGATTATCAATCGTGAGGGCCTCCCAGGCAACATCAAAAACGACTTGTGCCTGAAGGTGCAAGACCTCGTGCTCACCACCGTGCAACACGTCATCGAAGCGGCGTTAGAAGAAGCACTAAGCGCCTATCTGGGGGTGGCGCGCTACGAACATGTGCCGTGGGGGCGCTCACCAGAGTCAACCCGCAGCGGCAGCTATCAGCGTGTATTGATCACGCAGTACGGCGCCATTACGGACCTGCACGTGCCCAAACTGCGCCGGGGGAACGGCGCGTTGACCTGGCAAAGCATCACGCGCTATGCGCGCTGCTGGGGGCCGCTGCTGGACCACCAGGTGATGAGCTATTGTTTGGGGCACAGTCTGCGGGACTTGCAAGAAACGCTGGCGTTGACCCTGGGCGAGGTACGCTCCCTTGCGGCCTGTAACCGCATGGTGTCGCGTGTGACCGAGCAACTGGCGGTGTTCAAGACGCAAGTCCTGGAGAGCCCGCCACCGATTCTCCTGGTCGATGGTATGTGGGTCAAGATCGCCTCTCCCATGGGCGAGTACCGCCACGATGCTCAGGGCCGTCGGCGCTCCGTCAAGCGCAAGCAGAAGCGGGTGGTCCTGAGCGCGCTTGGCGTGTGGCCCGATGGGTACTGGGAAATCGTGCCTTGGAAGGTGGTGGAGGGCGAACGGGCCGACACCTGGAAGGCGTTCTTTGGCGAACTCTCTCTCCAGGGCATCACAGAGGCCACCACGGACTTGGTGGTCAGCGATGGCGCCAACGGGCTAGAGAGTGGCCTGGATCATCATCTCTATGGCGTGGCCCATCAACGCTGCATCTTCCATACGATCAAACAGCTGGGCGACCATCTGGTGTTTGGAGCGCTCGCGGTGGCGCCCAGTGGCGACGATCATCACGCGACGCGCCAGGCCAAGCGGCAACGGAAAAAAGCCGTCTTGGCCGATGCGAGTTGGGTTTATGACGGCGCAGACGAGGCAGACATCCGAGAGCGGGCCGCAAGGTTCCGGGACAGGTGGGGAGGTCGCGAACCCGAGGCAGTGGCAAACTTTTTTATCGATTTTGATCAGACCTTATCGTACTGAGTGATCGATTTTCCCGAGTCGCGTACCTCGCTGATTCGGACGACGAACCTGCTGGAACGCTTCCAGAAGGAGATGCGTCGCAAGCAACGGGACATCGGGATGTTTCAGAGCGAGCCAGGCTGCGGGGCGCTCTGGTATTTACTCGCAAGACGAGAGACAGCAAAACAGCGAGCGCTGCTTCAGAGTCGGGTGTGAGAATTCGCGAAAAAGATCATACACTACCGCATTGATGGTGAAGAGGTTCGGGAAGCCCGCGCTCTGGAGGCCCATGTAAGTACGTGGCCCCGTGGCAAATTTGTCCTTCAGCGTCTGCCCGCCTTCGCCGCGGATGTCGATCCGGTTCAACGGTCCCGTCACGGCGTCATAGCCGGTGGCAAAGATGAGGACGTCCAAGTCGTACTCGGCATCACGGGTCTTGACCCCAGTGGGCGTGATGCGCTCAATCGGCGCCTCGCGCACGTCTACCAGAAGGACATTATCCTGGTTGTACACTTCATAATACCCGCTCTCACAAGGGAGGCGCTTGGAGCCGAACATGTGGTCCTTGGGCACGAGTTTTTCCGCCACCACAGGATCTTTGACGCGCTCGCGGATCTTCTACCGGACGAAGGCAGCATAGTCCTCATTGGCCTTTCCAGGGAGCATGATGTCATAGAAATTGGCCAGCCATTTCTTGAACCCTGGTTCAGCCCACAGCCGCTCGTACTGTTCCAGCCGTTCTTCCGGGGAGACTTCCAGAGCCGACCGCGGATCGAAGCGGTGCATAAATGAGCCCGCAGTTTCACTACACTGCTTGAAGATGGCCG
>JBMDXC010000410.1:0-3167 GCA_048594805.1 Candidatus Entotheonellaceae bacterium | reverse complement strand
GACGTACGCATGGCCGATCACGAAATCCAAAAATTGCTGGGGTACACCAATAGAAGCCGGCCGGTTGAAGCCGAAGATGTGGACCTGCTCACTCCCTCTGCAGGCATGGGGAATATCTTTTTCTTCGTCGATGCCCTCGGGAATCGAAACGGCCAGCAAGCGATGAAGATGTTTCACCAGCTGCTGGCCGAACAAGAGGCTGCACAAATCTTTGGGATGGTCGTCAGGCAGTTCCGTTTGCTGCTACTGTCCCGGGAGATTCTGGACAGTGGTGGGTATGTAAGCGAAATTGCTGACCAGCTGAAAGGTGCATCCTTCAAAGTCCAGCCTTTCGTTGCACAAAAGTTGGCTGTCCAAGCGCGTAAGTTCTCTCTTCCGACACTGGAGGCGATTTACCGGCGTCTGTCCGAAATCGATGCTGCCAGTAAATCTGGCGAGACTGAGGCCGGGCTGGCGATCGATACCTTGATTGCAGACCTAACAACGTAAGTTCTGTCGGGGATTGATTTAGGGATCCAGACAGAAACAGAGCTGCGCCTACATCCCGATTTGTTAATTTTCGAACAGGTTCTTCGTGTGGCCGTTGCCGGATCCATTCGCATGGATGCCAATCCACAAGTGATTCGGCAGGACAGCCCTCGTTGTGCGTACTTCTACACTGCCCGCTCTGGCGGTCGAGGTTTCCTTCGACTCCGAGCTCCCGTTCACCGGCTCCGGGGGGGCCATACTGGGGTGGACAAAACAAAGGTTTGGCCTTTTCCCGTACTTTTTCTGATAATAAACTGCGGCACGTTCGACTTTAGCAGCCAGGTCAGTCTGTGAGTCGTTATCGAACCAAAGCATTCCAATGTTCATGGCAGCTCTCCAGGCAAGAGTTCCAATTCTAGACGGATGGCACCGTAAAGCGAATCCACTGGTTATTGAAAAGGACTTCGAATGTCCCTTCTTGAAGAAAGTGTTCGGATAAATTCCTGCTGCCATAACCGAGTTTATGGTTGTCATGTTCGTAATGACCCTGGCCGAGGAACCGGGTGGAGAAGAAGGCGAGCATTCGCCGATCCACGGCATAGGCTTGATCGCTCCTAATCGTGACTACCGGCCAGACCATGGAAGCAGGACCATATTGCAGCAACCATCTCAGGTGAGCAGAAACGCCGTAATCCAAATATTCACCGGCCAGGTATGCGAGGTCGTCTATGGCGAGGATCACTGCCGGACCCAATTCCCGGCCGCTGCGCCTTTGTTCGGCGACGGCAGCCAACTTCATGATCATCTCGCTGGCGTCCCGTTCATAAGGCGCGGCGATCCCCTGGCAGTGCGAGAATCTTCTCAACGGTTCCAGCTCGTACAGCTGGGGTGAGATCACGCAGAAGTTCATCGAGTAGGGATCGTTCAACTGTGCAGCCGATGTGAGCAGGGCAGCCAGCAGTCGTGTTTTTCCACTACCCGGTTGCCCTGTGATCAAGATGGATCCCGGCGAAGGGTTAGATAGATCCATCAGGAATGGCATCCCGTCTTCACATAGGCCAATTAAGGCTGACTGGCTTGGCAGGTGGCCTAAAGATGCGAGCACTGCCGATAGAGATGGGACCGGAGGAGGTAGAAGATATTCGTCCCGGTAAATTCCTTCGACCACTTCGCCTTCGAGGTAGGGAAGGTCAAGCTCTTGAGGCTCCGGACGCAACATCGCATTACGGGCAATTTCAATCAGGTTCATGATCTTTCCTTTACCAGGAATGGATTGGAAAAGTAAAAAGTTGGCGCTGGATTGCACGCCAACTATACCAGAACATATGTTCTGTGTCAAGATTTTTTCAAGCCGGTTTTAGGAAATACTCAAGTAACTGTCCATGGCGGATAAAAGCTCTTCGATATCCTCCAACTGGATCTCTCCCATGTGAGCGATGCGAAAGGTCCTGCCCTTTAGCGGGCCATATCCCCCGGCAATCCGCATCCCTCGCTCTTTAAGAAAGCTGTTCAAAGCTGACACATCGATTTCAAGGGTATTCGCGACCGTCGTCACTGTCTGCGAGCGGTAGCCCTCAGGTGCGAACAGCTCCAGGCCACGGCTGGCAGCCCAGTCCTGCACCTGCAGTGCCATAGCACTGTGCCTGGCAAAACGGGACTCCAGCCCTTCCCGGAAGATGCGATCCAGCTGGTAATCCAGGGCATATACCAGGGAGAGGGCAGGGGTCGCTGGAGTGGAATCTTTGTGCATATGCTTCTCCAGACGGACTAAATCGAAGTACCAACCCCGATCGGGCACCTGCTGAGCGTAATCCATCGCCCGGTTTGAGACTGCGGCCAGCGACAAGCCGGGCGGTAGGGCCAGGCACTTCTGGGAAGAGGTGAGCACCATGTCCAACCCCCAGGCATCCATCTCGAGGCGCGCGCCACCCAGCGAGGAGACCGCGTCCACGCAAACTAACGTTTCGGGACTGGCAGCGCGGGCCGCAGCAGCGATCTCCTTGACCGGATTCTGCAGGCCGGTTGAGGTCTCGTTGTGAACCACCGTCAAGAGCTCGTAGCGCTTCTCCTGCAGCGCCTGTGAAACATCTGCCGGATTTATGGGGCGATCCCATTCGACCTCCAACCGGTCTACCTGCTTGCCGTTCGATTGGGCGACTTCAAACCAGCGCTGGCTGAATGCTCCGTTGACACAGGCCAGAATGTTTCGCCTGGCGAAGTTCCTGACTGCCGCCTCCTGCAGCCCCGTGCCCGAAGCTGTGACGATGAAAACCCGCGATCGGGTGAAGAAGAGCTGGCGTGATTTCTCCCAGGTGCGGCGGAATATCGTCTCGAACTCCTGGCTGCGATGCGGCAGCATTGGCTTGGTTTGCGCCTGAAGAACTTCGGGATCGACGTCAACGGGTCCGGGGACAAACATAGGGGACATGACCACCTCCCTGAAGCAAGTAAATCTTTGTGGGAATATTGTACCAGGAGGAGGCCGGCGACTATCCTGGTCTTCTACTGGAAGGACTTGCAAGCTAATGGGGAGTAAGCAGTGGAAAATATTAAGGGCGGACGTCACGTTCTCGCTGCGTAAACCTTTCGCAGAGATCCCAATCTTTTGAAGGAAGGATATGTTCCCCCTTCAGCTTCTTCTATGCAAGGTTATAAGAAATGTGTTAAACTTCCCACAGTTCTATCGAATCACAGAAGAA
>JBMDXC010000041.1:0-2118 GCA_048594805.1 Candidatus Entotheonellaceae bacterium | reverse complement strand
GCGATCGTAAAGCTCCACCACCGCCCATGCGGCGAAGATCGCCAGGACGGGATAGATCGGTAGCTGGTAACGCATGGTAGGATTGAACTGCAGCGACTGCCAGGTGAAATAACCTGCGATCCAGCCCCACAGGAGAAAATGCTTCCAAAATTCGCCGTTTGGACCTACCCCCGCGCGCCAGCGGCTTTTGAGCATGCGCCAGCCGGCCCACAGGAACCCACCCCATGCCAGCACACCCAGGGGCAGTCCAAGCCCCCACAGTACCAGGTTTTTTAAGGAGAACGACAGCGGCCGACGCGCCCACTGTAGCGCCGGTGGAAAATCGATGTCGCCAGCTGCCTGGTTGCGCTGCTCGAGGATATTATCCACCCAGGCCTGGTTGGGCTTGATCCCGAAGAAACCCGGCCCAGAAAAGGCATACGGCTGGAAGATGCGGAATGTCAACAGGCTGACAAAGGCTGCCAGGGCAAGGTAGGCCAACGCTTCGCCGATGTGTCTTCTGCGCTCGTCCGCCGGCAGCTTCGCCAGCTGCAGCACGAACGCGCCCGGCAGCGTCACCGCCACGGGTACGGCATTTAGCTTGGAGGCGACTGCACAACCCAGCGCAAAGCCAAATGCGATGCTTAACCAGAAGAACGGATGGCGAATGAAACGCTGCAGTCTCGACGTGAAGGCATTCTGAGATATTTGGATGGCATCTACCTGCAACCCAGGCTCGCCGGGGAGCACATTCGCTCGGTCATGTCGGAGACCCCCAGACCATCCCAGCCCACGCCCGTCGAGACCTCCGGTCTCCGCGGGGCCCGCCTGGCCGCGCGGGTGCGGCAGGCGCTCTACCACTTGTCCCCGGCGGAGCTCGCGGCCGCCCACGAGGGCATGAGACTGGCGGGGGCGAGGCGGCACCTGGAGTACTTCCACGACGGCCGGGTGGAATCCATCCGGGTCCTCCCCTGCCCCATCACCCTCCTCCCCGAGCAGCTCCTCTACCTGCACTCGGTCGCCCGGACGCTCCACTACGCCCTGCTCCGCATTCCCGAGCTCTACCTGACGGATCCCCCCGTGCGGGAGCTGCTTCGGCTGGAGCCGGTGGAGGACGAGTGGCTCCGGGCCTGCTGGACGCCCGCCGTGGAGGCACGGAACCCGGTGTTCGACCGGCTCGACTGCATGGTGGACTACAGCAGCCCCATCTGGAAGGACACGCTCCGGTTCGTCGAGCCCAACCTCACCGGGGTGGGCGGGCTCTACCTCGTGCCGGCGGTCGAGGAAGTGGTGGACGAGGTCGTGGTGCCGCTGCTCCTGGGGCGGGACCCCGGCCTCCGGCTGACCCGTCTGACGGACGCCCGGACGCTTCTCCTCCGAGAGCTGGTGGAGCACCTGGAGGTGCTGGGCAGGCCGGGGGGGACCATCTGCCTGATCGAGCCTAAATACGAGCTGGAAGGGATCGACGAGCAGCGGCGGCTGGTGGAGTACTACTGGGACCGGCACGACATCCGGATGCTGCACGCCGACCCGAGCGAGCTCCGGATGAAGGGTGAGGAGATCTGCTGCGGCGATACCGCGGTCGATCTGGTCTATCGCGACTACAGCGTGCTCGACCTCGCGGACATGGCCGAGGGTGGCTGGGACCCGGAGCCGATGCGGCGCCTGTTCCGCGAGAACCGCGTGGTCTCCTCGATTTCCGCGGAGCTGGACTGCAAGGCCTGCTTCGAGGTGCTCACCGAGCCGGGGCTGTGCGAGCGGTTCTTTACCGAGGAGGAGCGGCGGGTGTTCCATCACCATGTGCTCTGGACCCGCGTGGTTGGCGACCGGCGCACCACGCTGCCTGCCGGGGAGAGCGGCGACCTGCTGGAGGTCGTCAGGCGGGAGCGGGAGTGGCTGGTGCTGAAGCCCTCACGCGGCTACGGGGGCGAGGGTGTGCTGCTGGGTCAGACGGTGGGCGACGGGGAGTGGTGCGCCGCCCTGGATACCGCGCTGGCCGACGAGGAGCTGTGGGTGGTTCAGCGGCTGGCGCAAATCCCGGTGGTGGAGGTGCCGACCCTGACGGAAGAGGGCGCGCTGCAGCCCGAGGCCTTCTACCACGTGATGGGCTTCGCCTCCACCGACGACGGGATCGCGGTC
>JBMDXC010000409.1:0-26256 GCA_048594805.1 Candidatus Entotheonellaceae bacterium | reverse complement strand
TGAAGCCCCAACGAAAGCCATTGTTGACATTGAGGCTATGTAGCCCTTCTTGCTGCCTGACGGTCGCGGGAAGCGGCGGGCCATAAACCGTCCGGCGTATATGGCAGAAAAGTACGTCTTTGCAGCGAGGAAAACCTGACACTTTCAGTGCAAATTCAGCATATTTTTGTGGAATTTTTGTGATACGATACACGCCTCTATCATTTCAGGAGTAAGCATGCGGGCTCCAGGCGTGGCAGCGTTCCGCGAGATATTCTGGGGCTGGATAGGCGGCAAGGTGAAGAGGAGGGCGGGGCGATGCGCTACCTCTTTGGCAACTATGTCCTGGATATGCAGCGCTATGAGCTGCATGGCGCTGGGGGACTGATCAAGCTGCGGCGCAAGGTCTTTCAGGTGCTCGCGTATCTTCTGGCCCATCGCCATCGGGTAGTCTCCAAGCAAGAACTCTTCGCGCACGTGTGGCCGGACCAGTTTGTCGGGGAGGCGACGCTGACATCCTGTATTACGACGTTGCGCAAGGCGCTCGGGGACGACGGACGCACACCGCGCTTCCTGCGCACGCTGCACGGCCAGGGCTATCGCTTTGTGGCGGCGGTCGAGGTGCAGGAACCCCTCCCGGTGGACACTGCGCCGCATTCCCTCACCTCACCAGGGGAACGGGAGAGGGTGAGCGGGGACAAGGCAGCGACCCGCGCCGTCCTATCTCCCCCGTTCCAGCCGCTCCCCGAGGGAGTACTGTCTCTCCAGGAGGCCCCATGGCCCCTGGCACTGTCCCTGAGCGCGGAACACAAACAGGTCACCGTACTGTGCGGGGCGCTGGCCGAGGCCCCCATCCTGGCGGCGCGCCTGGGGCCGGAGGCCCTGTACCACCTGATGCACGCCGTGCTGGCGCTGGTCCAGGATACGGTGCAGCGCTACGGCGGCACCCTCCTCCAGATCTCCGGCGAGGGCTTCCTGGTCCTGTTCGGGGCGCCGGTGGCGCAGGAGGACCATGCCCGCCGGGCGGTGCTGGCGGCCTTCGAACTGCGTCAGCGGCTGCACGCGCCTGACGCGCTTCGCGAGCAGCCGCACCGCGTCGCGCTCTGCCTGGGACTGCACACGGGGCCCGTGGTGGTCGGCCCCCTGGTCCATGACCCGCGGCTGCCCTACACCGCGGTGGGCGACACGCTTCATGTCGCGATCCGACTCCAGCAGCAGGCCGCGGCCGATACCATCCTTGTCAGTGCTGCCACATACAGACTGGTGCAGGACGAGGTACAGGGCGAGGCGCGGGAGGCCCGCACACCCGAGATACCCTCTCCCTCGGTAGACGTGTATGCGATCTGCGGTCTCCGACAGCGGTGGGCGGGTGTCCCACGGCGCGACGCACGGCCCCTGAGTCGCTTTGTAGGCCGCACCCAGGAACTGGCGCTCCTGCACGCGCGCCTGGCACAGGCGCTCGGCGGCCAGGGGCAGGTGATCGGCATCGCGGGGGAGCCCGGAATGGGGAAGTCGCGGCTGCTGGCGGAATTCGCCCGCGGCCTGGATGGGCAGCCGGTGACGTATGGCGAAGGTCACTGCCTGGCCTATGGCAGCGCCATCCCATACCTGCCAGTGCGCGACCTCCTTTGCCAGCTCTGGACCCTCCCTGATGCAACCCCTGCGCCGGCCGTCACTGACACCATCCACCAGCGTCTGCACGAGGCCGGGGTGGCATCTGAGGCCGAGGCGCTTTTGCTGCTCCAACTCCTGGACGTGCCCATGGAGCTGACGCCATTGGCTGCGCTCAGCCCGGAGCAGTGCAAGGCGCGGACCTTTGCGCTGCTCCGGCATCTGTTCCGGTACGCCAGTCAGCAGCAGCCCCTCGTGCTCGCGGTGGAGAACCTGCACTGGAGCGACCTGACCTCTGAAGAGTGGCTGACGTCACTGGTGGAACAGCTCGGGGACATGCCCGTGCTCCTGCTGACGACTTATCGGCCCGGGTATCAGCCGTCCTGGCTTCGGCACTCAGCGGTGACCCAGATGGCGTTGGCACGGCTGTCACCCCGCGACAGCCTGCTGATGCTGCAGTCTATACCACAGGCTGCACAGTTCCCCGCGCCGTTGCACCAGGCGATTGTGGCCAAGGCGGCAGGCAATCCCTTCTTTGTGGAGGAGTTGACCTGGGCCGCAGGAGCACACGGCGACCATGCTGCCTCCTTGCCGCTACCGGACACCATCGAAGCAGTGCTGGCAGCGCGCCTTGACCGCCTCCCCCTGGAGACCAAACGCCTCGTGCAGATCGCGGCGGTCATTGGCCCCGAGGTGCCCGTGCCGCTGTTACAAACCATTGCCAGGCTGTCGGAGGAAGCAGTGCAGCGTGGCCTGGTGCACCTGCAGACCACGGAATTTCTGTATGAGACGCGGCTCTTCCCGAACCCGGTCTACACCTTCAAACACGGCCTCACGCATGAAGTCGCCTACGGCAGTCTGCTGCAGGAGCGCAGGCGGGTGCTCCATGCCGGTATCCTGGAGACCCTCGAGGCGCTCGCTGGAGATCAGGCAGCCGAGCAGGTCGAAGTTCTGGCCCATCACGCCCTGCGGGGCGAGGTGTGGGACAAGGCGCTCCTGTACTGCCAGCAGGCGAAGGCCAGAGCATGCGCGAGATCAGCCTACCGGGAAGCCGTGGGGTACCTGGAACAGGCGTTGGAGGCTCTGCAACACCTCCCTGCAGACCGCACGACTGTGGAGCAGGCCGTCGATGTGCGCTACGATCTCGCCGTGGCACTGGAACCGCTCGGACAATACGCGCAGGCACTCCCGCATTTGCGCGAGGCGGAAACACTTGCCGCCGGGTTGGCGGATCACCACCGCCTGGGACGCATCTACCGCCGTATAGCCGGCGCATGCCGGATGCTCCAGGACTACGAACTGGCGCTGGCCTACTGCCAGCGGGCCCACGCCGTGGCGACAGCCCTGGGCGATGTCGACACCCAGATGCAGGTCAATCACGCTATGGGTATGATTGCCTTTGACCTGGGCGACTACCGTCAGGCTATGGCATCTTTGCAGCAGATCCTGACGGCCGTCCAAGGGGAGCAGGGCGGCCAGTCCTCCGGCAGTGTGGTCTTCCCCGCGTTTCAGGCTCGTGTCTGGATGAGTCGGTGTCTCAGCGAGTTGGGGGAATTTGCTGATGCGTTAGCGTATGGCACCGAGGCGATCCAGATCGCCGAGGCGGGCGGTCGTCCCATCGAGCGTCTGGCCGTTTATAGTCGTGTGGGGCCTCTCCAGGTACGCCAGGGCACCCTGCACACGGCTATCCCGCTGCTCGAAGGGACGGTGGTTTTGAGTCAAAATGTGGACATGCCAAACTATTACCACCTCGCCGCCCCATGGCTAGCGCTGGCCTACGCCCTCGCGGGACGAACCACAGATGCCCGTGCCGTGTTGGAACAGCTTGGCAGAACAACGGACACCCTCATCCGTGCCCTTGCCTGTGGTGAAGCCTATCTCCTCGTTGGGGATGTCGAGGAAGCGCACCGGCTGGCCCAGCGGGTGCTCACGGACGCCCGCCACAATAAAGGGCGGGGCTGGGAGGCGTGGGCCCTGTGGCTCCTTGGCGAGAGCGCCAGGCACCGCGACCCGCCGGACGTCACGTCTGCCGAAGCCTCCTACCAGCAGGCCCTGGCCCTGGCTAAGGAGCTTGGGATGCGCCCGATCCAGGCCCACTGCCACCGGGGCCTTGGCACCCTGTACGCCGCCAGTGGTCGGCGGGAGCAGGCCCGCATTGCCCTGGCTATCGCCATCGCATTATATGGTGCTATGGACATGGTATTCTGGCTGCGGCGGGCAGATGCAGTGCTAGCGCAGATAGAGTAAGAGGGGCAGTGGGGCTGGCGCTGCCTTTTCTTGGCATACTGCTTGTTAAAGCCTACATCCTCACAAGTAACGCGGTACGCCAGCACACGCAGCCCATGACGGGCGAGCCTGGCTCCGAAAGGCAGAGGAGGTTCTACAATGGCGAAGATGACAGGCGGGGAAGCCTTGGCACGGACGCTCAAGGCCGCAGGAGTGGAGTATATCTTTGGGATCACGGTGGGCTCACAGGCCCCCTTGACGCTGGCGGCGATGCGCCTAGGGATGCGTATTGTCACCGTGCGGGATGAGAAATGCGCCGCGCTGATGGCTACGGCCTATAGCAAAATCAGCGGCAAGCCGGGGATATGCCTGGCATCTGGCCCAGGAGCGGCCCACCTGGCTCTGGGTATGTATGAGGCGTTCAACGCCTCAAATGCCATTGTGGCTCTCACCGCCGATGCCAGCGTTGCCGGCATGTGGCGGCCCGGGAGCACGTATATGGACCAGCAGGCGGTGTTTCAGCCCATCACCAAATGGACGGTGCGTGCCGAAGCCCTGGCGACGCTTCCCAACATCATCAGAAGGGCGCTCGGGGTAGCAACAACGGGCAATCCTGGACCGGTGGCGGTGATTGTATCCAATGCCTTATTTGCGGCTGAGGGAGATTTCGACATCCCGTCAGACGCTGAGAGGGCGCAACATCCGGCGTTCCGTGTTGCCCCCGGGGCCGCCTCGCTGGAGCAGGCGGCGCAATTGCTCCTGGCCGCCCAAAGACCGGCGATCATCGCTGGTGGCGGGGTGATGCTGTCGCAGGCTTCCAAGGACCTTTTAGAGCTTTCTGAGCTGATGGCTATCCCCGTGGCTACGACGCACGTGGCGCACGGCACGTTTGCCAGCGCGCATCCCTTGAGCCTTGGTGTGGCGGGGAATCCGGTAGCAGGGAGTCGAGGGCGGATCGCCAACAAGGTCCTCGGGGAGGCCGATGTCGTGCTCGTGGTGGGGAGCAGGATGGATGGTCGGACAACACGCGGGTATGCTCTGCTCTCTCCCACCGCGAAGCTCATCCAGATCGATGTCGACCCCCAGGAGATAGGCAGTAATTACCCGGTGGAGGTGGGTATAGTAGCCGATGCCAAGCTGGCCCTGGAGGCGCTGAAGGCCATGCTCGAGACCAAAGTCACGCGACCATCGTCCCTCGCCGATACGCCGAGAGCTAGAGAGATTGCCGCCATGACTGAAGAATGGTTCACGGAGTTCGCCCCGCAGATGAACTCCAATGCCGTCCCCATCAAGACGCCTCGCCTGTTCAGGGAAATTCAGCACTTTGTCAATGACCAGACCATTGTGGTAGTGGATGCTGGCGGTTCCTCGTACTGGTCTCCGGCCTATCTGGAGCTGACCCCTGAGAACCAGGCTCTGTACCCACGGGGCGCGGCGGCAATCGGGTCAGCGCTGCCGATGGCGCTAGGAGCCCAGTTGGCCATGCCGGAGAAACGGGTGATCTGCATCTCCGGCGATGGTGGGTTTGGCTATAACATTATGGAGCTCGAGACGGCGGTCAGGCTCAACCTCCCGGTGGTGAACATCATTGTCAACAACCAGTGTCTCGGCATGGAGAGGCGCGGCTATGTGGATTATGTCGGTGAGGTGCCGTCAGACCCGGTCGCCTTCAGTCCGCAGGACTTCAGCAAAATAGCCCAGGCCTTTAATTGTTTTGGGGCCCGGGCGGAACGGCCCGGCGACATCCGCGGGGCCATTGCGGCGGCGTTGGCTTCCGGGCGCCCGGCCATCGTAGATGTGCTGACCGATCCACAGGACAGTGACTCCGAGCGGACACGGCCCTGGCGGTCCTATTGATGATGCGGGAGGGAAGCCTATGCGGACACGCTCACCACAGCTGGGTGAGCTACTCCTACAGGCAACGCTGTCTCAGGATTGAGAGGAGGCGCTCCAGAAGGTCCTCCAGAACTATGTCGATCTCAAACGCGCTGCCCTATCTGCCGAGATGGGCTGTCTAGAGGGGAAGTGGGGATGTTCCTTTGCCGAATTCCAGGAAAAAACCAAAGGTGACTACACCTATGAGGTGGAGAGCACCTTTTGGGAGTGGGGGTGACTGGAGACGCTAAAGTCCCACTATCAGGCGTGAGGAGGGAGATTACTGAAGGTGTTGTTTGCCCAGTAGAAGGGGTACTTCCAGGAGACAGACAAGGACGCAGTTATGGAAAAAGCCGATGAGGCAGGAGATATCATTGGCTTCTCCATCCTCGCGGATGATCTCGCCATGGCACTACGGTTGTGAGAGCGTAAAACAGAACGTGCTCCCACATCCCTGGCCAGCGGACTCGACCCAGATACGTCCGCCATGCACCTCGATGATGCGCTTGACCAGCGCCAGACCAACCCCTGTGCCGTCGCCCTCCGGCTCCAGCCGTTCAAAGAGACCAAAGACCTTCTCGTGATACTGTGGGGCAATGCCCACACCGTTGTCCCGCACATAGTAGACGGTTTCTTTCTCTGCCTGTTTGCAGCCAATCTCAAGGCGCGGAGCAGGCTGAGTCCCCATAAACTTGACGGCGTTGTCCACGAGGTTTTGCAGCACCTCCAGGAGCCGCTGGCGGTCCCCCACGACCACAGACAAGTCTGGCGCAATATGGACCTGCACTCCGCGGGCGGCGATCTGCCCTCCAACCAGGGTCACCGCCTCGTGCGCCAAGGCGCTGAGGGGTATCTCGGTCAGCGGATGGACCACACGGCCAATCCGCGACAGCTCGAGCAATTCGTCCAGGAGACGCTGCATGGTAGCTGCGGCTGTGTGGATATAGGTGATATCCGTATGCAGGCGCTCAACATTCCCCTTTCTGACGTCCTGCTCTAACAGACCCAAGAAGCCGCAGATCGTAATGAGGGGGCTTTTGAGATCATGGGAAACGGTGTAGGTGAAGCGCTCCATCTCAGCGTTCTTGGCCTCCTGCTCAGCAATGAGCTGTTCCCGTTCGGCCTCTACCCGCTGGCGCTCGGTGATTTCGTCGCGGAGGATGAGATTGGTGTGCTCCAATACCGCCGTCCGCTCTTCCTCGGCTGCCAACAGCCGGGCGTGCGCAATCGCAATCGCCACCTGCTCGGCGTAGGCTGAGAGCACCATCGCCTCGTCATTGGTGAAGATGCGGCGTTGGGTTGACGTGCTCGACAGCACTCCCAGGACGTGGTGCGTACCACGCACTGGAACACACAGCATGGCGTTGATGCCGGCCTCGGCGGCACGTTGCTTCCGCAATGCACTAATGTCGGGATGGGCCCGGACGTCAGGCACCACAAACACCCGATTCTCGAGCGCTGCCCGCCCAACAATCCCCTCCCCCAGGCGCGTTTCTGGAGCATCAGCGGCTGTCGGGCCGTACGGCGTTGCCCCCACTGCCACCAACCGATCGCCCCGCAGCAGCCGTAAGATGGCACCATCCGCCCCGATCAAGCGCTTGGGCTCCTCGGCAATTTGGGCTAAGAGACTGGCCATGTCCTCATGGGCCGCAATGCGCTTGTTAATGTCCAAAATCGTGGCGAGCCACGCCTGCCGCCGGGCACTGTCCTCGAACAGCCGGGCCTTTTCAATGGCAATCGTTGCCTGCGTGGCCAACACAGCGAGGGGCTCACAGTCCTGCGGCGTAAAGGACTGCCCGGGCTCACTGTGCATGACCACCAGCACGCCTACGAGCCGGTCGCGGTAGACCAGCGGTTCGGCGATGATGGCAGCCGGTCCATCGTGCTCGACGAATGCAGGGTGCGCGTAGGGCGGATGCTGGTAATCATTGATGAGCAGCCCTTGCCGCTGCTGGGCCACAGTGCCAGCGACACCTTCACCCAGTCGGAGGCTCACGTCGCTGAGCCACGCACTGGTGTTGTACCCGGCACGTGGGCGCAGCGTGTGCGTGCCCTCGTCCCAGAGATAGATCACGCTCCTGGTTGCCCCTAACAGGTCTGCGATCCGTTGGACGATCAGATCGAGAAGCGTCGAGAGGTTCAGCTCCTGGGTGATCTCCTCGGCAATGCTGTGGACGACTTCCATCTGTGCCATGCGCCGTGCCAGGGCTTCCTCGGCGCGCTTGCGCACCGTGATATCTATCGCCACGACCAGGACGCCGCTGATCGTACCATCTCGGTCCCGACACGGCAGCTTGTCGACCTCGACCCACCGCAGGGTGCCAGAGGGCGTCTGATGTGGCATCACAAAATGCCGCTTTGGCATACCGGTACGCATCACCTCCAGATCATCGGCGTAATACCTCGCCGCCAGTTCCTCAGGATAGAGGTCCCAACACGACTTGCCCTCGATCTCTGCCACCGTATACCCATCCGCGACAGCCGCAGTGTTATTGACCCGGATCAACCGATTGTTGGTATCTTTAAAGCGCAGTTCTACAGGGACAGCATGGAAGATCATCTCGTACTCTGCACGTTGCTTTTGGATCTCCGCCTCGCCAGCGTGTCTGAGCAAGACAAACAGGGGAGCAATACACGCCATACCAACCGCCAGGCACACCGCAATGCCCAGGCCAAGCCCTGCCGACATCAGGGGTGGGAAGGGCGTTTCCCCAACGGTCACCTGCAGGAAGAAGAGACCGCGTTGCAGCGCGAGCAGTACAAGCGCCAGGGCAAGCAACACCCACCCTATACGGTGCGCAGTGATGCGGATGAGTCGAAGCGCCAACATCGCAGCCAGCAACTGCAGCGCAATGGTCATGCCGAGGAGCACGATGATCCCCATGGTTGTGTCCCTCTCGTACCAGTAGACGTCCATGCCGGGCGCGTATAGGCGCGCCGCGGTGCCATGACCTGCTCCACAGACCGAGCCTAGCCCTGGGATAGCAAGGGTTTTAGGGGCAAGGGAGCACAGATGAAGCATCTGTGCCGCCATGGCTCTTACTCCTGTCATCCTCGTGCAGTGTAAGGATCTCCCCAGTGTCAGAGCTAGAGCTTCTTCAGAACAGCCTATTATAGTTCCATAACAACCAATATAAGCCGAGATCATGCATCAATCGCGTGAATGCAGCGAAGTCGACTGGTTTGACTAGATAGCTGTTGGCGTGCTGCGCATAGGCGCTGACGACATCCCGTTCCGCTGTCGAGGTGGTCAGGATTACAACTGGAATGGTGCGTAAGTCGTTGTTTGTCTTTATCTCCCTTAGGACGTCTAAGCCACTGACTTTCGGTAGATGCAAGTCCAGCAGCACCACGTGAGGCCTAGGACTCGTCGCCGGGTCAGCATACACCCCCTGTCGCAATAGGTATGCCAGCGCCGCCTCACCGTCGGAGACGTGGTAGATCTTGTTGGCGATCTCATGCGCTCCCAAGCCGCGCTTGACTAACTCGGCATGCGGAAGGTTGTCCTCCACCAGTAAAATTGTTAGAGGGTCGCTGTGCACGTCTTCATGGGGCATACGTCCCTCCTGTGGCGCGTCGTCGTACCCAGGCTGCAGTGGTGTTAGGTATATCTATGCGCATTGGCCCGTCTCGATCCTCGTGTGCAGATTTGATAGCTGTGCCATGAGATCTTCTTCTCGCCGTTTTGCGCCCCCTATATATGATCCCTAAATTTACATAACATGGCTGAATTATAAGATAAAAATATATATAAGGTATCAAATTTTACGCACACATTCATGGGGCATTGTCGATTTTGCTGCATACCAGCGCTGAGATGCACAGACCACCAAGCACTTCCTGACGGATGCCATGATGGGGGAGAATGGCCAGCGGCTGGCGCTCACCGGGTCGTTCCAGGCGGTGCAGTGGGCTGCCATCCCAGCCGTCTCTATCGTGGTGGGGATGGCAAGTGGCCGATCCCCATTGACATTAGCAAGCCCCAGGGCATAATCTCCCACCCATGGAACTATATATCGTCTCGAGCTTTTTCGGCCTATCTGACGCTCTAGATGCGAGAAAGGGACTACCATGAAGCTCTGTACATATGATACTGGGAATGGACCGCGCGCCGGCGTTATCGTCGCAGAGCGGGTCCTGGAGGTCGCCACATTGCTTGGAGAGCAGAGTGGTCTGCGTGATGTTCGCGCCCTGCTGGAACTGCCCAATGATCCGCTGACACGGCTAAAGTCTGCCCTAGGCTTAGCGAGCGCCGCGCAGGGCGTACCGTTAGCGAGTGTCCGCCTGCGTGCGCCAATCCTGCAGCCGCCAACGGTACGGGACTTTATGGTATACGAGGGGCACGCCACCGCCGGGGGCACACGGCAACTGTCAGACGCCTGGTATCGACTGCCAATTTTTTACTTCTCGAGCCCGCTGCGCATCTTTGGTCCAGAAGAGGCTGTGCCCTACCCGTCCGCGTCAGAACAGCTCGATTACGAGTTGGAACTAGGAGCCGTCACTGGCCGGGAAGGCAGTAATATCGCCGAGGCAGATGCCTTGGCGTATATTGCCGGCTTCACCATCTTTAATGACTGGAGCTGCCGTGACCTGCAGCGCGACGAGATGGAGGCGCGCCTCGGGCCTGCCAAGGGGAAAGACTCGGCCACCTCGCTGGGTCCCTGGATCGTCACCACGGATGAACTCGCCCCCTACATCCGCGATGGCCGCGTGCACGTCCGCTGCACTCTGCAAGTCAACGGCGTGCAGTGGATGGACAACAACGGTGGCCTGATGTATCACACCTGGGGCGCCATGATCGAGCGTGCCTCATGGGATAGCCGCATTGTCCCCGGCGACGTGCTGGGAGGCGGCACGGTCACCGGAGGATCCATTGGCGAAGCGATACGCAATGGCTTCCCGGCGCGCTATCTCCAGCCAGGGGATGTCGTGGAGATCGAGATTGAAGGCATCGGTGTCCTGCGCAACACCATCGCGCCAAAAGTGCATCCAGACCCTAACTATCGTTTTAAAGCCCCACCGCTGGCGTCTCCTGCAGCAGCGCGCTAGCGAGGAGTGCATGTATGCGCAACTACGGGGATCGTCATTGAGATTCAGAGGGTTGCAGTTATCGATGCCTGACACCCGGGAACTGAGACTGACGCCGATCGGTCAGCAGTGCAGGAGAGGGAGGGCCTCGCAGATCGTGGGATAAAGCCCCTCATCCCAACCCTCTCCAGAGAGAGGGAGGGAGGCATAGACCAGGATTATTCTACCGTAACGGACTTGGCGAGATTGCGCGGCTGGTCGATGTCACAACCGCGCTCGATAGCGCAGTAATAGGCGAAAAGCTGGAGCGCGACAACGGCAGGGATGGGCTGCAGGAAATCGAGGTTCGGCGGGGTATAAATGACGTCGTCAGCGATCTCGGCAATCTCCTCATCGCCGTCAGTAGCGATGGCAATCATCTTTCCGCCGCGACTCTTGATTTCTTGCATATTGGAGATGACCTTGTCGTACATCATATCCTTGGTGGCCAGACAGACCGTCGGGAAGTGCTTATCAATCATAGCGATGAAGCCGTGTTTCATCTCGCCGGCGGCGCAACCCTCAGCATGGATGTAGGAAATCTCTTTGAGCTTCAGGGCGCCTTCCAGGGCCATGGGATAGTTGTACTTACGGCCAATGAAGAGAAAATTGTCGTAGTGCGCATACGTGGCAGCCATGGCTCGAATGGCATCGGCCTGCTTGAGGACCATGTGGATCTGCTCGGGCAGGCGCTCAAGGCCAGCGACGATTTCCATGCCATCGGTTACCGACAGGTGTTTGAAACGCCCGAGGAGCAGGGCGATCATCGCCAGAATACAGCACTGACTCGTAAAGATTTTGGTGGAGGCCACACCGATCTCGGGGCCACCGTGGTTATAGACTCCTGCCTCCGTGAGGCGGCTCATGGTGGAGCCGACGACGTTCACCAGCCCCAAGAGGAGCGCGCCCTTCCGACCCGCCTCGTGCATCGCCGCAATCGTGTCCGCGGTCTCGCCAGACTGGCTAATCCCCAGCACCACCGTGCCCGGCCGGATGTTGGTCTTGCGATAGCGCATTTCGCTAGCGATCTCGACTTCCACAACGAAGTCGGTCAGGCGCTCGAACACATACCGGGCATACAGACCAGCGTAGTAACTCGTGCCACACGATACAATCACCAGATGCTGCGCATCTTTCAGGCGGTTGAGTACTTTATCCAGGCCACCGAGATGCGCAATGCCCTCACCGCCAATGAGCCGGCCACGCAGGGCATTGGTAATCGTTTCGGGCTGCTCAAAAATTTCTTTGAGCATGTAATGTGGAAAGCCATTGAGTTCCACGGCATCGGCTTGCCATTCAATACGTTCTGTCTCGCGTGCGACCGGCTTGTCGGCAAGCGTATCAATGACGTACTCATGCGCCCGAATAGTCACGATGTCGTTGTCTTCGAGATACACCACCCTATCAGTGAGGCGCAGGAAAGCAGCGACATCGCTCGCCAGGAGCATTTCGTTATCCCCGACGCCAAGCACCATAGGCGAGCCACGACGCGCTGCCACCAGCTCCTGAGGATGCTCGGCGTGCATCACTACCAGCCCGTAGGTCCCGGTCACCTTACGCAGGGCGCGCTTGACCGCCTGGGTGAGATCGCCAGTGTACTCGTCTTCGATAAGGTGAGCGACCACTTCCGTATCGGTTTCCGAGCTGAAGCGGTAGCCCCGGGCACTCAACTGCTCGCGTAAGATTTGATAATTCTCAATGATGCCATTGTGCACGACCATAACGCTTGCATCGCCATTGGCATGCGGATGCGCATTGGCTTCCGAAGGCTTGCCGTGCGTAGCCCAGCGGGTGTGGCCCATGCCAATAGTGCTGGTAAAAGACCGCTCCGCCAGCTGGGCTGCCAGGCTGCTGACTTTGCCTTGCATCCTGACACGACAGAGTTCACCATCTTCCATAACCGCAATGCCAGCCGAGTCGTAACCACGATATTCTAAACGATGGAGTCCTTCGAGCAGGATAGGCACAACCTGTTTATTGCCAACATAACCGACAATACCGCACATGGGGCACCTCCTGAGTAGAAAATCTATGTATCTTAACTATAAACCTCCAGAAGTATTATTGCCAATTCCATTTCGGAAAGCAGTAAGCTACATGCGTCATGGCACATAGATCTATGGCTATAGAGGTAGTCCGGGGTATTACGGTTATGGTGCCTGCCAGACAACGGTTTCTTCCTGGTCAAAAAAGAGCAATGATGGCCCCGGTCGTTTGATGAGTTCTCCGGTGCCTCTGGCGGTGACCTCCGTGTACCGCAGGAGGGCGCGATCCTTGCCCTCACGGTCCATTAGTTGCAGAAACGGCGCACCATCGGGCCAGGTGGCCAGGGTAGCACGGGTCTTCCAATGCGTATCCACCAGACGCAGCGCACTCGCACCAGTGCTGTTGGCACTCAAGAGCATACTCCCTTTGCCATCCTTCCCAAAGAGGCTGATGGACGAGGTGCCATCGCCTTCCACGCTTAACACAATACGGCTCTTCTTGCCCTCGTCATAGAGCCCTAAACCCCACGCGCCGTGGGGCAGCAATCCCAATCTGGCCAGCGGAGTCCCGCGCCGATCCACCAGGACAAACGCGTGCGCCTGGACTTCATTGGGCACAGAGGTTTCGCCACTTTTCCCAGCCCCTATGAGGAGAATCAGGCTCAAAATCCCCATGGCCAGGGTCGTCATGGCTTTCCAGCGGCGGCTGTCTCGTTCGAGACGCTCCAGGCGTCGTTCGAGAGTGTCGATTGGCACCTCAGGTTTCCTGTGCTCCATGGTCTGCCTCTTCTGCATGGCGCGGGTGGAGTGGACAGTCGTCCACCTGCGCTTTCAGTAATCAATGCGCCACAGTATATCGAGGGCGGAATCCCCAGTATTGCTGCTACTGCCCTTCACCTTGAGATGGCGGTTAATGCTGTACTCAACACCGACTTTGTTGCCTTTTTCGTCGCCGAGCTGCTGCTCATAAGAGAGAAAAATGTCCTGGGTGATATAGCGGCCAACGCTGACCTTGCTATTCCCCAGCCTGTCATCTGTCTGGATATCCAAGGTATCGAATCCCAACGGCTTGGCAAGCAGCCGCTCCAATTCGCCCGCCGCGACGTTGCCAACAATCTGCTGGGCGCGACTTGAAAGCCCACTGCGTTCAGATTCCGTGAGACGATCAGATGTCTTCCCGACGACGAGCAAGGTCACGATGTCTGCTTGTGGCAGGTCTGGGGTACTGCTCAAGTTGAGCTGGGGCGCCTTCGCTCGGCCTGAGACGTTGATAGACACCACATAATCCGACACGGCACGCGTGACGATCACATCCAGGACGGGATTGATCTCGGGGGACCCGGTAAAGGTCACTCGCCCCCGTTCGACGGTAAACTTTCCGCTATAAAAACTGGCGAAGCCCCGCACCGTTTCCACGGTGCCGCTCAGCCCAAACGACTCCCTCAACTCTTTCGTGATGGTGAGAGCACCGCTGAGTTCAATCGCCGTCCCAGGGCCACGTACCCACACGTTACGTGGGAGTTCCAGCTGCAAGTCAGCCCGCAGGAACGCCAGGGAGGGACTCTGCTGCGTCACGGAGGTCGCCGCCGCGGTCGTGGCCTTCTGTGGTCCAGGGCCGTATACCCCTTCCACGGTCAGTTGCCAGGGTTGGACGGTATCCACCCCACTGACGAGCTTATCACTCAACTGTACCCGCGCCGGTGAGACGGCGATCGTGCCCGTCGCCAGCATGTCATCCGGTGAGCCACGCAGCGCTACCGCTGCTGAGACGACCGCTTCGAGCGTGGGCGTGTGCATGAGCGTGAAGCGCTGCATCTGCAGGTCGAGATTGAGCCGCTGTAAGGTCAGCCCAACGCTCTCAGCACCGCCAGTGAGATCGAGCGTGCCCTCCCCAGACTGCGCGTGCGCCTGCACAAACTCGACGCGATTACCCGTACAGACCAGGTGCACCTGGATATCTTTGTACCGTACGCCGGTCGTAGTCAATTGCACCGTACCATCATCGACTCGAAGAGTCCCATACACCTGGGGGTGCTGGAGCGTACCGGCCAGACTGAGATCAAGATGCAACGTGCCAGTACTCTGTACCACGGCAGGGATGAACGCTTTGAGTCTCTGCAAGTCCACGTTGGCACCCTGGAGCTGTACAGCCAGTGCCTGGCGTGTATCCAGGCTCGCCTCACCGGAGAGATGCAACAGCTCCTGCTTTTGGTCACGCCAACGCAGGTCCACACCCATTGCCGTGCCATTGATCCGCACCTGACCGTGGACCTCTCCTAAGTCGTGCTGTTGCCATCGGAGGGAGGTAAGGTGCAGCCCACCCTCCCCCTGCAGTTGGGCCAACGTGCCGCGCAGACTGAAGTGGAGTGTTACCTCACCGTCTACCATACCCGCATGAGGAGCCATAATCTGCACATGGGGCGAGAGCTGCAGGTGCCGTACGTGTAGGTTCGCTTCGATCCCTCCACCAGAGTTTAGTATACCCTGAGCAGTGATCTCCTGCCGACCATTTCGGAGGGCAAAGCGTTGCAGATCGAGTTGGCCCTGCGCACGCCGCACGGCTGTCACAGGTCCAACATTTTCCCAGGCGAAAGTCTCATGGTGCAGACGGAGGTGCGTGACGGTCAGGCGTTGCTCCTCTGCCAACGTGACGCGCCCCTCCAGGCCGCTCTTTTGGTACGGTCCAGCCGTGACGCGCACCTGCACAGTCCCTTGGGATGGCGTATAGGTGCCAGCGAGCGTCGCAGCACTTCTGGACAGTGCCGGTCCCTGCACCCCAACGACTTGGACGTTTATGGTTGCCTGGGGAGCCGTGGGGAATTGCGCCACAGCAAGGTCTGCCTGCACGCGCTGGCCCTGCAGTCCACCATAGGTCCACTCGCGTAGCTGGAGCCGACTACGGGCCTGGAGGGCCGGCCAGGTCCCCTGCACCGTCCCGTTGAGGTGTCCTTTGGCCTGTACTGGCACACCCACGTACCGCTGCAGGGGTGTCAGGTCCCCGAGCGTCACGTCATAGGTGAGAGCAGAGGGGGCTGTTGCAGAGAGAGTCCCACGCGCCACCACAACGACCGGGGCGCTACGCACCTGCACTTCCTCGAATCGCACTGTGCTCTCAGTGAGACGCGCCTGCAGCCGTGCCGTCAGGCCAGGGGCCAGCATCAAACCGCTCGTCTCCAAGCGTAGCTCAGCCGCAGCACGGCGCTGTGATGCCACGAATCCTGTCCCCTGTATCTGGAGCAGGGCGCGCAGTGTGCCCGGCTCACCGGCCAGCACGTGTGCCAGCTTCAGATGCTCCAGACGGAGCGTGGCACTATAACGCTCCGCCTCAAGTTGGGCTGTCAGGTCAAGATCGAGTTGCGCCTCAGCATATTGCAGGCGGGCTTCGATTTGTGGTGCCGACACACTGCCGCGTACGTCAATCACACCCTCGACCAGCCGTGGCAAGGGCGCTGGCGGTGTGAAGCCTACCTCGTCCAGCCGCAGGCGCGGCATCTCGAGACGGAGCTGGACCTGCCGGTGCGGCAGTGTCAGTGTGCCACTGCCGCGGACCTCGGATTGCGGCAGGCGTACGTGCAGGTGCGCCAGATCGAGTCGTTGTGGGGTCAGACGCCCGGCCAGGCGCACTTCCATCCGGGGCCATCCTGTAGCCCCAATTTGGGCCTGCAAGCGCTCGAGCGTGCCGTCAAAACCCCCAGGACCCCACTGCCCCGCCGCCTGCACGAGCAGATCCTGCAGCTGCAAGGAGCGCGGCGGCTGGTGCGATCTTGGCAGCTGGCCGCGCAGGGTCGGCACACGCAGCGTCGCCTTCTGAATACGCGGCAGCAGGCGGTGACGCCATCCAGCCTCGGCTGGACCCGTGCCAGGGGTCGGCATGCTAACAGTCGCTTGCAGGTGTATGGGGGCACTCACCTGCTCTAGCCTGCCCTGGAGCCCCCATTGCTGCAGACGCACGTCGGCGTCAAGATCGAGGTTGGCATAGGTGCCCTGTACCTTCAGGTCCCCCTGGAGGGTACCCATAAGGCCTGGCAGGGCTGATTGCCAGCTCGACAGGGCCACCAGGTCAGGTTGTTGCAAACGCACGTGCAGCGCTATGGGGGATGCTAGCAAACGCTGCTCCAGCTCCAGAGGGGTGAGGGCGAGATCAAGGGGCAGGTGGGCGTCGACCGTCAACACCTCACGGTTGGCCTGACGCACGCGTACCTCGCTCTGCAGGTGCTGCTGGGCATAGACCACGGTCGCCTGCAACTGGTCGAAGGGTCTCTGCTGCTGCGGCTCAGGCTGTAGCGTCAATTCCATAGCCAGTACCGGCGCGGTGAGCGTGCCTGACAGGTGTGCTTGCAAGGCGGCTCGTCCTTGCACGAAGTCTGGAAGCGGCACCAGGCGCTGCAGAAATGTCACATCGATCCGCGTGGCACGCAGGTACACGTCCTGGAAGCGTGTTCCATCAAACGCTCCGGTCAGTTCCAGCGCCTCGTCCGCATGCACCAGGTGCAGTTGCGTCAGCCGCAGGTCCTGGCCATCACGGATGACTTCCACGGGGGCTACCGTCCGCCACGGGTGGTCTGCCAGGTGTATCACGAGTTCATCCAGCGTGAACTGCTGACCGGTCGCAGTCCAGTGCATAGACCCGTGCACCTTACCGCTATAGCCAGAGGACTGCGCCACCGCAGCCGTCCCCTGGAGTTGCCGGACCGTGCTGTCGTATGTGGCATCCAGCGCCAGGTGCTCAACCGGGACATGGCCCAGGTGCGTTTTGTGCATCTCTAGATGGGCTGTCACATGCGGTTGCGCCCCCAGCTGGGTGCCCTCATACATCAACTGGACGGCCTCGACGTGCGCAGCTCCATAACGCCAGTGTTGCCCGGCAAGCGTGCCCTGCAGGGTGATGGCCGTCAACGCGCCGCTCGCCTGTCCCTGCAGTCGCAAGGTGCCTTCCAGAGCGCCTGGCCCTATAAGAGGGCGCAGGCCAGCCAGGTCAGCCGTGAGCTCGTAGTGCAGGGCTGAGCTACTGGCGAGATCAAGCAGACCAGCGGCGCTGAGACTAGCGACAGAGGTCTGGAGGTCGCAGTGTTGTATCTCGAAGCGGCCAGGCTGCACGGTCAGCTGGAGATGCGAGGGATGCAGGGCGATGCTGCCAAGGTGCGAAGTTTGCACGTCCAGACGCACCTCACCGTGCCAGGTCTCGGGTGTAAGCCCTTCGCCCTCTACGTGGGCCTGCAGATTCAGATCGCTCTGCAGCGGCGCCTGGTGCAGCAGCGCCGCCAGGTTCACGTGGGTCAGCTCCAGGCTAGTGCGGTAACGCCACGGCGTCGTCCTGGTATTGAGTTGCCCGTGCAGGTCGAGACGACTGCCCTCAGCATTGAGCTGGCCACGTACGGCGAGAGCCTCAGGAGGCCCCTGGGCCGTCAGGGCGAGATGCACGGGGCCAGCCATATCCTGGCGCTGTAATAAGCGTCCCAGCTCTGCCATGTCGAATGGTTGTACCTGCAGCGTGAGACTCGCCGGTTGGCTGCCACCTGGAAGCGTGCCGTCAGCGGTGACGAGCGTTTGCGCGGTCTGCAGACGCAGGTCTGTAAGCCGTATGGTAGCAGCGTTACCCTCGACTGTTCCCTGCGCCGTCTGCAATAGCACCTCGGCAGGTGTGGCGCGAACGCTCAGCTGCTGCACCTGGAAGCGGAACGAGCGGCCGTCCACCTGTCCCTGCAGATGCGCCTGCAATCCCGTGAGATGCTGGACGCCGGGCAACGCTGCGCTATGAAGAGCAACATGGCCGTCTTGCAACTGGAGGTGTTCGACCACGAGAGCAATGGGCAATCCCCCACCTGCGGCAGGCGGAGGGTCCGCGGGCGAGGCTGGGGCCAGTATGCGGCTGAGATTCCACTGCCCTTCAGGATCTTGCACCAGTGTTGCCTGGGGATGCACGAGATGGATAGACTGGACGGCCAGACGTTTGGTGAGCAGCGTCGTGAGATCATATCCGAACCGCACCTCGTCCAGCTGCGCCACCTCCATGCCCGCACGGTCACGCAGGACCACGTCGCGCAACACCAGGGAAGACCACAAGGAACCACGCAGGGTGCCAATCTCTAAGGTGCCATTGAGGCTACGGGACAGCCAGGCGCTGGCAATACGCCCCAGCACATCACGTACCGGATCCCGTGCTATGTAGGCACAGAGCCCCAGCACGCCGCACACCAAGGCCACACAGACGGCTATGCGCTTCAGCTTACGCCACATGCGATGTCCTCGCTCCTGCCGACAGGATAACGCGTCCTCTGGCGTAGGTCCTGGCGCTAAAAAGCCTGCCCAATGCTAAACTCTATACGGCCAAAATCTTCGCCTGGACGGCGGTCCACAATGACGCCCAGATCAAGGCGTAATGGACCCACTGGAGTATTGTAACGGAGGCCAGGGCCCACTGCATAGCGGAGATCCCCCAAGCGATACGTGAAGGATGACGCAAACACATTGCCGAAATCGACAAACAGGACGGCTCCAAAGTCGCCAAACAGCGGGAAACGCAACTCGGCGCTGCCTTCAATGAGACTCATCCCGCCTATCGGATCCCCTTCCGCATTCAGGGGGCCGAGCCGATTCAGCTGAAAGCCTCGCACACTTCCGGGTCCTCCGGCAAAAAAGCGTACATTGAAAGGGACCTCGGTACTTGCCCCATAGGGCTCGATTCCCCCCAGTTTCAGGCGCGTCGCGAGGAGCAAGCGCTGCGATAAGGGAACATAGTGTCGGGCTTCCAGCACAAGTTTGACAAAACTCACGTCGGATATCAGGGCAGTAGTGGAATGGTCGATTCTGCCGCGCAAGACCGTCCCACGGGTCGGATTGAGGAGACTGTCGCTGGTATTGTGCTGCACCTCCATAAATTGCACGAACAGGGTGTTGTCTTCAGCAATCTCTTGCTCAGCAGCCGTCAGCGCCGCCTGATTCACATTGCTAAAATCATTGTAACTAAAATTCAGGCCCGCCACACCGCTGAGCGTCTCGGTAAAGCGATGTTCGACCCGCGACTCCGTGCCAACGCTAAAGAGGTCGAAAGCCGGTTGGGCCTCTCCCGACACACCAAAAATCCCCCCACCCTTATTGAAACCGACCTCCTGTTCGTTACGGGCGAACAGGGTTTGGGTGAAGGCGGTGCGTGCAGCGAGAAAATAGGGGAGTCGCAATGTCACCGCCCCCCTTTGCTCGATCGATGAGTACCGTGTCGAGAGGGTGAGTTGCTGCGCCCCGCCAAAGAGATTGCGATGCGTCCATTCCACCTGCGTGCGGAATCCTTCTGTCGAACTATAGCCGATGCCAAACTGCAGACCATGCGGTTTGCGCTCAATCACCTCAAACGCGACATCCAGCGGCTCATCAGCCGCCTCGGGATTGAGCGCTCGCGGCGTCACAGCCTGAAACATCCCCAGGCTGTAAATGGCGTCAGCACTGGCAGCGAGAGCTTTATCGCTGGTGCGCTGCCCCTCATGAATCGTCAGCTGATGACGAATAGCCTGTTCCTCGACCTGCTGTTCTCCCTGAATGGCAATATGGCCAAACACTGTCTCAGACTCCGGAACGAGCGTGAACGTCACGCTGGCGGTATGCTGCTCGGAATCGACCTCAGTGCGTGGGACGACCTGGGCGCGCGCATAACCAGCATCATGGAGGCGGGTGAGCAGCAAGGCCTTGCTGCGATCAAAATCTTCTTTGTTGAGCGGCTGCTCGGGGCGGAGGGGCAAGGCCTCCAATAACGTAGCGGCAGGGGGCAAGGCAGGGGGTATCGTGCCCTCGAGCGCTACGGCTGTTACCAGCGTGCGTGGTCCTTCATCAATAGCAATCACGATACGGACTATCTGCTTCTCAGTGTCTTCTTGCAGCTCGTCCACACGCACATTGGTTTCGAGAAAACCGTGATCAAAATAGTGTTTTTTGAGACGTAGGAGGTCAGCATCAAGCGTTGGCGGGTTATAGGGTTCACCGCGTCGCCACGGAGGAAGCAGTGGGCGTTGTTTCGTGGCCATGAGCTTGCGGAGTGTGCCGCTACTGAAGTGGGTGTTGCCCTGAAAGGTAATCTGGCGCACCTCGGGAAAAGCTTGTGTGTCCTCTGCATTCGGCACTGTCGGCTGGCGCGAGGCACACGCAGCATGTAGGAGGATACACCCCAGGACCAGGACAACTCGACAGCACTGGAACATCCGCAGGTACACCATGGTAGCCGTAGGAATTTGGGTCTCTTCTCGTTCAGCCAGTCAGTGCTGACCCGTAGTCTCCTGCTGCCTGGCAAGACCTAGGTGTTCATGGTCGTAGGACGCTGGCAAGCGAGGGACACACCCGGGAAATGCCTGGGTCACAAAGTTCACGCACTTTTTTCGTCACTAATTACTGTTAATTCTCTTGATTTCCGCCTATACTGGTAGTAGGATACGCACTGCTTCATGCTACGTCAACTGTCAGTTGAGTTTGTGTGCGGAGTCTGAAGTAAGGAGATATCTATTTCTGGAACGTGTGGTACAGGATCTGTGTGTCTCAGCGTGAGTAGAGAGATACGCGCCTGGTATCTCACGCCCTCCCTTTCCCGCTGTATCTAAGGAAGAGAGGGTAACACGACCTCGCCGGTAGGATATGGCGCAGGGCCATCAAGCATCGTTGATGCTCACAGAGGAAAGGTTCCTTAGAGAGAGAGGAGGGTTCGGCATGGCATTGCGACACGTGTGGCGTTGTCTTAGTTACTTCAGTCTTGTGATAATTGCGGGGTTGTTCATGGCAGGGTGCGTCATTCAAGAGCCGCCGGCGATCACGGAGATTGGCAGAGCGCGGAAGGCTCTCGATGATGCCAGGAGGGCTGGCAAAGCAGACTGTGTACCAGGCCCATTTGCCGAGTTGGAAAAACGTTATTTGCAGACACGGGGTGTGTTTTATGCCTGTAATGATGCAGAGGCCATACGGCTAGCGCAGGCGTTAGCGGCAGACGCTAACGCGCTGGCTTGCCCGCAAGTTGCTCCACCGGTAACGAACCGGCAACCGGTATGTCGCTTGACAGTTCCGGCGCAGGCGCAGGTGGGCGAGGCCGTGGCGTTGGATGCGTCGGCGTCGTCTGACCCCGATGGCGATGCGTTGTCCTACACCTGGGATTTTGGTGATGGCACACCACCGTCTAAGACTACCTTGGCGCGCATCACACATAACTACGCCAGGGTCGGTAACTATACGGCGCGTGTCACCGTGGACGATGGGAAAGGTGGTTCTTGTAGTGCCACGGCACCAGTCGCTGTTAGCCAGAGGTTCGTCCTGACAGAGAGGGGGCGTAAGGTCTTGTTCGACTTTAACAAGGCCAACCTGAAGCCCGCAGCCATAAGCCAGTTGGCGGCGGTGCTGCAGGCATTGAGAGAGCAACCCGGGGCGCAAGTACTCGTGGTCGGCCATACGGATAGCGTTGGTTCGGATGCCTATAACATGGGGCTCTCGCAGCGGCGAGCCGACTCCGTGGCGAACTACCTGATCCAGAACGGCGTGCCCAGGCAGTCCATTCGAACCGAGGCACAGGGTGAACGTCAGCCCGTAGCTTCGAATGCGAACGCTGAGGGGCGGGCTCAAAACCGTCGGGTGGAAATCACCCTGTCTCCAGGGAGCTAACACCCACCTCACGGAGAGAACCTCCTGCCGTGTTAACATGCAGTTGACGCGGCAGGGGTTCTTCCCTACCTATGTGCTCCAAACCTGCCTGGCGCTGGTTCGGCATTATTCTTGGTATTTGGTATTGCGCTTGATCCTGTTTATTGGCGGGCAATTGCTCGAAGGGGTGTATTTGAGTCCACGCATCATGGGGCGAGAAACGGGGTTGCATCCCGTCGTAGTGTTGGTCGCAATTCTGGTTGGTGGGACGCTCTTTGGCTTGCTGGGTATCGTCCTGGCGGTTCCCTTTACGGCTGTTCTGCAAGTTTGCTGCATCGTTGGCACCAGGCGTGGCGGGCCACCTGGCCACCCCCTGCTGCGCCTATGCCTCCGTCCCCTCTTCCCTCAAGACAGGGCCAGGGTCAGGAGCGGTGAGAGGGAGTCTGTAACGCTGGCAGGCATGTGCCAGGACGCGGCGGATCAGGGCCGCATAGGAGAGGTTGGCAGCGGCGGCGGCTTTGGGAAAGCCCGAGTGGCTCTGCGGATTGGGCAGAATCCCTGGTAACGGATTCAGCTCCAAGATCTGTGGTTGTCCATGGTTGTCGAGACGGACGTCGATGCGACACCAATCACGACACTCCAGCGCCAGGAAGGCGCGGCGGCAGAGATCGGTGATATGGCGAACCAGGTCCGCGGGGAGGTCTATGGGGTAGCGTAAGATATCGAGCGCATGCTCTGGGGTATCCCAGAGCCACTTCGCGGCATAGGAATAGAGGGGAAAAGCTGCCGGTGGCAGCGCGGCGAAGCAGATTTCGACGAGTGGTAGCACTGTGACTTCCACACCATTGCCCAGGAGTGCCACAGTAAACTCCCGCCCCGGGACAAAGGCTTCCACGAGGGCCGGCTGGCGATACGTTGCCAGTATATAGGCGACGCGGGCCTGCAATGCGGCCCGCGTCTGGACCACCGAAGCCTGCTCAATGCCCTTTGACGAGCCCTCATGCAAGGGCTTTACCATGAGCGGAAAGGCGGGCAGAGCTGGGAGTCTCTCGGCGCAGGAGAGCACGGCACAGGCAGGGGTCGGGAGCCCGTGCTGCTGCAACACGCGTTTGGTGGCTGCCTTGTCCAGACATGTGCGCAGGGTACGGGCGGACGAGCCCGTAAACGGGATGCCCCAGCGCTCTAGCAGGGCGGGAATGTGCGCCTCCCGATCAGGCCCGCTGAGCCCCTCGGCCATGTTAAAGACGATATCCGGAGCGCTGGCGCGCAGACCTGCCTCGACCTCACTGTTGTTCTCAATGAGGACCACCTCATGTGCCGTGGCCAGCGCCGCCCGCACCGCGGCAATCGTGTCCGGATCGTCCCATTCGGCATATAGATCGTCCGGCCAGGCCGGCGTGGTGGCCTGGGCTGGGCGCAGGTTGTAGACGAGAGCGATCTTCATCTGTGTGCGGGTTCCACGGCAAGGTACGGTGTCGCAGCGGGATCGGGATACTGATACAAATGTCCCTCGTAATTCTTGAGCACCAGGGCATTGCCATCCTGCCTCACCACCGCCGCAGGATACAGGGGGATTTTGCCACCACCGCCAGGCGCATCAATGACATACGTGGGCACAGCATAGCCGGTAGTGTGTCCACGTAGGCCCTGGATAATGTCTAGGCCCTTGGCCACGGGAGTCCGAAAGTGGGCCGAGCCCACAATGGGATCCACTGGTAGAGATAGTAGGGCCGCACGCGCATGGTCAGCAAGCCCTGCATCAACTGCCGCATGGTGGCCACGTTATCATTCACGCCGGCGAGCAGCACGGTCTGGCTGCCCAGCGGGATGCCAGCATCTGCCAAGCGACCACACGCCTGCCGCGCTTCCGGGGTGAGTTCATCAGGGTGCGTGAAATGCAGGCTCATCCAGAGCGGATGATACTGTTTCAACAGACGCGTGAGGACAGGCGTAATACGCTGCGGCAGCACCACTGGGACCTTGGTGCCCAGGCGGAGCACCTCAAGGTGGGGGATGCGGCGCAGCCGTGCCAGCAGCCAGGCGAGTCTGTCGTTGGAGAGCGTTAAGGGATCGCCCCCTGACAGGAGCACATCACGGATGGTGGGCCTTGCCTCAATATACGCAATGGCACGTTCCCACTGTCCCAGGGAAAAACGGTACTCGCCTCCTGGATGCCCTACCAGACGCGCCCGTGTGCAGTAGCGACAGTAGACTGCACAAAAGCCCGTCACCAAAAACAGCACCCGATCGGGGTAGCGATGCACCAGGCCTGGGACCGGACTGTGGGCGTCCTCACTGAGCGGATCCTCAGTTTCCCCAGGGGTACGCACGTACTCGCCATTGACAGGTACGACGCTATACCGCAAGGGTTGATGTGGGTCATCAGGGTCTAACAGGCTGGCGTAATAGGGCGTGATCCCTACGGGTAAGGATCCCGGATGGCGTGCAATGGCCGTGCGTTCGTCGTCCGACAAGCGTATGATGCGTGCGAGTGCGTCCAGATCCTTAATCCGATGGCGTAGCTGCCAACGCCAGTCCTGCCAGTCGTGCGCACGCGCCGTGGGGAAAAAACGCTTGCGAAAGGCGTGCGCACGTGCGCTGATCACCAACCGGGAGACGGGACGCTGCCGCTTACGACGTATGTGTCGAGCGGACTGCCCACCCTTGCTTGCAATCATCACGGTGCTTCTCTCCAGCGCTGCAGTGGCCGTACAAGTACTATGCTGGTGTTCCATGCGTGGTTTCTTCCTCTGGGCTAGGGCACCCTTTGCACGTGCACCCGATGTATTTGTCATCTGTATGACCCAAGCAGTCTCAACTTGAACAACCTGTGAACACCTCGGGGCCGCCACCGTAGCACATTTGCACACTCTGGAGGCTCCCGCGCATAAGTACCCTATTATATCTTAGTCTTCGTACATATGGTAATATACATGGTAATTGGCTCCCATGTGGCATCAGACAGTCTCACTATGTCCCAAACGTCTCTACTGACCAATGGTGCCTTTGTATCCAGTTTCGCTCCCATTCTAGAGATGCGCGGTTGTCCTGGGAAGACCGTGTCGAGCATCTGGTCCCTTACAAAAAACCAGGTCAGCATGTCGTCTGTACGCTTTTTGGCTTTGATTTTCAAGGGCACTATGGTTGGTGGTGTCAATTCTGAGCACTATGATCTCCTAGATCACGATAATTTGGAGGCACATCCGTATAATGAGGAACCTGACTGCGTCGTTAATGGCACTGGTAGTGTGTTCGCTGGTAGTGTTTCTCTCTTCCAACTCCTCTGCATCTTCATCTGAAATAAAACGCTTTCCATTCAGATTAGTTGAAACTGATAACATCGATTTTTCCGGAAGAAATATATTTGAGAGATACAACATATGGGATTTTAACCCAAAAAATAATACAAATGGTCAAGATATGCTGAGGTCGAACGAAGAAATCATTTCTGATATCCAAAAAAGTCATAACATGAGCAACTATTTAAGAGCAACTATTCAGACATCAACACTTTTAGGACTTGTTTCGGCATACTATTGGGGCACAAAAAGTTCTTCAGATGATTTTGATTATGATATAAGTTTTGATACTTTGAGAAAGAAGTTTTCTGGGGAGGGTATCCTTTTTGAGGATAATAGCATTAAAACAAATTCCTTTCCAGGGCATCCTTTATCTGGATCTTATTTCTATTTAATTGCACGCAACCACAATTTATCACGTACCGAATCTTTTCTGTGGAGCTTTGGTGCGTCCGCGATAAATGAATTTTTTATCGAGTTTACAGAAGTAGCAAGTATTAGTGATCTTGTGGTCACTCCAGTGGCCGGATTTACTATTGGTGAAGCCATGTATGAATTTGGAAAATATTTTAGATGTGGTAAAAATAAAGATAACCTTGCATATAATG
>JBMDXC010000408.1:0-3080 GCA_048594805.1 Candidatus Entotheonellaceae bacterium | reverse complement strand
GCAGCGATGCAGCAGAAAATACAAAAGCTGTAAACGCTTCTGCCTTGAGCGTTTACAGCTCTTCAACTCCAGTGGAGGCGGCGGGAATCGAACCCGCGTCCGAAAGCCTTCAGCTACAGCCTCTACACATGCTTTTCCGGGGAAGAAATAGCACCCTTCCAACCTCCCCGGTCAAGCAAGAAAGGTGCTTGCCTGGTTTAAGTTTCGCCTCTTCCTCCTCCAGGCGTGGGAGGATGGAGGCTATCCCACATCGTGACGCCCTACACCACCACTGTGGGCGAGTGATGGGAGGACGCTGGCCGGGTTGTTAGGCGGCCAGGGCTACTTCATAATCGTTGGCGATTATGTGGTTTTCCGCTTTTTTACGAGGCCAGCGGAGTCCTCGGCATGCAACTGTAACCTCATGAACCCTCGTCGAAATCCTTTCGCCCCCTCAATGTTGGCAGCCCCCTTATTCCCCAGCCAACGCACGCTGGATATCACGCTCGGCGCTGCGTCGCTTTACATCCTCACGTTTATCGTATTGCTTTTTCCCCTTGGCGAGCCCTATCTCTACCTTGGCTTTCCCATGGGTGAAATACATACGTGTCGGAATGAGCGTTAAGCCTTTTTCCTGCGTCTTACCGATGAGACGCCTAATTTCATGCTTATGCAGGAGCAGCTTGCGCGGACGTACCGGATCGTGATTAAAACGGTTCGCCTGCTCATATTGATCAATGTGGGCATGCAGCAGAAAAACTTCATTCTCCTGGATATCAGCATAGGCGTCTTTGAGATCCGCCCGACCATCCCGGAGCGATTTGACTTCTGTGCCCTGTAATACCAGGCCGGCTTCGATCGTCTCACTGATGGTATAATCGAAACGTGCCCGTCTATTGACACAAATAATTTTGCGTCCATTCTCTGCCATACCAGCACGCCTTTAATCCTATAGTATCTGCGCTATACACCAGCAAATATACTCTCTCAAACGCCATTTGGCAAGAGGAGTACGGGGGTGAGGAAGTCGGCCAATATAATACCAATGAGGCTGAGGAATATAGCAAAAAGACATGTGTTGTGATAGTGCTGCAGAGCAGATAGTACCGCCAAGACCTCGGTCCGCTGGTAGGGCATCGGCCCTGCCGCTCTATGTGAAGCTGCGTATCAACTACCCATGACCAACGCAGCGACCTGCTTTGAGCCCAGGTCCCGAGGGCGGAGACCTGAGCGACCATGGTCCACGATAGCACGGGCCCCACCCCAGGGATGCTGCACCACAGGTCTGCCCTCGCGCATCACACAGGACCCGCCTCGATGGCCTGGGGCCGGGCCTCATCCAGGCCAGTCAGCTGCTGTTAAAGATACAAGTGGCTTACCCTAAGCCTCTCCAGAGGGAGAGGAGACATGGCACATGCCGAAGGTTATTTGAGACTGCGCTAACGCTCTCGTACCACCGGATTACGCAGGACTCCAATGTCGTTGATCTCAACCTCCACGACATCGCCGTCCTTCATGTTCTCTGGGTCGCCATCGGTGCCCATCCAGAGTACATCGCCAGGGTATAATGTCAGATACTGGCTCATCCTGCTGATGAACTGGCTCACGCTGAAAATGGCCGCCTTTACGTCGTACTGACCCACCACGCGGTTGTTGAGGCGGATAGTGACGTGGAGCGCGTCAGGATCGAGGTCGGTCACAATCCATGGGCCCATCGGCTTAAACGTATCCGTATTCTTCCCGCGCCACAGGGTCCGGTCGTTGCGCTGCCAGACGCGCTCGCTCACATCGTTGCCAATCGTGTAGCCAAACACGTAATTCAGAGCCTCGGCCTCTGAAACCCTGCGGCATTTCTTGCCAATAACCGCGACTAATTCGCCTTCGTACTGTACCTGCTCCGAGGCGTCCTTGGGAATAACGATTGCCTCATTGTGGGCGATCAGCGCGTTGTTGGCCCGATACCCGACGTCCGCATACGGGGGGAATTTCGGCTCTTCGCCCCGCTTTTTGGCCGCGGCCGTCACGTGCTCACGGAAGTTAATGCCAGCCGCGTAAAACGTGGGAGGGATCACCGGGACCAGCAGTGAGACCGCAGCCAGGGAATATGTTTTGGGAGTTCTCGTCCAGACGTCAAAAGGACTACCCTGAACAGCAACCACGGTGTCACCCTCAATGATACCGTACGTTGCTGTATCTCCATCCTGGAATCTGCACCATTTCATGGCGAACGCTCCTCCAATGCCTAGGATAGGGACCATGAGAGACTGCCATTGTCACACCATCGGACGTGGTGGTCAAGATACACGTGCGTACCGCGCCTCTACACCAGGCCAATCGCCTGCGCCACAGTCTCCAGATGCGACCCGGCATCCCCGAAATCCAGGCCGGCCGCCTGGATGCGCTTATGTAACAGATGCAGCGGGTGCTCCTCGCAGTAGCCGATAGCCCCCAGAATCTGGTGCCCTTTGCGTGCCACCCATAGACAGGCATCACTCGCATACGCTTTGGCCATCGCCACGTCGATCGTACACTCGAGCCCGGCGTGCATACGCCAGGCTGCCTTGTACAGAATATAGCGCGACCCTTCCACATTTCGCAGTACGTCGGCGCAGTGGTGTTGAATGGCCTGGAACGCCCCTATAGGCCGCCCGGACTGCTCGCGTACTTTGGCGTAACTCACGCAGATATCGAGAATGCGCTGGGCACAGCCGACCATCTCCGCACAACGCGCCAGTGCCCCGCGCTGCAACACTGGCGCCAGGTACTCCCAGCCCTTGCCAGCCGGCCCGAGGAGCATGTCTTCCCATACAGGCACATCGTGCAAGACCACTTCAAATAGTTTCTCGCCAGACATGACTTCGAGCGGCAATAGGGTAACGCCTGGCTGGTCCCGCTCGACGAGCACCAGGTTCAAACCACCATTGCCACGCACGACCACGAGCAGATGATCAGCCACGTGCGCATCTTTCACAAACAGCTTGCTGCCGTTCAGATGTCCACCGACATCGCCCCGCATAGCCATCGCTTCAGGGGCGAAGTCGGCGCTCTCCTCCGTCAGCGCCAGCGTGCCGATGCGTTCACCACGCGCCATAGCCGGCAAG
>JBMDXC010000407.1:0-3570 GCA_048594805.1 Candidatus Entotheonellaceae bacterium | reverse complement strand
GGTGCTCGCCAGGGTGGGCGGCGCGAGTGGTGCGGGCCGACGCCAGGCGCGGGCACCAGCGGGAGCAGAGTGGCATGGGGTGGGCGGACGCGGTCGGTGGAAAAGGCCGTTTGATTTCCTATACCCCGTCGTCATGCACGTGACGAAAGGAGGCGTGTACAAGAGCGGCAAAGGGCTCTACCTGCAAGAGCATGAGCAGGGCCTCAGCTTGGTGATCTTCCAGAGCGCCTTTGCCGGGTTTGGCGAGGGCATGGACGAGCACCCGGACCGTATTGCCGCGCAGTACCTCGGCAAGGTTGTCAAAGCCAGGGGCACGGTGTGCAGCTTTGGGACCCAGGCCGATGGGGGCAAGCGCCTGTCGATGGTTATCTACGCGCCCGGGCTTTTGAGTGAGATCCCGGAACGTTAAACACCCAGGAGAGGTGCTACCGCTTTCCGGTAGCTTTGGAGCAATAAGGCGAAGCTTTGGATTATTGCTCCATGACTGCCGGGAAGCGTCTAGCGCCCACAATGTCTCCAAATCACCGAAAAAGCCAGTATGGCCATTGAAAGAACCCTGACTCCGTGCAGAATCAGGGTTCGTGGGGAGGGAAGGGACCGCAGACACCAAGCCAGGGAAAGAGGAGTAACACAGCTCGCCACCACGCCCCCGCGCCCGTGAAGCCCTGTCCGGAAGACACCAGGAGTGCACAGGGCTTCAGCGGATCACCTGTGTATTGCACCACAAGCAGGCAAGAGTATAAAGGATACAAAATTTGACTTCAATAGAATGTTTTGTATGGGCTAATAGAGAAATTGCATGTAACCCTTATAGAATTATCTCAACAAGTAGGTATTTTGGAACTAAACATAATGTCCCAATAGTTTGAGAACATACAAAACAATTCCTCTTTGATCTAAAAATATATTGACTAGTACTTCATCAAGATGATGTTGATCCACGCTGAATCTAGCAGCAATACCAACACGCCCCGCACTGGTAACATAATGCCCCTTATCAGATCCTGGTGGCGCTCCCGCCGTCAGGAGCGTGCCCCATCTTGTCCCCATCCTGACTACGCACCGGCGTGACTCTGGGTGCGAGACCTGCACTGGCTGGCGCGTGGTGTGTAATAACGGTCACAGATTTTCGGTGACCTCACGCATACCTCCTGGCTCCCATCGGCGGGTATCATCACACCCAACACGTCACGCGCAGCCATGCTGAGAGCATGGGCAGCGTTCCAGAACATCGGAGGCAAAAGACGTGCGAGGATTCTGGTGGCATGCTGAGTGACCTGTGTGGCTGACGTGGTGATTGAAGCCCTATTTCCTAGACTCCGAAGTGGGGGTGGATATCTAGGCTGACGTAGTCATGCTATTGAAGGACTAGAAAGGCCAGGCATATCTGTTGTGGGCGTCCGACCAGATGATTCCCCACACAGACTGCATTTCTCCGCCGTTTGGATTGGACAGATGAGCCTCTTTATGGGGAACGCACAGACCGAAATCTACTAACTAGGGAGGGCGCTGTATGAATACGCACAAACCTAAGATAAAGCCGGAAACCGAGTACACGTACACCAACAAATTTAGTAGGAAGCAGCTTCGGTTTTCTCCAAAACGAGATGAAGTCATAGCCACATTTCAGCCTCAGACTACTGAAGACATGGCAAGCGCCGCTATGCGGGCTAGTTCGCTTGCTATTAGCCAAGGGATGAATGTAGAGCGCGGTTTTGCCGTCTTCCAAGTCGCCCCTGGGCAGGAGCTTGAGGCAGCCACCAGAGTACTGGTTGCCCAACCCCACATTGCCAATATCCTTCCAGTGATGGTTGACGACGAGGGTCTCACGCGCTACTTCCTGCCCGATGAGTTCACCGTGCAGTTTCGTGAGGGGGTCACAAAGGAAGAGGCGGAGCGCATGGTCCGGGAGAAGGGGAGCCAGATCCTCGTGCAACAGCGGACACCAGGCTACTACACGCTGGCGGTACCGGCGGACAAAGGCTTGTTTGAGATGATCCGTGAGTTTTCGGCCCTAGATCAGGTCGTATTTGCTGAACCGAGTGAGGCAGGCTTTCACGACGCCCTAGCCTATATGCCTGACGATCCGGACTTCCCCAGGTTGTGGGGGTTGCACAACACCGGCCAAACGGTGAACGGCACGTCTGGGAGGGCGGATGCTGACATCGATGCTCCGGAAGCCTGGGATATTACCAGGGGCGACCCGGACGTCATTGTCACCGTCATTGACACCGGCGCGGACTTGGACCACCCCGATCTGACCGCGAATTTCTTGCCACGTGGCGCGGAAGACTGGGATTTTGCAGATGGGCCAGATCCCTCTCCCGATGACACCGATGGGCATGGTACCCACGTCGCCGGAACGGCGGTAGGGGTAGACAGCGCGATCGGCGTCATCGGCGTTGCTCCACGATGCCGTCTCATGCCCCTGCGTGTCAACCTGACGGCCGGGATGAATCAGAACCGTGCGGACGCGATCAACTACGTGGCGGCTCAGGCCGTGGCCAACCCGAGCCGTCGCTACGTCATTAATTGCAGCTGGAAGATGAACGGCGACCATGCAGGCGTGCATAATGCCATCATGAACGCGGTCAACAACAACGTGGTTGTCGTCTTCGCGGCTGGAAATAGCGACATGGACCTCGATGTAACGCCACAATACCCTGCAGTATATCCGGAGGTTATTGCAGTAGCAGCCACAGATCAGCAAGATATAAAGGCTTCATTTTCCAATTATGGCACAAAGGTGGATGTTTCTGCGCCGGGTGAGAACATCTACTCGACGTATCTCGACGACACATACGCTTTTCTGGACGGGACCTCGATGGCAGCGCCCCACGTTGCTGGCCTAGCGGCGCTGATCTGGTCGCGCAACCGAACTTTGACCAATCAGCAGGTCCGCCATATTATCGAGATGACGTGTGACAACATCGACGCCCACCAAAACCCGATTCATGCCGGCAAACTTGGGAAGGGAAGAATTAACGCTTTCCGCGCGCTCTCTGCCACCCCCCCCCATTCATACCGTTAATACCGTCATCCAATCATGGAAATACAATGGTCGTCATATCTTCCAGCCGTGGGACAATAATGGTCGGCTGGGCATGATTGTCTACTCCCCACTCTCCGAAGGCGAGTATGGGGTCTCCTTTGGCAGTGCCAACATGGGCCAAGGCTCCGGCGCGCTCGCCTGGCTGGCCAGGGGAAACAACGTCTTCCAGCTGTGGGACAACAATGGCCGGCTGGGCATGATCGTCTACTCCCCGCTTCCCCAAGGCGGGTATGGGGTCTCCTTTGCGAGTGCCAACATGGGCCAAGGCTCCGGCGCGCTCGCCTGGCTCGCTGATGCAATCTAGTTTGAAAATTTCTCACGCTGCTAGCAATAGCACATCTCATGCATAAGAGGAGGGGAGTCAAAGCCCTAGGTCGGGGACCTGGGGCTTTTTTGTGGGGAACTTGGGCAAATAACGCCGTTTATTCGACAAGCTGAAGACCCGTGCCAATAGATCCAGCCTTGGTGTCGAACAACCCATTCGAATAATCTCTGTCGACTTATCTCCTCGCTCCCGC
>JBMDXC010000406.1:0-1893 GCA_048594805.1 Candidatus Entotheonellaceae bacterium | reverse complement strand
GAGAGCATAATTGCCGTACAAGGCCGAACCACCACCGCGCACGACCTCAATGCGCTCAATGTTCTCCAAGGGCACCTTACTCCAGTAGACCCAACCCCCGAAGGGGTCATTCAGAGGAACGCAGTCGAGCAGAACCAGGGTCCTGCTCACGACACTTGGCCCAATACCACGCAGGGAAACGCCTTGCGTGGTTGGATTTGCCACCAAACTACTGCTGAGTCGGAATAAACTAAAGCCGGGGACCTCACGTAACAGGTCGTCTACGGTCTGGGCAGTCGAGCGCTCGATGTCCTCCCGTGTGAGCACCGTCGTATGCGTCGGCACGTCGGACAGGCGCTGTTCGACCCGCCCTGCTGAGACGACCATGGGTGGCAGGGATAGGGGCTCTCTGGGTGTCGCAGCCGGGGCTGCTCCAGCTGGCGAGGGTTGCTGGGCGGAGACGTGAGCGATAGGCATACAGAGCAAACACAGAGCCAGCACCCCGAACAGAGCCGTAAGCCATACCAATGCACGTCCAGCATGATGTCTCACGATGCCGTCCATGTGTCCCCTCACTTTCGTGTTTCACCTCTCCAGTATTACCTGCGCTATGGCGCAGGTGGCACTGTGGGCAAGCGACAGGTGGATGTGCTGAATACCTTCTGTGACACAGCGTTCCTGCAGATAGCCGTAGAGACGCAGACTGGGTTTGCCCAGATCGTCGCGACACACCTCGATATCGCGCCAGCGCATGCGCTGGCGCAAACCTGTGCCAAGAGCTTTGAGGAGCGCCTCCTTGGCAGCGAAGCGTGCTGCATAACAGGCATAGGGGGGATATTGCCGGCAGCAGTAGGCTTGCTCAGCCTCGGTGTACAAGCGCTCAATCAGGCGCTGGCCCGTGCGCGTAATGGCCTGGGCTATGCGCTCGATCTCGATCAGGTCAACGCCGATGCCGTAAATCACCGTGCTTCCCTCTGTCGCGTGCATCTCAGGTATGCAAAATAAAACGCTCGAGCGCCTGTACCAGACCGTCCTCAGCATTGCTGCCAGTGACCGCATCAGCGGCCGCCTTTACCTCAGGCACCGCATTGCCCATAGCAATGCCCAATCCGGCATAGCGGATCATGTCCAGATCGTTATGGTCGTCCCCAACAGCAATGATCGCTTCAGGGGCAATGCCCTGCTGCGCCGCCAGCTGCCGCAACGCCTGCCATTTCGACACCCCGGCCTGGAGTATCTCCAGAATATACCCCTGGTAATTTTTGTTCATCAGCAGATGCACCCGTCCGCGTGTCCCCAAGGTCTGTTCCACCACGAGCCGGAGTGCCTGCAGGCTGGTACCATCCGCCATGATACTCATCAGAACCACTCCGTGTGACAGAGGGCTGGCGATGTCGTCCACGATACGACAGTGGGCAAACTGGTCGGCGAGATACTCACGCTGAAAGGGGTGGGCGCGTTCCATAGACTCGGTGAGGATATCGACGTTCTCATGGAAGGCGTCAATATACACCAGGGGTGTACTCAAGCGGCGCAGGAGAGTGAGGGCCTGGTGGTACATGTCGATTGATATATAGGACTGCTGCAGTGTCTGGCCTGAAGCCAGGTCTTTGACCAGAGCACCGTTGTGTACCACCAGCGGCGCCTTGAGCTGTAACGCCTGTGCCAGCGGGCGAGCCGTGCGGAAGCGCCGGCCTGTACACAAAACCACCTGCAGGCCGCGCTGCTGCACGGCCATCACGGCATCTCTGACGGTTGGTCTCAGTTCTCCAAAGGGGTCGAGGAGTGTCCCATCTACATCCAGGGCAAGAAGGCGATAGTGCATAGAGGTCCTTAGTGAGCTAAACCACTTTTTGGTAGCAGTGCCACGTCCATACCTCAGTGGCCGTACAGCTTACCCTATAGGTAGATCTT
>JBMDXC010000405.1:0-10377 GCA_048594805.1 Candidatus Entotheonellaceae bacterium | reverse complement strand
CGCTCTGTGTGACGTTTCTGCCGGCCTTGCTCATGTGCCTCCCCACATCGCAGCGACGCCCAGTGCCGCGGGCACTGGGTCTGCCGCTGCTGCTCACCCACACTCTGCGGGCCTCGACCCTGGTCCTTGGCCTCTCGCTTACCCTCTGTCTGGGAGCCCTCGCGGCGCTGGTGTGGTGGCCCCCGGGCTTTGACACCGATCTGCGGAATATTCATGCGAAAGCATCGCCAACCCTGCAGGTGCAGGCACGCATTGCCGCCATCTTTGGAGGATCGCAGGAACCTCTCATGCTCATGCTGGAAGGCGCCACTGAAGACCAGGTCCTCCACGATATACAGCGCCTGGAACCGGCGCTGATGGCGTTGGTGGAGGACGGCCTGCTGGCTGCCGTCACATCGCCGAGTCTCTTCTACCCTGATCCACACGACCAGACAGAGGTTCTGCGGCGTCTGCACGCCAAAGATCCCGACGCGTTACTACAGGTGGTGACGACAAGTCTGGGTGAGGCGGGGTTTGATCTCACTGCACTGCAGGGCTATCTCGACCAGGTCGCCCATGCCTTGCGTCTTCAGGTTCCCCTTGACCTTGCCACCTTCACATCCCTGGGCTTCGGGGAACTGCTACGCCCGCTGCTGGCACACGACGAGAGGGGCGCCGTGGCGCAGGCTCTCCTGTTTCCCACCAAGGAGCTATGGACCCAGACCGATCGAGACTCCCTGTCCCAGCGTCTCACCGCCGAGCTGACCGCACGCGGGCTGCGGGGGAGTCTCACCGGGTTGTATACGGTCTCCTCAGCCTCTGCAGTCCAGATTGCTGCCGATTTCCGCCGCATCACGCTCGTCGCAGCCCTCGGGGTGGTGGTGACCGTCTGCCTGCAGTTTCGCTCGCTCCTGTGGGTCAGTCTGGTGCTTCTGCCCGTCGGCTGTGGCGCCTTGTGGACGGCCGGCGTGTGGGCGCTCCTCGGCTGGAAACTCAACTTTATGAATATTGGCGTCCTGCCCATGCTCCTCGGCCTCGGCATTGATTACGGCATCTACATTGTCCATCGGTTGCGTCTCCAAGGGGCCCTGCATGTGCATGAGGCAGTCCGCGATACGGGCACCGCTATTACCCTCAGCGCCGTGACTACGCAGGTGGGCTTTGGAACGCTAGCCCTGTCGACGAATCAAGGTCTGGCGTCCGTCGGTCTCGTGGTACTGGTCGGGATCACCGCCTGCCTGGTGGCCTCGCTGTGCACCCTGCCGGCGGCGCTCCAGGTCTGGCTCACCGTTCGTGCCCCCCGGACACACGCGTGAGGCGCTTGCGCCGGCTCTGGAAACCGTTCGGCAAAGGTGGAGCCATGAGATGAAATTCTATGCAACGCTTGGGAACTATGGCATACTTCCCGAAAAGGAAGAAGGGTTGAAAAAATTTACATCTTACCAGACCAACTGGGATTTCTGAAGCAGAAGGCACGGACAGTGGACGACAGGGGCTTTTTGTGTCCCACATTACCAGGGAGTATTATTTCAGCCTCTCGCCCATGCCCAGAGTCTATCGTGGGCGTCGCACTGCCTTGTACGGCATGGCGTGAGGAGGCAGCGCAGGAATCGCTATGAAAGGAAGAGTAATGCGGTCGTTTGATACCGCGGTCAGTGGAACATCTGATCAGCATACGGCAAACGGACGTGCATTGATGAGTGTTACCTTTGCTTTGCTCGTCGTGCGGGCCTGCGGCGTCGTCTATGGGGATATTGGAACCTCCGTCCTCTACACCCTCCGGGAGATTTTCTTTGGGGCCCATTCATACGGCCAGATGCCGATCACGCGGGACAATATCCTGGGCGCCGTGTCGCTCATCTTTTGGGCCCTGCTCCTGTTGATTACCATCAAATATATTGGCTTTGTGCTCTATGCTGACGATAACGGTGAGGGCGGCGTGTTTGCGCTCTTAGGGCTGCTCAGTGGCGTGAAACATCTCGGTGCGGGCCTGGTGACCGGCATACTGCTTCTGGCGGCAGGGCTATTATATGGCGATGGGCTGATTACGCCGGCGATCTCCATTCTCTCGGCTGTCGAAGGTCTGGAGTACATGACGGAGCAGTTCCAGCCCTATATCATCTGGATTGCCGCGGCTATTGTCCTGGCACTCTTTGCGGTGCAACGTACAGGGACGGCCAGGGTGGGGCTGTGGTTCGGCTGGTGCACGGTACTGTGGCTCGTCAGTATCGGCCTGTTTGGGGCGGTCCTGGTCTGGCGACATCCGCAGATTCTCCTGGCCGTCAATCCCATGTACGGTCTCACCTTTCTCACCAGCCTGGGCTGGAGATCCAGTCTGGTGGTCCTCGGGTTTGTCATGCTGGCGGTCACGGGCGGGGAAGCCATGTATGCAGATATGGGGCACTTTGGTCGTCTGCCCATTCAGGTCGGCTGGCTGGGGCTCGCCTATCCATGCCTCCTGCTCAACTACTATGGGCAAGGTGCCTTTCTACTCGGGCACCTGGAGGGTGGAGGCGCTCTGCCCGACCAGTTGCATGTCTTCTATGCGACCTTCAATGCCGTGGTGCCTGGGACGGGGCCGCTCGTCCTGATGGTGAGTTTAGCGACCATAGCGACCATTATCGCGAGCCAGGCGCTGATCTCCGGGGCCTACTCGCTCACAGCGCAGGCTATAACACTGGGCTATGGCGGACGGATGGACATTACCCACACGAGCACAGAACACGTGGGGCAGATTTATATGCGAACGCTCAACTGGCTGCTCTGTGCCGGGTGTTTGGTGCTGATTTTTAGCTTTCAGTCCAGCTCGCATCTGGCCTCAGCTTATGGCCTGGCCGTCTCCGGCGTGATGCTCTCGACCTCCCTGGCGATGATTCCACTGGCAGTCCTACGCTGGCGCTGGAGCGTGTGGCGGGCCGGCCTGCTCTTCGGAGGTTTCGCAGGGCTGGAGGGCATGTTTCTCCTGGCCAACACCCTGAAATTTATGGACGGCGGCTTCGTGCCCATCGCCATTGGCCTGGGCCTCTTTGTGGCCATGTCCAATTACCACTGGGGTCGGCATGCCCTGCTGGCCAAGGCGTATGCCGGGTTTGCAGCCATCCGAGACATGCGCTGGTTCCTCGCTTTGAAGCAGCGCTTGATTGACCATGGCGGGGTGTTGCATGAGCGCACCCGGGACCTGAAAGAGGCGGAGCGGACGGATGTCTTCATGACCTCACGTCCCGTCACGAAAGAGACCGACGGGGTCCCGGTAGTCCTGCGCGCCTATCTGAAGCGGCATGGCACTGTGGCCAAAAATCTCCTCCTGCTCACCATTGATCAGCAACGTCGCCCGGTCGTTGAGCGGGACCAGCAGTATGATATCCAGTACTTGGGAGCCAATGTCTGGACGATTGTGGCCCATTTCGGGTTTATGCAAAGACCGGATGTGCCCAGCATTTTGCAAGAAGCCAATGCCCATCCGGAGCTCCAGCACCTCGATCTGTCGCTGGCCAACATTGAGATCGGTGAAGAAGAAATCCTGGTGGATCCGGAGCTGCCATGGTGGCGCAAGCTCTGGGTCCGGGCGTTTGTCTTTCAGTTGAAGATGTCGGTCCCAGCCCATCGCTACTTTGGCTTGCGGTGGGATCATCCGATGTTAGGAGGTTTTGCTGGCATTGAGCATCTCTCCAAGACGGTCGTGCCCGTGCTCGTGCATCGCGATGGTGCGGATATCATCCTCCCTGACCGGGATAAGCGCATGTGAGAGCAACACACGACGAAGGTCGTGTACAGGTGTTGATGTGCCCCCCTCTCGCAGCCCAGGGGAGGAAGAGACACCCTCATGCGAGAGCGGGGCGTCATGGTCGGGCTTGAGCACATGACTGTCACGGCCAGCAGGCTGCCCCTGTAAGCACTCTTCCTCTCAGTACACCGCGGCGATACCGATCCGGCCGATCGGTTTGAACACGTCGTTGTCGTTCAGTGGCTTCAGCGTGTCGCCCAGGAACACGAACTCGGCTGCACCCTTGACCGTCCAGGTGCCAAAGCTCTTCGGGACAAAGCCTAGGGCCACGGAGAAGACCGGCCCGAACTGGACATAGCCAAAGGCGGGGTTCTTGGTCGTCCCGAACTCGTAGTAGTCGCTCCCGCTGAGCCCCAGCGTGACCGGGAGGCTGATCGTCAGGGGGTAGTCGCTCTTTGGCGCCACGGTGTACCCGGGATTGATGCCGAGTTGCAGGTACACCCCGCGGGCGCTCCCGGCATCCGCCTGGCCGCTGACTTCCCCGGCCACGAGCAGGCTCGGGTTCAGGGCGAACGCCCCCAGCCACTTGCTATCGTTCAGGCTCACGCCGAACGCTAATTCCTGGACGGTCCCGAAAGAATCGTTCGGGCTGGTGTACGCCGTGTAGGTGAGCCCGAGGGTGACGTTCTCCCACAGCGTGGCCCCCAGTGTAAAGATGAGGTCCGCCTCGTACCAGAATTGGGGATCAACGGGGTCGACGAGGGTGCCGCCGCCGGCGTGCCAGTTGTTCCAGATGGCAGGCGTCGCGGTCAGCGCGGTGAGCGGTCCGGCGTTTTCGATGAGCTTGAACGACAGCGCACCAGCTGGCTGGAAGTTCGCCCCACTCTGTTCCTGGGCAATACCCCGGAAGTAGTACGCCGAGGCCCAATCGACGCCAAAACTGAGCGCGAGGCGTCCCGTATTCGGCCTTTTTTCCTCAAGTTTGTCTTCCGGCTGTTGGGCGCTGACCCATGGCGGCGCCCCGACGGCGATCGTACAAGCGACAAGGCCCACTGCACACCAGCGACTCCAACTTCCCGTCATCGTCATCAGGGTCCTCCTTGTTAAGACAGGTTCGTCCGTCCCGACACGGCCATCACGGGGCGTCATGTCCACTCCAGCACGATTCCGTTCATAACGGTCTCCGGTGCGTGTGTGAACAACCTCTCTGGACTTCTGGATTTGTATAGCATGAGCAATTGTTATGCCAGGGGAAGCATGTCGCCTAATGCCCATAGAATCAGAGCATTGTATATTGGTTACACCTAATCTTCAGGTCACAGGAACAGTACAAATTTGTCTTTTGAAGAACAAAAAACGTAGCGTATTGACGGGAATGTCGCTTTGCAGGAGCCATTCGCTCCCTTTGGGAGAGGGAGCGAAGGCATTGCTTGGGCGTCCGGCTAGAGTTCCACCACGGCGGCATGTGCCACCGTCATAATCTCGTCCAGACGGCGGCTGTGGTAGGGTTCGGCCATCTGCGAATTGGACAGATAGGTAAAAGAGACGCCGGTCTCGGGGTCAGCCCAGGAGTATGAGGTCCCTGCGCCACCGTGGCCAAAGGTACTGGGCGAGGCGGTACTGCCGAGGCCGCGAATCATCGGGGTGGTGCCGCGTACGTGTACGCCCAGGCCACGGTGCATCGGCATCCCAAACCGCTCGTCGAGGCGCGCGCCAGTGTGGTTGCGCGTCACATATTGCACCGTGCGTGGGCTGAGCAAGCGCATGCCCTTAAGCGCGCCGAGGTTGAGGAGCATCTGATAGAATGTCGTCAGATCAGCCGCCGTAGCGTATCCACCACCGCCGGGCACACCGGCACGCCAGAAGGCCGGGGTATTGCGCTCGGCGAGGGCTACATGCTCACCACTCTCCGTGCGCTCGTAGGCGCCGACCAGACGGTCATGCAGGGTATCAGGCACCCCAACCCACAAGCCGTCGAGTCCGAGTGGCTGCGTGACGTTATCACGGATATACTGACGATAGTCCTGCCCGGTAATGGCCTCGATCAGGACCGCCTGCACCCAATGGGCCGCCGCGCTGTGATACATGACCCTTGCTCCCGGCTCCCATTCCAGGGTGAAGTCACAGACCTCCTGACGGAGCTGGTTGTGGTCTTCCCATGCCACAGGAGTCACGTTGGCATTGGGAAAGCCGCCCTGATGCGACAACACCTGGGCCAGGGTCACTTGTCCCTTGCCATGTTTGGCGAACTCCGGAATGTAATCGGCAATCGCGTCATGAAAGCGCAACTGCCCGCGTTCTACGAGAGTCCAGATGGCACACGATGTGACCGGTTTCGTTTGCGAGTAGAGCAGCCACATGGTCTGCTCCGTCGCCGGCATTGCCGGAGTGCTGGCGGTCGCCAGGCGCGCCACGCCGAAGCTACGTGTGGCCACTAATTTCCCATGGCGTGCCATGGCAATGGCCGCGCCCGGATACCAGCCAGCAGTGATATGGGCTTCAATACGGGCATAGAGACGGGCAAGACAGGTTTCGTCAATCCCCTGGCTGGCCGGACTGACGTGCTCCAGCACCGAGGGAAGAGTCGGAGACAGGGTGATTGTAGCCATGGCTTCCTCCTGTAGACAGAGTCATTACGGGGCACAAAGGGCTACTCTAACAGATCATTCTAGGAAGGTAAAGTTTCCTTTACCTCCCTGATGTACGGTGCACGTCAGTACTATGGGGAGTGGGAGCCTGAGAAAAGGGTTGATCCGCCATGGCCCTCGGACGTATCTTGCTAGGAGTGAGGGCGTCTCGCCAGGGACTCAGCAGCATAGGGAGCACGATCCATGGCAACGTGGTTAATTCTTGAGGATGACCGTTTCAATTTTGACTACTGCCATTTTTTGCCCTGGCATGCCTCCCAATGCCGGAGTCTCCATGGCCACAGTTCTGTCGTGACCGTAATGTTGCGTGGTGAGCCTGATGCCCAGGGGTTTGTTATTGATTTTGGGGAAGCCAAGCAGCTCGTCAAGGAGACCCTGGCACTCTTCGACCACAAGGTGATTGCCCCACGCGCCACAGTGCTCGGACCACCCGATGCCCAGGGGCTCCTCACCATTGCCTTTGACACAGCGGCTGGGCCACACTGTTTATGCCTGCCGGCTAGCGAAGTGGCCATCATTGACAATGATGCGACCGTTGAGAACCTCTCGGCCATCCTTGCTGCGGCGATATACCAGCGCATGCCGGCGCGTGTGCAGTGCGTCATGGTGCGTATGTTCGAGGGCATTGGGAAATCGGCGCTGGCGATGGTGGGCATGGCTGGGGACGCGGGCATGGGTCTCATCTCGGGAACCGATGCAGCGGGCCGCCCCTTGTCTATCGATCAACTCCTGGTCCAGGTAGAAAGTTAGCAGTGCAGACTTTACACGTCTCAGAAATTTTTTACTCCATTCAGGGTGAGGGGGTCAGTTGTGGCCGGGCCGCAGCGTTTATCCGCTTAGGAGGATGTACCCTGGGGTGTCAGTGGTGCGATACCAAGTACACTTGGCGTAGCGGCCATCTCTGGGAGGAGCAGCGTATTCTGGACACAGTCAAGGGGTTCCCAGCACGCCGTGTAGTCGTCACTGGTGGCGAACCTTTTGAGCAGGATATTGCGTCGCTGTTACACGCCCTACGGCAAGCAGGTTTTACCATTGAGATCGAAACGGCCGGCTTTGCCCCACTCACCAGAGTCCAGTGTGCCACTCTGGCGCATCAGCTCAACGTCTCTCCCAAACTCGCGCACTCCGGTGTGCCCTACGAACGGCGTATTAATCTCCCAATCTTGCATTTCCTCCGCAATACCGGCAGAGCCTACTTTAAATTTGTCGTGGACCAGCCAGCCGACGTGGCTGAGGTTGATACCCTGGTAACAACGCTCGCCCTTGCCCCTGAACGGGTGCTCCTCATGCCGCAGGCCATCACAGCGGACGAAGTGCTCAGCAAATCTCTCTGGCTGGTCGAGGCCTGCAAAAGCCGCGGCTACGGTTACTCGCCGCGGCTCCATATTCTGCTGTGGGGGGCGAAGCGTGGAGTGTAAGGGCGGGAGAAGATTCTATCACAGGGTCGAGGGTTTTAGCCTGTGTACAAGCGACGAGCACGTAGAGTTTAACGAGGAGAACACCATGGCAGAACGGCGCATACCTACACGTGAAGAAGTGCTCTCTTATCTGCATCAGCGGCGCAATTGGGGGCGTTGGGGCCAGGACGACCAGATCGGCGCCATTAACCTGATTACCCCGGCCAAGCGCGTCAAGGCGGCCTCGCTGGTGCGCACGGGCCATAGCGTCTCTCTCAGCCGTGACTTTCCCAAACTGCCCGGCCCGGGCAATACCTATCCAGCGCACCACTGGATGAAGATCGTCCCGCGCGGCAGCGGTGGCTTCTCGGCGGACTACGTTGGCATTTATTACCACGGTATAGCCTCGACGCATCTCGATGCGCTGTGTCACACGTGGGATGACCAGGGCATGTGGAACGGCCGCGACCCAGACAAGGAAATTACTTTTGATGGAGCCACTTTTGGGAGTGTGGATCACTGGAGCACCGGGCTCATTACCCGTGGTGTGTTGCTCGATGTCCCGAAATACCGCGGCGAGCCCTACGTGACTCTTGATAAACCCGTGCATGGCTGGGAATTAGAAGACATCGCGACAGCCCAGGGCGTGGCCCTGGAGCCAGGTGATGCGCTCGTGGTGTACAGTGGTCGCGAGGCATTGCAGGCGGACTATCCAGACAGGTATTACGGCGTGCCCTTCGGCACCCCGAATCCGGAGCGGCCCGGGCTGCACGCCTCCTGTCTTCCCTTTCTGCGCGACCATGACATCGCGGTCCTCGTCTGGGATATGATGGACTGCATGCCCAACGGCTACGACATTCCGTGGTCCGTGCATGGTGCCATTTTTGCCTATGGCATTGCGCTGCTGGACAACGCGCTGTTGCAGCCGCTGGCGGAGGTGTGTGCGCAAGAGGGACGGTATGAGTTTATGCTCACCATTGCGCCGCTCAAAGTGATTGGCGGCACCGGCTCACCGGCCAACCCCATTGCTCTGTTTTAGGACAGGGGGAGGCGTGCTCTCGACCATGGCCTTTACCGCCCATGCGCTGGCGCTGACGGGGGCACTGTGCTCCGCTATTGCTACCATTGCGTTCCGACAGGGCCTGCGCTATTCCAATACCTACTCGGGGTTCTGGATCAACCTGACGGTGGGTGTCATCTGTGTCTGGATTGCCACATGGTTCACGGTCCCAGCGTCTGCCATGCATGCCAAGGCGTTACCGTTCTTCATCGGTTCAGGGCTGCTGGGCACCGTTGCCGGCCGCTTTTTCCGGTTCAAGGGTATCGAGAAAGTCGGTGCTCCCGTGGCGGCTGCGATCAACAACCTCAATCCCTTTATCTCGACTGGTCTGGCGATTCTGCTCCTGGGAGAGCGGGTGACCCTGCCCATTTTCTTGGGCACGTGTGTGATCGTGCTGGGTACCATCCTGTTGTCGATGAGTGGACGCTATGTGGGGTTTCGCCCCGTGCACCTCTTCTACCCCTTTCTCTCCGCCTGTTGCTTCGGTTCTGTGGCCATCATTCGCAAGCTTGGCCTCAGTCACGCGCCCCCTGTGTTCGGGTATGCCATCAATGTTACCGCAGCGTTCATCGCCTACACCGCCTACCTCATGGTGTCCGGTCAGTTTAGAACCGTGGTGTGCGATGGCAAAAGCCTGCGGTATTTTGTGGTTGCCGGCCTGGGAGAGAATGTTGGCGTTCTCCTCAATCTGATTGCCCTGAGCCTGGGGCTTGTGAGCGTCGTCACACCCTTAAATGGCACAGCACCGCTGTTCGTCCTGGTGCTGGCCTTTGTCTTTCTCAAAGGCGTTGAGCCGTTGACCTGGCGTGTTGTGCTGGGGACTGTGCTCATCGTGTCGGGAGTCTTTTTACTGACCGCTGTGTAAGCGTAGGAGATACTTATGCCACATCAGGCACGTGCTGGCGTGGCGATCTGTGGTGCCGGCGTGATCGGTGCCGCGGTCGCGTACTATCTCGCGCGGCGCGGCGTGGCTGCGACCGTCATCGAACGCTGTGGCGTCGCCTGCGCCGCCTCTGGCAAGGCCGGCGGGTTTCTGGCGCTAGACTGGTGCGATAGCTTACCCCTTGCTCCCCTCGCCCGCAAGAGTTTTCAATTGCACGCTGACCTGGCGCAGGCGCTGGGCGCAGACTACGGCTATAGACGGCTGACCACCCTGGCCGTTGCTGCGGGTGCGCACGACATCACAGGCTCTCACAAGGTGCCTGAGGAGTTAGCATGGTTAGATAGCCAGGGCATCCCCTATGCCGTCTTAGGGACACCCGCCACCACCGCCCAGGTGCATCCAGCCAGGTTTACGCACGCCTTGCTGCAGGCGGCCCTGGAGCGTGGTTGCCCAGCTACAGATGGGCTGTGTGGACGGCCTGGAGGTGTCCCGGGGGCAGGTACGTGGCGTGCGAGTCGACGGGCAACTCCTCCCCACTGATACTGTAGTGATTGCCATGGGCCCATGGTCAGGGCGTGCCGCCGCCTGGCTGCCGCTCCCTCCCGTATGGGGTCTGAAGGGCCATAGCATTACCTTGCAGCCCACCGCCCCGATTCCCGCTCAGGCACTGTTCGTGGATTATGTCA
>JBMDXC010000404.1:0-4780 GCA_048594805.1 Candidatus Entotheonellaceae bacterium | reverse complement strand
GCCCGACTCCCCCCCCGAGAAAGGACACGAAAGCCTGAGCGTGTATCTATAGGGAACACAACACCTCTCATCCCTGTAAAACGCTCCGTTGTGTTCCCTTACCAATGGTCACGACCTGCGCACAAACAGCGGATAAGAGGCGGATAACAGGCGTGGTGAACACGCCAGCTGCGCGCTCTTTGTCTTCCCCTCACCCGCCACTTGGCGCCCCTTTGGACGCGGAAAAAGGCAGGGATAACTGCCTGTTGCCTCGCAGGGGTTGCGCAACAGGTGCAGGATGCCTCCCTGCCGGGGGCTGCCTGGCCTCCGGTTCCCCCGATACGATCGGGGTCACACTCCGGCCAAGCTCACTCTCAGGCTGCCACAATCGCAGGTGGTGTTGTCTCCTCGTGCGGTCTAAAACGTTCATCAAGGAGGCTATAGCAGTGGTTACAGACCGTCACATCATCTCTGAGAAACACGATCTCGGTTACAGGGTGGGAGCAGGTTTGCTGTTTTGCCGTGGGCATTGTTGGCATAAGATCAATGTCTTCAATTGTTCGAATTTTTTTGTTCCCTTCGGATTGTTCGAGTCGCTCTGGCCGACTAGGGTGGTCGTCCTCACCGACTACAGGTGGTCGTTCTGGCCGACTACCTTGTCCTGTTGGGACTCCCCCTGCAGTCTTTTGTGCAGGGGCTGCGACTTCAGTCCCTGGATGTTGTGAAGGCACGGCATGTTCCGTGCCTTGCGTTGGTGCTCCCGCTTTGCCGGCAGCTTGAAAATCGTATTGATTGGAGGCGTGTGACCCGTCGTCCTTGAAGCGCCAGTGTGGGGAGAGCATCTTGAGCGCCTGTAATTTTTTGACGCACGCAATCACCGTACTTCTATGAATGCCCGTGATCCGGGCAATGGTCGCGTAGGAGGGGAAACAGGCGCCGGTCGCCTGGTTCAGGTGCATTTTAATAGCGGAATAGACGGCATAGCAGTAGACGCCGATGTCGGCCATATTGGCAATGATGTTGTTGTCAATGCGGGTGTGGGGAATGGTGTTGATGTGGGCGATGGTTGCCATGAGATCTGCTCTCCCTGTTGTCAAACCATCAGGAAGAGGAAGGCAGCTGTCTTGGGTGGCATGAGACTCACGAGATATGCTAGAATCCCGTATCCACTCACGATGCAGTGCGTCTCCTTGCATCCTGATGGTAGGTGGCGCCCTGGAGAGAAACCCGCAAAAGTTTCGCTCTCCGGGGCGTTTGTCTTTCCGGATCAGCCCGTGACCCGGATTCCTCATAAAAACGCTTGACATCCTACACGCAGTTGCCTCTTCGTGCATCAGAAAAAAATCCATAGGTTTCCTCACTACTGACTCTGCGGAAGGAGCGGGCTTGCACGCGACGAGAGCAGAGTAGCCGCCGGCAGGCAAGACGCGCACCAAAGAAGTCGTATATCTCTACACTGGGAACGAATACAACAGGCTCTACTCATTGACGGTGTACGCTCCAAACCTGGCCAACACATCCTTTCCACCAGTGCGGAAGGACGCATAACCCGCGAGCCGGACGGCACGATTGACACTGCCGAGCTCCTTCGAGCCGGATTTGCGCTCCAGCACGAAACGCCCGATGAGACGTTGCAAGGCGACTCGCCGCTACACGATGCAACGCCTTCGATACAGGCAGAGGACGCGCCGGCCATCCTGTATCTTGAACGTCTTGTCGCGACACTTGAGCGGGAGTTGGCAGCTGCCAGACTAAGAGAGGTAACGCTTTCAGAGCGTGAGGCAGAGCTTCTCGCGCTCCTCCGCGCGCAACAGGAAGCGCAACAGCGCTTGTTAGGGGAAGGACGTACACGACCGGGCTTCGTGACGCGCATGATTGCATCGTTACGCAGGCTTCCTCCCCCAGGAACCACGCAATTCTAACAGGGGTGTGTGGCCGCACGTCTCTTTGGGAAAACGAGAGATAACATCCAGTGGGCAACCTCTGAGTATGATCCACACGGCATAAGACACACGACTGAGGGAGGTGTCCGTCAGAAGGGCTCGCAAAGGCCGCCAAATGGCCTCTGAGCGGCTGAAGGATATGGAGAGATAAAGATCTCTGGTTTTGCTCAGAAAAACGATTGCAGGGCTTTTGAAGGGCCTAGGAAGAAGTTCATTGGGGTCACCCCGGATAATGGGGAAAGGCAAAAGAGCGTTTAATGATACGGGGGTGGGTGGTTCACCGGGATGAGGCCCTGTTGCACATCGCGCACGGTAAAGACCCGTGTCCCCGCGACTGATGCGGCGCGATGCAGGGAAAGGGCATCGGGCATCGGGCATTCAACGGGAAAGGCTTCACAGCCGTGGGACAAGAGCCAAATCATGCGGGTTACCCCATTGATAAATGAGATGTAGCGCACTTGCCGTGTGTGCTCTTGCCGGCCAAACCACAAAAACTTGTAGGACACAGACGTGTGTTCTCTATCAGAGTACCCCACCCGCGCCAGTGGCACGGGGTTGGTCAAGCCCTCTGAAAAGCCCTTCGCCGCATCGTTGAATTTCCTGTCGGTACGCCAGGTGTCTGGATTCCCCCGCGCTATCTCCCGATGCAGGCTGGAAGGATCAGCCCGCCACAGGGCAAGGAATTTCCTGGCCTCGACAATGACGACGCCCCGCTGCTCATTTTCATACGGGGTCTCGGCAACGCTCATGAAGACCGGCTCCCGGTCTCCCAGCGGCACCGAGAAGATTGCCATCCTCGTCGTGCCGTAGCGCTTTTCAATGGTGATGAGTGACACTGCCATGCTTCCCCTATTCTCGCAGATTGCCTGGACTATTCAAAGTCTCCAGGATTCATCAGCTGATCGTTATCATCGGCAGGGGTAAGCGGAGAACGAAGTTCGATCGGAGTGAGTGCCGGCAGGCCAGAGAGTTTCGGTGGCGGCATGGCGCGCCGCTGCCGGAGAATAGGGTGCTCCAGCCAGTTCATACGCCGGGCGCGGAAGGGCGGCAAATTGTGGTGAAAGACAATGATATCCTCGTCCTCCATCTGTTTGATCTGGTTGGCGGTCATCAGGGGCACTCCCTGCTCTGCCATCCCATGGGTCTCCCCTCCCCCCTCCCGCATACTTTGCGAGCGGGAGTAGGCGGATCTGCGGCCTAATTCCTTCTCCAGGTACCTGGCGGTGGTGCTGCGTTGCCGGTAGAACAGTTGGGTGTCCATATTATCAAGAAGCGTCTCAGCGTTGGCCTCACCGTACACCTCAAGCTGCTTGATGGATTGGATGGCCACCCACAGGCTGATCTGCCTGCCAACAACAGTGGTTGCGTAGTCGTAGAGGTATGGGATTTTCACCCGTCCGGCCTCATCCAGGAGCAGAAGCATGGGATAGCAGCCCTCGCCCTTGCGTTTATCATAGGTCGTGATCGCATGATGAATGATGGTTTGGGTGATGAGGCGCACCACGGGCGCGAGCGCTTCCAGATCCGCCTCCGGCAGCCGCAGGTAGACCGTCACGGGTGTGGGAGAGAGCAGGAGATCGCTGGCCGTAAAGTCCGATCCGTCAAAACAGCGCAGCAACTCGTCTGAGAGGATGGGATAGAGCCGCGCGGTCGCCGTCTCCCAGGAGGAGGTGAGAAACCTTTTCTCATCATAGTCTTTCTCCGGATCAAAGACCGCGGAGAGAAATTTGGTTACTAGCAAGTGGTTGACTGAGCGCAAATGCGCTGCCACCTGATTGATCGGCAGATTCATGAGTTGTCCGGCATAGGGCAGGAGGCGGTACTTCTCAAACCCCGCCTGGCGGTTCTCTTCCCGCGCCGCGAGGAACAGTTGGGTCACCATCTTGATGCCCCGCTGGATAAAAATCGGGTCCCGCTCCCCTGCCTCATACAGCAGGTATTTGGCAGCAGCATAGAGCTGCCGCTCGGTTGTCCGTCCCTGCAGGGGGTCAAACTGGTGGCCGACACCTTCAGGATCAAGCACATACACCGGGCCTAAGGTTTTCCGGTACCCCGCCGTCGCCTCGTACAGCTCCCCTTTGATGTCCAGCACCACCACGGAATGCGGCCACGTTAATAATTGCGAAATCGCCAGTAAGCCTTTCCCACCGCGCGTTAAGGCGTCAACCAAGACATTGCCAAGCTCCCGGCGCTTCGTGCGTCGCCTGACCGAGAGCACGTGGTTGAAGGACGAGACGCCCACGAGTAGCCCCGGATCGGCCTGCCAATGCTGGTTCACCAGCGGGTCGACCTCGTGCGGATCGGCAAACCGGTCTGCATACAGCTGCGGCTGTTTCGGCAGTTGCGCGTTGACCCAGCTGAGGGCTGCGGACAGCTGCCGGAGGAGAGAGGCTAGAGCGCCCATAGATCCTCCTGCAATTGTGGTTCAAGTTCCCATGCCTCTTGCTCCCGCTGCCGCGCGTGGCGCTCCAGCACCCAATCTCGTTCCCGGCGCTCCCTAAGACAGACGTTCGTGGTTGCCTCTCTGATGCGATCTAAGTCTGGCTTGTCCAGGCGCCCCTGGATGGAGGCTAAGGCGTGCACGTGGTTGTTGTCCGTGTGGTCGTCATGCACGGCCGCCACCCAATTGACGGGGGTTATAATGCCCTGGGTACGCATGATCTCGGCAATCGTTTGCATGGTCGTGATGGTAATCGCTCGCATATCGATATCTTTGTGTGTTGTATCCGCGAACCTTCTCCACGGATCTGAACGTTTTATTTTGCAAAACCAGGAACCAGTTACACCCCGGGCGACAGCCCTGAAGAGGGCAGCACAGAGGGAAAAGCGCTATCGGGCTATGCAGAGCGTGTCGAGAT
>JBMDXC010000403.1:0-3256 GCA_048594805.1 Candidatus Entotheonellaceae bacterium | reverse complement strand
CAGCTGTGCGGCGCACCGCAAGCAGTGACGCAAAGCGAGGGCAGGGTATGAACCCTGCCCCTTTCCCCAAGCTACCACCCCCTCTGCCTCTTCGTACCGGATACCTCCCCCACTCCCGCCCCCGGAAGGAGCAAATGCCATGGGTATGCTGACGCTACTTCAAGATGCCAGACGCATCATTGAAAAATGGGTTGAACGATTGTTCACCCACCTGCCGCGACCCCTCCTGGAATGGCTCATTGCCCTCAGAACGGCCTATCCCCATACGCCCCTCACATACCTGCCGCTGCCTATCCAAGCCGAGGTCAAACAGATCCTCACCAGCGCACTTTCTGACAGCATCCCTGCGACACATCCCCAGCCGGTTGTGTCGCTGCCAGCAACCACCAATGACCATGCCCGTGCTCAACCAACAGCCGGCACGAAGCGGCCCGCAAGACCACGAAATCTCGCGGACATGACCACCGTCATCGGCACGGATACAGTGACAGGCCGGGATATCTCGATTACCCAAAAAGCCAAACAGCAGGGAGTCTACCTCATCGGTGCTAACGGTACTGGAAAGACGAATCTCCTGTTACAGATGATCCTGTCGGATATCCGGCAAGGGTTAGGAATATATCTGATAGAACCACACGGCGATTTAACGCACGCAGTTCTGTCAGCCATACCACGGCACCGGCTCAACGACGTGGTGTACCTGGACGTTGAGGATTATGAATTCCCGTTTGGCCTCAATCTCTTTGAAGTTCCTAAGGATAGCACTATTAAAACTCTGGCCGCCGTCGCCTCCTTTGTCTCCCACACCTTTGAGGCGCTGTGGAACAATAGCGGCTTTGATACGCCCCGCCTGATGCAAAACCTCAGAGCGGTCACCAGGACGCTGTTTGCGAATCCCGGCAGTACCTTTGCCGAGATTCCCCTGCTTTACAGTCATGAAGCAGTCCGCGCCCGCATGCTTGCCAGAGTCAGCAATACCCCTATCCTGACCTTCTGGGAGGAGTACGAACGTATGAGTTTCAGGGATCGGCGTCTCTTCACCGAATCAACGCTCAACCGCGTCACGGCGTTTCTGGATGAGCCCATGATTTGCAACATTTTGGCCCAAGCCAAAACCACGATCAATTTCCGGTATCTCATGGATAACTCAAAAATACTCCTCATTAAACTCTCGCCCCAATTCGAGGAGGCCTCAAGACTCATAGGGACAGTGATCATAGGAAAACTCCTCATGACCGCGTTCTCCCGCGCAGACACCCCTGAGGAAAGGAGACAGCCCTTCAATCTCTACGTCGATGAAGTGCAACGCTTCCAAAGCTCCGACCTGGCGACCTTCATCTCTGAGGCTAGAAAATTTAGTATTAGTACTACAACCTCCAATCAGCTCCTGACCCAACTCGGCTTTGCACAAAAAGTCCGGTTAGAGAAATGACTCGTTGGTCAACCAGACCTATTAGGTCTTTTTCAAGCCCATTTTGAGATCGAATAGGTCTGATTGACTGCAGAGTTACTTTTATGACCCGATTTTTTGTGCAAAGCCACCCAACTCCTGGAGCAGAACCGCGCCAGCGCCCTGGCTGCAGGCAACATTTTCTGTTTCAGAGTTTCAGGGGAGGATGCCCGCGTCCTGGCGTGCTCTTACGACACCACGCCCACGCAGCCCCACGTGGTGGGTGAAGAGCCTATACGTGCACCAGCGGCCGACCCGATTGGCCAATTGACGCGCCGGGGGCACACCAACCCCACGGTGGCGCAGTTTGTGGCTGATTACCTCCAACCCCTGGAAACGCTGGTCAGAAACGTGAGCGCGTTTCACGGCCCCTTTGAGTTTGGCTGCATGCTCATGCGCAATATCCATGTGACCGGCGGCCGGCAATTGCTCAACGACTGCCTCTTTGAGGTGATGCGCACGGGGAAAGCGGATCTCTTTATCCAGCCGCTGGCCCTCCTAGTCCTGAGCGGAGCGGTAGACGATGGCGTCACCGAAATCTTTGACAAGTTTCAGCAGTATGCGATCTTCCGGCCCCAGGAGTTTCCGGGACTTGATGCAAGTGCCAATTATTTTGGCCATCCTTCGTTTCTGGACGATCCCCGAGCGGAGGAGGTGATCCTCAAAAAGTACGCGAAAAAACGCTATTATGATGATGTCTTTCGAAGCCGCATCGTCACCCCCGGTCCCTCCTTTATCCGCATGCTGCGGTCTCTTCGGCAGACCATGGCGATTCTCGCCCGCGAGCCGATCCTCGTTGATACCGGACAGTACCGCCCGCGGCTGCAACCCCGCCTCTACAGCGATATGGAAGGGGAAATCGCGCGGGATCTGACGAACGCCCCCAATTTCCAGGCGAAAGTGAAAATCGGGTAGTGTCCCTCAACGCCCGTGATGGAACTCGTCCCAACTTGGAAACAAGTGCTCGATTTCGCCTAGTTGCTCCAGGAACGCTACCGAGACGCGGTAGGACAACAATTCGTGGGTCGTCCAGACATGATCGGTCATCCCTGCCGCCATTGCGGGGGTCACAGGGCGCCACTTGCGTGGCGAACCGACCCCTCGTGTGGGTTCCGGCATCGGCAAGAGTGCTTGTAATCGCCTGTGGGGAAGCACCAGATGATAATAGGCCAGCGACACCCACAACTGCTTCTCAAACCACAGGAGGTCCTTGGAGAAGGCATGCGTGCGACGGGTCAGGCGCCGGTTACTTTGGCGTTGCGTGAGATTATCGCGTTCGACAAAGCTCGTGTTCACCGTCTGACTGACTGGCGAAGTCGCCAAGCACGCCGCCACGGCAGCCTGTGTACCAAACACCACGCGTGTGCCCACCTCCACCACACGCCCTTTGCTGCGTTTCTTGACGACCTGTGCATACACCAGACCTGGGAGCGGCCTGCGGCGTGGCTTGGGATAGGCGCCTCGCGTACCATGCCGCTCAGGCCGGTACCATTCGCCATACATCGTCAGCAAGGCCTGCTCGTACTCGGGCAACCGATCACTGGTAAAAAATGGGATGTGATCGTCCGTAACATGCGCGACGCGTGCCAGCAGCAAGTCCGCACTGGCTTGGTCCCGCTTGCCAATCACGAAAGCCAACACGAGGCGCCACACCGGCGCAAACGCCCAAACCTGGCCAACACATCCTTTCCACCAGTGCGGAATTAAGCCGACTGGATATCGCGCTGGAATGGTCTCGTCACGGGCCTACCAGAGAGGTGCACCAGGAGGTTCACAACGTCTTGTGTATAAGCCGTTTATGTCTTA
>JBMDXC010000402.1:0-23284 GCA_048594805.1 Candidatus Entotheonellaceae bacterium | reverse complement strand
CGTATCTAAAGCACTCGCAAAGGAAGACGGCGTCTCTACAGGGGGGTGTTCGCGGGGTGGGAGAATGGCAGTAGGCAGCTCACCGAGGGCTACCATGGTGCTGCCAGTCAGGCCGATGACCAGCACTTTTCCTGGGACTTCAAGGAGCGCCACCCCGGCCTTTGGGGTGATGTTGACTCTGGCAAGCACACGCATCATGGGGGTGCGTTTGCCAAGAAAGGTTTGATCGAGCCAGAAACGCCGAATCATATACCCACCGAGTACCAGGAGACCGAGCATGCCCCCAAGAGCCAGGACCATTTTCAGCGTCGCCGCTGTGAGGTCCCCAGTTGCTTGAACCGGCTGAGGACTGGGAGCCGAGGACTGTGGACCAGGAGGCGGTGGTGCAGTCGGTGCCACAGGAGCCGGGCTCCCCTGTCCAAGGGATTGGCTGATAACGTTCTGCAGGAAGCGTTCCCCGTTTGGCGGCTGCGGCATACTGTGTCCCGCCGGTGTTGGGTCCGCCGGTCCTGCAGCATGGCTTACGGTCGCCCCCCCTACGACGAGCAGACGTAGCAGACAAGCTCCTACCACCACCCCTCGCCCTAGGCGCACCCTCGCACCCTCGCTCCCTCGCCCCATTATCCCCTCCCCTGCCGCTACTGGAGTTGCTGTACCCGCTCCAGGGGGCTGATGATGTCCGTGATGCGCACACCGAACTTGTCGTTGATGACCACAATCTCACCGCGCGCAATGAGTTTCTGATTGATCAAGACTTCAAAGGGCTCGCCAATCTGTTTGGTCAGTTCGATCACCGACCCCTGACTTAACTGCAACAAATCATGGACCAAAAGACGTTTACGTCCGAGTTCGACAGTGACCTGCAGGGGAATATCGAGGATGAACTGCAGGTTCGGGAGCTCAGGGGCAGGGCTCGGAGAAGGTTTAAACGCACTCGACTCGGGCGCTGTCGGACGCGTCTGGGCTGTCGCCTGCTCCTGAATCATCTGTTTCTGACGTTCCAAATCTTCCATCGCATCTGTCCAAGAGCTTTCTTCCTCTTGCTCATCAAGCCGAGATACACGATCGGGAGGCAGTGGTTCCATCTCAGGCTCACTCATTGATCTCCTCCTCTGTCTGGGAGTGCAGGCGCGCGACGATTTCCACCGCTTTTTTCTGCTTCACTACCCGCGCGAAGCCGGTGAACTTGGGTACACCTTCAACCCGTACGACCAAGGGCTGGTCGCAATCTTGTTCTAGACGAATGATATCGCCGACTTGTAGGCCGAGCAGAGAGCGCAAATGGATCTCGGCAGTACCGAACTCGACACGCATTTCCACTGCCAGGTTCTGGAGCTGTTGTATAATACGTCGCAGCCAGCTCTGATCGATTTCAAGACGCTCTGTCTGGAAGCCGGCATAGAGCTTGGAGCGGATCGGCTCGATCGTCGAGTACGGCAGGCATAAGGTAATCCGCCCGTGTGCTTCGTCCATCTCCACTTCAAAGGGCGTAATGACGACGACGTCGCTCGGCGGTACGATGCCAACGAATTGCGGGTTCACCTCCGAACGTTCCAATTCAACGGTGATCGGTTCGACGGACTCCCAGGCTTTCTCCATATCCGCAAAGATGAGGCTGGCAACGCGCTGGATCATGTGAGTCTCGATAGGCGTAAAGTCTCTCCCCTCGATTTTCACCTGCGCATTGCCCGGTCCACCGAAAAAGCTGTCGATGAGGGCAAAGACCAGTTTGCTTTCGATGACCAGGAGGGCCCCGCCACGCAAAGGATTCATACGAATGATATGCATGCTTGTCGGGACCGGCAGCGTTTTCAGAAATTCTCCGAATTTGACCATTTCGACGTTCTGCGCCCCGACATCGATGACCCGTCGCAGGTTGCCCGACAAGGTGGCACGTAAGAGCCGTGCGAACTTCTGATTGATGATTTCGAGGGTCGGCATACGACCCCGAATAATGCGTTCCTGATTCGTCAGGTCGTAGGGGTGGATGCTGTCATTATCCTCTACTGCACTCTGCTCAGTGACCACCTCCCCTTCCGTGATACCGCGCAGCAGCGCATCAACCTCTTCTTGGCTCAAGAATTGGTTCATGCCAGGCTAGTCCCTATTGCACAATAAATTCGGTGAAATACGTTTTCTTGATGAACGGCCCATCGAGCGTTTCGTTGATATTTTTGGTGATATCGGCTTGTAACTCGTACTTCCCCTGTGTGCTACCGATGTCGGCAAAGGTTTTGCTGCTCAGCAAAAAAATCAAGTGATTCCGCACTTCAGGCAGATGTTTTTCGAGTGCGTCCTTCGCCAGCTCCCCGCGGACCTCGACCTGCGCCACCAGGCGCAGATAGCGCTGCCCCTGGTCCCCGCTCAAGTTGACAATGAACGGTGCGAGAGGCACAAGTGTGGGAGCAGCGCCGCCACCATGGCTGCCGGCGGCTTTGACCGCGGTTGATGCCCTGGCGGGGACTGCATGCCCATGCGCAGCCGGCTCGAACGCCGCCGTACCTTTCTGGTCCTCATGCTGGTCTGGCCCCTGGGCAACTGCAGTCGTCACAGGCTTCGGACCGAATTTGGTCCACGCCAGGGAGCCCGCACCAGCGAGAAACAGCGACACATTCAGTGCCAGGAGTAGGAGTTTCAGCAACGAGCGCTTCTTGCGCCGTGGCTGCTCTTCCACCCCTGGAGCAGCATTTTCAGCCATAGCAACCCCTCATGCTCCCTCTCCCACACACCCCTGCCCTCTCCGTGGGGAGAGGGAGCAAAGGCCTGTGACGCCGCAAACCAGCTCACAGCATGTTGACGTTGTACTAGCGTTTGAGATTGACGGTTTCTGCGAGTAACTGATCACCCGTAGTGATGACGCGGGCGTTTGCCTGGAACGCCTGTTGCGCCCGGATCAGCTCAACAAATTGGCTGGAGAGATCGACGTTAGAGATCTCCAGGGCTCCCGACTGCAAGGACCCCGTGCCGCTGTGGCCAGGGCTGGCCACAATGGGCTGGCCAGAGAGAATTGTTTCACTGAAGAGATTCTTCCCCACAGGCTTGAGACCAGCTGTACTGGGGAATTTGGCCAGCGCCACGCGTTTCAGATCCACGGCCTGGCCATTCGAAAACAGCCCGCGGACCTTGCCTTGCTCATCAATGGCAAAGCTCTGCAAGACACCTGAACCATAACCGTCTTGCGATTGCAACAAGGTTGACGAAGGGGCGGCAAACTGGGTGGTGCCATCGAAGCCAGGACTGCCGAAGTTGAAGTTCACAGTTTGCCCGGGCTGCGCCCCGCCCGCAAAGTTAAACGTGGCTGTTGCTCCTGGCGCCGGATTCGGAAAGGTAGTGTTGACCGTGCCCAGAGCCCCGTCGTTGGTAAATGTCAACGTACCTGACCCCACAACGACGAGAGAAGTACCGGTCTGATTAGCAAGCTCGTTGGCACGTGTGCCCACAAACCAGTTCCAGTTATTGTCCGCCGTCTTCTGAAAATAGATATCGATGGTGTGGCCTGTGCCAAGCGAATCATAGACCGTGAGGGCGGTAGAAAATTGCGAAGTTTTGACAGGATCAGTTGGATCAAAGGCCGCGATAGTCCCCGTAGTAGGATCAGTAATCAGAGGGGATGTCGAGTCAAGGTTAACCTGGACCGTGGCGTTGGCAGACTGCTTGGGAGGAAACGACTGTCCGGAGATGTTGATGTCTTCGACGAGCGGCAAGGCGTTGCCAGCACTATCGACATCAAAACCCTGGGCGATCAGTCCTTCCGGGTTTGCCAGTTTGCCATCACGATTGAGAGCGAAGTTACCATTACGCGTATACAGCAGGGCATTTGTCTTGGGGTCTTTGACAATAAAGAACCCATCTCCGTCAATGGCCAGATCCCCGGGCAACGACGTTGATTGGAATGCTCCCTGGGTGAACACCGGTGACACGTTGGAGACCAACACACCACGGCCCATCTGCAGCGTGCCTCCTGTGCCAATGCTCTGACTCAAAATGTCGGAGAAATTGCCACGGCTCTCCTTAAAGCCGATGGTATTGACGTTAGCGATGTTGTTGCCGATGACAGAGATGGCGTTCCCATACGCGTTCAAACCACTTACGCCAGTGTAGAGTGCATTGTTGAGACCCATATCCTCCCCTTGCTGAGATATGCAGGTTGTCCTACTGAGTTGGCTTGATGTCTGTGAGCGCACTGAGTTCGACCCGGTTCCCGCCCACGATTAAGTACGGATGATTGCCATCGTACGTCACGCCTTCGACAGTGCCTTGCAGTAACTCCTCTACCGCGACAGGGTTACCAGCCTTGTCTGTCGCGGTGACTTGGAAGTGATAATCGCCCGCGGGCAAAGGCTTGCCCAAGGCATCTTTGCCGTCCCAGGTGAGCGTCTGTGGACCAGCTTTTTGATTCCGTGCGTTGATGGTCCGTGTCGTATTACCGGTCTGATCGAACACGTTAATCTGCACGTTGGCGCTGTCTGCTGCCAGCCTATATTGGAAAGGCGTGGCCTCGCCTTGTTTCGGTACATGCGTTGTGTTGGCCTGAGCCTGCACGTGCTTGCCAATCAGGGTAGCAGCCTGCAGCCCATTGGTCGTCATCTGGGCCTGCATGAGGGCGCTCAGATTGGCATTCATGCTTTGCAACTCCTCCAACGAAGTAAACTGGGCCAGTTGTTGCGTAAACTGCATATTATCCATAGGAGAGAGGGGGTTCTGGTGCTCCAACTGGGCCACCAGGAGCTTCATAAAAGTCTCTTTCGGGCTTTCCTTCGTGGTGCCCTGGGTTGCCCCCGAAGACGCCGTCGTGACAGACGATGAGGCCGTCGGTGCCGATGACGATGGTTTGCTTAGGATTTCACCAGCAACGCTACTCACGCTCATATGTTCTCAGACTCCTTGTTATAGGGAGAGGGTCTCTATAGGCTCTCTCAAATGACGACATCGAGGAGACGCGGCCTCTGCTCAGAGGACCAGCGTGGTATTCTATCGAGGTCGACCTCACTCTGCGTCTCGCCAGCATTGGCCGTGTGCTGTTCTGCGGCAAAGGCTTGAAAGGCCGAGTGTTGATGCGCAAATGCTCCAGTACCAGTCCCTATGTGTGCGCTGAATCCTTCTGCCGCTCGGGTGATGGCAATGGATTGGACTTCGAATCCGTGCTGACTTAAGGACTCATGGAGACTGGGAAGATGGGTGCGCAGGAGTGTCTCTGCTGCAGGTGACTGCGCCTGCAAAGAGGCGATAAGGCGCTTGTCATGGACACGAACTTGCAGGCGTAAGGCCCCGAGTTCCCGTGGCTCTAGATGGAGCACCACCATATTGGCAGATAAGGGGCGTGGCCATGGGTGTCCCATGTCCTCACGCGAGGGGCTCAGCGCCGGGACGGTAATGGCAGGCTCCGCCGATGGTATGTCAGGGGTTGCTCCTGGCGACGCCGAAGGCAGTGCAGAGTCGGTCGCCAGGGGCGCTACGCTTGGTACAGTCGCAGCCGCTCGTTCCTGACTCTTGGGCAGAGAGCGAGAGGCGGGAAAAGCGTCATACTCTGGAAGCGCGGTATCTTCCTGGGCGAGAGCCATTGTTGCCCGTGCAGCACTCGTGGTGGCTGCCTCTGCCTGGGGGATAGTGAGTAGAGGCACGGGGGTCTCTGCCACAGGTGGCGCTACGGCCTGTCTCATCCATAGAACAGCAGGCGCTGCGTCTACAGGGGATGGTGGAGACGTCAAGCTGGTGCTCTGGAAGAGCGCCTCTCCTGCTGAAAGTGGCCGTGTATTGGCTGCTACTGTTGGCTCAACGAGGGGAGCCGTAGGGGTGAGCTGGGGTAAAGCAGTGGCGGGGCAAGTCTGGAGGAGCGCAGGACTGACGAACTGTGCCTCGGCAGTCGCCAGGACGCTATCCCCAGAGGCAGAGGGTGTCGCAACGGGCAACGGTGTGCCTGATGGGATCCCCAACTCGGCTGTCAGTATGGAGACAGGCAATGCAGCCGTTGGCTGAGCCATGCAAAGTCCACGCAAGCCCTGCGTACTCTCCTGCTGTGGTAGCCTGAGCGGGAGTCCTACGGCAAGTTGTATACTCACCAGGCCAGACTCCTCCGTCCCTGGGGCAGATGCCGCCGGCACGCCATTGGCTGGTGGCCCCGACTGGAACATGCTCATCAAGACTTGCAACACGCCGTCGAGAGCGCGACGCTCGGCCTCCTCCTGGTCAGGAAACGAGGTGGCGTGGGATGCGATCGCTGTCAGAAGTACCCCAAAACCGCCCTCTTCCTCTCTGAGGCCCCGGAGCTCCTGTGGCGGGCTCAAGAGGGCAAGCAAGGCATTGCCCGGTATGATCATCGTTTCTCCTTCGCGGGAGGGGGCTGGGGCTCCTGTTGCCGCTGTGCAGCTAGACGCTCGCTCAGCTTTGCCGCCACCTGAGGCGAGATCGAGGCGAGAATCTGGCCAGCTTTTTTCTCCTTCATCTGATAGAGCAAGCGTGCTGCAGTGTCCTCGTTGAGGCGTTCGAACAGGGAAGAGATCTCCTCAGGTTTCATGACCTCATAGACCTTCACCAGGTGCTCAAAACGCTTTTCCTCAAAGGCGGCCTTTTCCTGTAACAGGTCACCCATCTCTTTGCGCAGCAGGGCCAGGGTCGTGAGTTTGTCCTCAATTTGTTGCTGCACCAGGCGGAGATCTGCCTCGCGGTTGGTGAGCTGCTGGTCGCGGTTGGCGAGCTGCTGGTCGCGCTCGTCCAATTGCATCTGGCGTTCCCGTAAAGATTTCAGCAGAGGCACATCTTCTACTTTGAGCGTCAGCAGTGGCCCTGGCTCACGCAAGGCCTGGGGCATGTCAGGACTTGGGGTCCTGGCCGCCCCTGAACTCGGAGGCGTTGTCTTGGCTGGGGCGGCGGCGCCGAGGAGCACGGCAAGCCCGACAAAAAGCGGCACGAGCAAAGTCAGTGATAGATACAACACCAGGCGCCGTCCACGTTGACGCCACGGCGTCTCGGTGCCTGCCAGCGTAGATGAGTCACTAAGGTTCATGGCGAGACCTCGTAAGTGCATGTTCATCGAACAATTGCTGTTCACGACGCGCGAGCTCGAGCAGAGCACGTCGCTGCACCCTGTCACGCAGTTTCTCGATGACTTTGGTTTCCTGCCGTGCCACCAGTAACTGCTGGCGTTGCTCTATAACAACCTGGGCGGCCTGTGCCACCACGTGCTGTTGTGCCGCAATACGTTGAGTCAGCACCTGATGATAACGCTGCCAGCTCTGTAATTCCGCAGGGGATAGCGCGCGGCCTTGAGCCTTCTCAAGGCGCTCTTCCTGAGTCTGAGCCTCAGTCTGGAGCACTTCGAGCTGTACGACTGCTTGCTGGTGCAAAAGTTGTACCTGACGCAGGGCCTGTTCACACTCTTCTTCATACTGGCGTCGATAACTGAGCACCCGCTGCAACCGAAATTGCACCAAAGTTCATCCCTAACTATTTGATACTAGTCCAAGTAGCTCATGGCGGAGGCTGACGCTTGACGCCGATGGTGCAGCGCTCTTAGCCATGGGCAAACAGCGCGTGTAATTGTTGGAAGCTGTCCTCGAATGACACCTGCTCGTCAATTTGTTGACAGAGATAGGCATTCACTGCGTCAATCAGGCCTATGGCATAGTCGATTTTGGAACTACTGCCTTTGGCGTAGGCACCAATCGTGATGAGGTCTTCAGCTTCCTGATAGATGGCCAGCACTTCGCGTAACTTTCCGGCCAATTCCCGATGCTCTGTGGAGGTGATATCGCGCATCACACGGCTCAGGCTGTGGGAGATTTGGATGGCGGGATAGTGATTTTTCGCGGCAAGGTCGCGGGAAAGCAAAAGATGACCATCCAGGATGGAGCGTACGGCATCAGAAATGGGATCGTTAAAATCGTCGCTCTCAATGAGCACGGTATACAGCCCGGTGATGCTGCCAGGCCCATCAGTATTGCCAGCGCGCTCTAACAGCTTCGGAAGCAGCGCAAATACGGAGGGTGTGTAACCCTTGGTCATAGGGGGCTCACCGACGGAGAGTCCCACCTCACGTTGTGCCATCGCAAAGCGCGTCAGGGAGTCCATCATGAGCAACACATCCTTCCCCTGGTCACGGAAATATTCGGCCAGAGCCGTTGCCACATACGCGCCACGCATGCGCACCAGGGGTGACTGGTCCGAAGTGGCTACGACCACAACAGAGCGCTGCAAGCCTGCCGGGCCCAGGTCACGCTCAATAAACTCTCGCACCTCCCTACCACGCTCTCCGATGAGCGCAATAATGTTCACATCCGCCCGCGTGGCCCGGGCGATCATGCCGAGGAGCACGCTCTTGCCAACACCTGACCCGGCAAAAATGCCCAGGCGTTGGCCTTTGCTACAGGTGAGCAGGCCATTGAGGGCGCGCACATCGAGATCAAGGGGTTCAGCAATGCGTTTTTTACGGAGTGGATTAAACGGTTCAGCATACAGAGGATAAGGAACACCAACAGCGATGGGCCCCTGGGCGTCCATCGGCCGCCCCAGGCCGTCCAGGACGCGTCCCTGAAGTGCCAGCGACGCATGCACGGTCGCCTTCTCAGCCCGATTGACGATCAGACTGCCGGGATGCACCCCGCGCATGTCACTCAGCGGCATGAGCAGCACATGCTCGCCCTTAAATCCGACCACTTCGGCCTTGATAGGAGTGGGTGCCAGGCGCGGATAGATGTCACACATATCTCCAATCGATGCGAGAGGGCCACGGCCTTCAATAATCAGGCCAGTGACTTGCTCCACTGCGCCCTTGGCAGTGATCGGCTCGATATCCTGGAGCCACTCTAAATATTGTGTGCGCCGATTGATGGCATGCATGCTACGCGGGCCTCGAGAGCCAGGGAGTGCTGCGCTCGGAAGCGCTGTTCGAGCTCCTCAAACTGCGCTTCGATACGGGCATCAATGGTGCCCAGACTGGATTCGATGAGACAGCCGCCACGACCGATACTTGTATCACCCTGGACCGTGAGCATGTTGCTATCTCCTCGCGTGTGCCCTAGTGTCGCTTTGATCTCCATCGCATAATTCCAATCATCGGGATGCACCCGCACGACTATCTGATCCTGCTCCACCACATGTTGCAGCGCACGCGTGAGCGTGGCTGCGAGTACCTCACGATGCTCCAGCGCCTCGTACTGGATAATTTTGCGAGCGAGTTGGAACGCTAGCGTAATGATGTCCTCTTCTGCTTGCTGCAACACGGTGGTACGTAAATGTGCGATCTCGGTCGTCGCCTGCTGAAACGCGCTCAGCACAGGTGAGAGCTGGGCGGTAAGCGCTTGACGCGCCGCCTCCTCACCCTGTCTGAACCCCTGTTCATACGCTGCCGTGGTGAGGGCTGCCGCCTGTTCCTGAGCCCTGGCGAGGCATCGTGCAGCCTCGTCCTGAGCCTCCTGTAGCACGTGCTCACGCTCCATGGCGAGCATGGCAGCGGCAGCGTGGGCTGTGCGCGCTGCTTCCTCCTGCATGGCTGCTGCCGCGTCACGTGCTGTAGGCGCAGGGAGAGGTGCGGTGGTCTCAGGCTCCGCCGCGGCGGCGGGGGCTATCATGGTATCCGACTCTACCCCCATCGCATGCCACGGAGTCGCATCGGCATGCGCCTGGAGGCCATAGCAGTCGAAGAGACGCACCGACACAGCAGACGCGTCTGTACCCGTGATCACACTTCCCAGCCCTACATGTCCTAGCGCTGGTGTAGCCAGCGCGACAGCCGCCTCTTCGATGCTGAACGGTTGAATATTGTGGACGACGGCATGGTCCTGGCGGATGATATTAGACAAAACTGTTCTCCCCCTTCCCACCCAGCATGAGCTTCCCTTCATTCTCCAGGCGTTTCGCCACCTGCGTGATCTTTTGTTGAGCCTTTTCGACATCACTGATACGTACCGGCCCCATGAGTTCGAGTTCTTCGCGCAGCATGTCAGCAGCCCGTTGGGACAGGTTGCGCAGAATCTTACCCGTGAGATCTTCCGAGGCTGTCTTCATAGCCATTTTTAAGTCGTCGTTAGCGACCTCGCGCAAGATGGTCTGCATGCCACGGTCGTCGACTTCGAGCAGATCTTCGAAGACGAACATGAGCTGGCGAATTTCCTCCGCCAATGAGGCGTTGGACTCTTCAATATGGCCCATGATTTCGCGCTCTGAGGCCTGGTCAACATTATTTAAAATTTCTGCCACGGCTTTGACACCGCCCACCTGGTCCGTTTCCAGGGCCCCAGTGGCCCGCAGCTCACGTTGCAATACCTTGTCAAGTTCTTGAATCACCCCCGTGGGGATATGCTCAAGCTTGGCAATGCGTATGAGCACGTCCGCCTGCACGGTTGGGGGGAGCGAGCCCAGCACAGCGCCGGCCTGGGTTGGATTCAGATGGGCTACGATGACGGCGACGGTTTGCGGGTGCTCACTGCGCAGAAAACGGGCGATGGTTTTCGGATCCAGCCAGCGCAGTGCCTCCAGACCTGTCTCCAGTGTCGGCATCGACAGGTTGCTCAGGATCCATTCGGCTTTTTCAGGATCAAGGGCCTTGACCAGCAGTTTTTTGACGTACTCCGTCCCACCCGTGACCATGCCTTCGACGCTGCCTGTCAGGCTGAAAAATTCGTTGAGCACCTGTTCGACAGCCGACGTGTCCACCTCACGCATGTGCGACATATAGCTGCTGATGCGCTGGATTTCTGATTCGCTCATCTTTTTCAGCACCAGCGGAGCCACCTCTTCGCCGAGGACGAGGAGGAGGATCGACACCTTTTCCGCGCCTGTAAGTCCTGGCTTTTCCGTCTGACCTTCCATAAGATTAGCCTCGCTTTAACCACATACGGAGGATTTCTGCCGCATGTTCTGGATCCTGCTTCGCCAACTCTATGACCCGGATACGCAGGGGGGTACCTGTTGGCCTTCCAGGCTTGGCAGGCTCAGTCGCCGCTGGTAAGTGGCCTGCAACAGCTTCCTCAGTTGCAGGCCGCAGACCGGGTGTCTCCATACCAGCCTCCAATTCCTGCACGGTGCGCGGTAACATCGTCTCAACCACGGTCTCCGCCACCCGCCCGCTGAGCATCTGGATGAGCGGGCGGGCAATAAAGAGACAGAACAGCAAGCCGAGGATGACATAAGCGCCGTAGCCGCTGAGTTTGACCCAGAACATGCGCCGAGCTTCCCCCTGCAGCGCCACCTCCGGATCGTCCTGCGTATCGAAGTGCGCATCGGCCACGTCCACCCGGTCTCCACGGGACTCGTTAAAGCCGACGGCACTTTTGACAATCTCCCGATATTTTGCGAGCTCCTCGGCTGACCGCGGCACGTATTGGCGTTCGCCTTTCACCCCGACTTGATAGGTGCCATCGACAAGCACAGCGACGGACAGCTTTTTCATCTCGCCCGTTGGCGCGACCACCCTGGTGGTGGTTTTACTCAACTCGTTGTTGATCATTTCAGTCTGGCGTGATGCGGTATTTTTGTCGCCGGCGCCCGGCGTAACTCCTGGGAGCACCCCCTCTGGGACATTGGTACGGACACCAGGTGTCCCCATGGCCCAGAACCCCATGCCGGTCCCCTCTTCCTTGACGCGCTGCTGGCTGCGTATCGCAGGATTGTCACCATCGAAACGCTCTTCTGTACGTTCGAGTTGCTGGAAATCGAGTGTCACTGACACGCGCGCTTGGACTTTGCCTTTCCCAACCACTGGTTCGAGCAGCGTCTGGACCTTGCGCTCCAGGTCGCTTTCCTGAGCCCGCTGGTGCGCCAGCTGTGCCTCGGGCTGGGTGAGGCTATTGGGGCGCTCGTCCTTGCGCAAGAGCTGGCCTGTATCGTCCACAATGACCACATCCTGCGGATCAAGACCAGGGACACTGCTGGCAATCAGTTGCGTAATGCCACGGATCTGCTCAGAGGCGAGACGGCGGCCAGGCACGAGGGTGAGCGCGACAGAGGCCGTCGTCTTCTCTTGCTGTTCGCGGAACAGGGCCTTTTCAGGCATGACCAGATGCACGCGGGCGCTATGCACCGCAGCTATGCGTCCAATAGTGCGCGCTAGCTCACCCTGGAGCGCCCGTCGGTAGTTCAGCTTTTGCATAAAATCGGTCATGCCCCCCAGAGGGCTATTGCCGAATACCTCATAGCCCACCCCGCCACCCTGCGGGAGTCCCTCTGTGGCGAGGCGTAAGCGCGCGTCGAGGACCAGCGCGGCCGGCACGAGGATGGTCGTGCCATCCCCTCTGAGCGTGTAGGGGACTTTCATCTCCTTGAGTTTCGCCGCAATAGCGCCGGCATCCTGCATGTTGAGCTGGCTATAGAGCACCTGCTGCTGCTCATTCTCGCCAGCCCCCCACAGCGTCACCATCACGACCAGTACGGCCAGCAGGGCCGCGGGAACCCCCAGCAAGGCAAAGCGCTGGAGCGGTGGCAGCTGCCGTAGCTTCTGCGGTAGAGTCCGGAGCCAACGGTTGATGTGGTCGAACATGCTCGCGTTCTCTCACATGACTCGTAGCATTTATATTTGCATCCGCATGATCTCTTGGTACGCCTCAACGACCTTATTCCGTACTTTCGTGGTAAGACGGAGTGAGAGGTCAGCTTTTTCCATAGCAATCATCGTATCGTGGACACTCGGGGCCTGGCCCAGCGCAAATCCACGCGCCGCAGCGTCAGCCTCATGCTGTAATCCATCCACCTGCTCGAGACTTTGCTGCAGCAGGGTCGCAAACGACCCGCTCTGGCCAGGCAACTCTAGAGATGGCTGCACATCCCCGAGCTGCTCTAGAGACGGCTTCACACTCTCAAGCTGTCGCGGCATACCAAACCTGGCAATAGGCGCGGCGTCCATCTGTCTCCCTCCTCCCTACACCTGCACTCTGTCCCTCTCCACCTTACACACGGCCAATTTGCAGTGCCCGTAGGGCCATGTCCTTGGACGAGTTAATGGCGGTAACATTGGCTTCATAAGCACGCGTGGCGGAGATGAGGTCGACCATCTCGCGCATGACATTCACATTCGGATAGGCCACATATCCCTGCGCGTTGGCGTCTGGATGGTCTGGTTCATATTCCAACCGTGTACCATTGGGGTCGCTCACGATATCCAGCACGTGGACTGCATTGACACCATCCCGGAGTTGCTCGTTGAGCATCCCTGCAAACACAGAGCCCTGAGGTTGCGCGGCAAAGATCACCTCCTGGCGCTTGTATGGTCCCCCCTCCGATGTGCGCGTCGACTGCGCGTTCGCCAGATTCGAGGCGATCACATTCATCCGCGTCCGCTGTGCATTCAGCGCTGAAAAACTCACCTGTAATCCTGCCATCATGTCCATGATCACTCCTACAGTGGTGGCGTCGTACTGACCTCTCACAGCCCCTACTGGGTCTCACTCACGGTGCGCTTGAGCTGGTCGAAAGCCCGCGACAGAATCTCTGCCGAGGCGTTGTAATGCAAGGTGTTGGTCATGAGCTTGGCCATTTCACGGTCGATGGACACCGTGTTGAGATCGTGCCCAACATCGTCAGACGGGGTCGCGACCAATGTGCCCTGCATGTTGCCAATGCTGGTCGGGTGTATGTGGGGCAGGTGCTCGGGGTGTGTTTGCCTGAGCGGTACCGGCTGTGGTAGCGTCGCGGCGGCCTGTAGAGCCTCTTCGAAACGCACGTCTTTGGCAATGAAACCAGGCGTTTCCGCATTGGCGATATTGGATGCCAGCACTGTGTGGCGCTGCTGACGCAGGTCGAGCGTCTTGTGTAACACGTCCAGAGTGGAAGAAAACAGGTCGCGTATCATGTGGTGTCACCGTAGTAGAGTGTTTTGGAACGCGGCAAGCCGCTCCTGAAAGCGCTCTTGCCACTGCGCCTGCTCCAGGTATTCCGTCGCTACTTTGTGCCAGAAAGCATCCTGCGTGTGCTCACGCAGATGCGCGAAAGTGGCGAGCATCTGGGCCCTGTCAAACTGTTGCCGGTGGCTCTCGGCGATGCGGAATAAGAGCCCCTCTGTGTGGCTGTGAGGAAAAGTCTGGAGCACGCGTTCATACAGTGCCAGGGCTGGCTTATGCTGCCCCTGAGCCGCATGCAACCCTGCAGCCCGCAGCAGACACGTCTCTGCACGCTCCCCGGCCTCAGGCACCTCAGCGCACTTGTAGAATGTCTGTATCGCCTTGTTGACTTCGCCCTGGGCTTCATAGGCCTGTCCCAAGGTACTGAAAAGCTTGGCCCGTTCCACAGCACCTGTGAGTATGGCTTCGCCCAGGCCAGCATAACGCACGACGTCATCAAGACGCTGGGCCCGCCACGCACTTTCGGTGAGGAGGAGGAGCGCCTGGGCCCGCATGGTGGGGTCGGTAAACTGCTGCAGTGGATGCAGCAGGGCGGTGACGACCTCATCACGGCCACCTTCGGCAAAGAGCGTAGCCTGGGCGAGCGCGATATGGGCACGCTGGATTGGCATGGCGGCCGCATCAAGCAGGGTCGGCAGCAGGCTTTGCGCTTCATCGAGCAGGCCAAGCCGGACATAGCTGGTTACCAGGGGGTATAAGAGATCGGGATGTCCTGTCTCCAGAGGGGTGAGAGAAGGTTTATAGGCAAAGAAGGTATGGAGGACATCGAAAAACGCCCCCTGGCGTTGATAGGCCTCAAGCTGGCGCCCCAGGGCCTGGCGCATCTGCTGCTCGACGTCACGGCGCAGGGCATCTTGTAAGGGCTGGTGCAGTGATAGTTGCAAAAGATCTATAGCTGCAACGATGTCTTGTTGCTGGAGCAAAAGCTCGGCCATCTTGAACCGCGCCACGTCTGCCAAGGGGTGCAAAGGATAGTCGGACGCCAAACGTCGTAAGGTTTCCAGGGGATGGCGATAGGCGGCATAACGTGGTGCATCGCTGGCGGGGAGAAGATCAGGAAAGGTCATCCCGAGTTCTGCCATGCGGATTTGACTGATGATAGCGCCTTCGCTGCCTGGATAACCTTGCACCACAACGACATAGGCTTCCAACGCGGCGCGATAGTGTTCCTGGGCCCGGAGAATATCTGCGACACGCGCCGCAATGAGGTGATTGCTGGGGTGCTCAGGATAGCGTTGCAGAAATGTCGTGTACGACTGCTGAGCGGCCTCGAGCTGGCGCGCCACCCATTGCTTTTCAGCCTGCTCCAGCAGTTGGGTGGATGTCAGGATTGACCCTGGTGGCAGCAGCGGTGTTTGGGCTGTGGGGCTTGCTGCTTGTGGAAGGGAAGTCGTAGCTCCCGGTTGGGGGTGCTCGTCTGTCGCGCGCGGCGCGGCGCTCACTGTGCCTTGTCCCTGTGCCCTCGCACTCTGTTTCTGCACCTCTCCGTCGTTACCCCGAGCAATATCTATGACCACACGCGGTGGCGCATGCAACCGCTCTGCATGCCGCACGATGCCCGGTTGTTTCAATACGATGTCAGCCATGACTCCGGAGGCGTCTGTACTCCACCGTACCTCCTGAATGAGCCCAGTACGAGCACGCGCTACCTGAGGCTGGGAGGTAAATCTCAGGGTTGGAAAGATGAGACGGATCAGGGTAGGATCAGAGCCTGCTTCAAGGCGATAAGGCACGTTCTTGTATAGCTCGAACACTACCCGGGACAGGTCCCCCTGTTGGCCAAAGCGTACCCTACGGAGCGCGCTGGCATCGGCCTGAGACGCGCAGCACAGATGGCCCACCAGGAGCAAGAACACGACCATAGAATGCAGCGCCATACGTACGATGTCCTCTCTGTGTCCAACGGCATGTATGCCCACGACGTGCCACAGAAAGTGCAATAATTGTACCAGATCACTATGGACGCTTGCAGTGCCTGGGGCGAGGCCGTTCCTGGCGCTCCGCACTGACATATCGCATGGGATGAAAGGGCGAGGGAGTGTCAGAACTGTCAGAAAAATGGCAACATCGTGTGGGTTGGGATGACGGGGACTGCAAGAGTAATTTTAGTCATTCTCAAGGCGGAGTTTTTTCACTTTCTCGACCAGGGTTGTACGATTCATATGCAGCAGGTTTGCCGCTTTGCTCTTGACCCCGCCGGCTTTGACAAGAGCCTGCATGAGGAGTTGTTTTTCAAACGCTTCGACCATGGCGTCAAAGTCGATGCCGTCGTCTGGGATGTTGACGCCGGGGACACTCCTGGAGAGACTGGGGCGAGCGATTTTCTCGGGGAGGTCTTCCGGCATAATCATGCCGCTCCCCTTCAGGATGGCAATGCGTTCCACGGTATTTTCGAGTTCGCGCACATTGCCAGGCCAGTGATAGCTTTGCAGCATCTGCAGGGCCTCTGGGGTGATCCCCGTCAGGTGTTGCTTTTTCTCGGCGTTGAAGTGGGCAATAAAGTGCGCTACCAGCAGCGGGATGTCTGAAAGCCGTTCCCGTAAGGGGGGCAGGGTAATAGGAATGACATTGAGACGCCAGAACAGATCATCGCGGAACTGTTGGCGGGCTACAAGGTCTTCAAGATTCTTGTTAGTGGCGGCTAGGATGCGCACGTCCACCTTAATCGTCCGTGTGCCACCGATACGCTCAAACTCGCGTTCTTGCAGCACCCGCAAGATTTTGACTTGCAACGCGGGGCGCATCTCACCGATTTCGTCGAGGAAAATAGTGCCGCCGTTGGCGAGTTCAAAACGCCCCAGACGCTGGGCCGTGGCACCCGTAAAGGCCCCCTTCTCATGCCCAAAGAGCTCGCTTTCGAGCAGATCCTCAGGAATGGCGCCACAATTGATCGGCACGAGCGGTTTGTCCTGGCGATAGCTGTTGTAGTGGAGCGCCCGCGCGATGAGTTCCTTGCCTGTACCGCTCTCCCCGTAGATGAGTACGGTGCTGTCAGTATCCGCCACCTTCTCGACCTGCGTGAAGATGACCTACATTTTCTCGTTATCACTGACGATGTTATCGAACTTGTACTTGGCTTTCAGCTGCTTACGCAAGCTGGCGTTTTCATGGTGCAGGTGTTGAAATTCGAGGGCACGTTGGATCACCACCAGCAGTTCATCGCGCCTGACGGGTTTGGTCACATAGTCGTACGCCCCCGCTTTCATCGCTTCCACAGCCGTTTCGACCGAACCATAAGCCGTATGAATAATTCCCATGGTGGAAGGGGCGAGCATCTTCAGTTCCCGAATCACCTCCACGCCCGTCATGCCAGGCATTTTGAGGTCAGTCAGCACCACATGAAATGCCTCTTGTCTGAGCAGAGCCAGGGCTTCTTGGCCATTGGCAGCAATGGCGACCTGATACCCTTCGCGTTCCAAAATCTGCTGGAGCAAATCACGGTTGAGTTCTTCGTCATCGACGACCAAAATGCGTTCCGCAGCCATAATTCTTTCCCTCTGCCTGCCGATGACTATACTCGCTTGCCCTCTGCTCTTTCGAAGGTGTCAAAATTTTAACACTTTTTTGGCTGCACAAGGTAATGGAAATTGCTTGTAGGGACGGAGTAGTAACGTACTTTCTATGTGGGCAGGCTGATACAAAGCGTTATAGTACAGAGCCTAACTTCCCAACGCTAAAGAGTTTAGAGAGTATAGTAGGCTCACAGCAGAGACAGTGCCCTGAGCTACTTGGTCCTGTTGCGTCCTGCCTGGCACGGAGTTCCTCTGGGGAGACGGGGGTAAGGGTGCGGGAGTTAGGGAGGAGTTGCGCTCCTCACGCCACCCTTGCCCTCCCCTGTTGAGGGGAGGACGCCGCGAAGCAGGCCGCCGAGAGCGGTGGGAGTTTAGGCCACTTCCGCGTACAGATGGCACGCCACCTGATGGCCAGGGGCAACCTCTTGCAGCACGGGTTCAACCTCGGAACAGACGGGCTTGGCGAATGGACAGCGCGGATGGAAGCGGCAGCCAGAGGGCGGGTTGAGTGGACTGGGAATCTCACCAGTAAGGATCACTTCTTCGCGCTGTTCATCGGGGTGTGTCGGCAAGGCCGCGGAGAAGAGGCCCTTGCTATAGGGATGAAGTGGTTCCACCCGCAACTGCTCGCTGGTGGCGAGTTCGACAATTTTGCCGAGATACATCACCGCTACAGTGCTACTCAGGTGCAGGACGGCCGCCAGGTCATGTGCAATGAGCAAATAGCTGACACCAAACTGCTCCTGGAGGTCCTGCAAGAGATTCATGATTTGGGCACGGATCGACACATCGAGCGCCGACACAGGCTCGTCGAGGATGATGAGGCTTGGATTCAGTGACAGAGCCCGCGCGATAGCAATACGTTGGCGCTGGCCGCCACTGAATTCGTGCGGAAACAGATCGATCGAGCCTGGTCGAAGGCCAACGAGATTCAGCAGTTCCTGGATACGTTCCCGGACCTTGGCCTTCGGGAGTGACTCATTGACGACCAGGGGCTCAGCAATGATATCTCCCACCCGCATACGTGGATTCAGAGAGCTGTACGGGTCCTGGAAGACCGCCTGCACCCCCTTGCGATACGCTCGAAAATCCTTGCCTGCCAGCTCTTGAATGTCCTCACCCCGAAACAGAATCGACCCAGCCGTGGGCTTTTCCAGCATGAGGATCATTTTCATCGTGGTGGTTTTGCCACATCCTGACTCCCCAACCAGACCTACCGTCTCCCCAAGGCCGATCGAGTACGAGACACCATCCACCGCCTTTACCAGCCCAACCGGCTTTTGGAAGATGAGGCCCTTCATGACAGGAAAATGTTTCTTCAGGTTACAAATCTCAAGTAATTTGTCGCTCATCGTCCCTCCCACAACCAGCAGCGGGTATAGTGGTTCTCGCCCACCTGAAATTCAGGGGGGACTTCACGGCGGCAGCGGTCCTCAGCGTGGGGACAACGCGGATTAAACGGACAACCTGTCGGCGGGTTGGCGAGGTCAGGGGGCTGCCCTTCAATACTCCAGAGCCGCTTACTCCTGTCGGTCAATTTAGGTACCGCTTGCAGCAACGCCTCGGTATAGGGATGCGCCGGCTGGTTAAAAATCGTGCGCACCGGGGCCCGTTCGACCAGCTTGCCGGCATACATCACGCCGACATGGTCACACATCTTGGCGACAATCCCGATGTTATGGGTAATAAAGATCATCGCCAGACGGCTGCGTTGCTGGATATCTTTGAGCAAATTCAGATACTGCGCCTGAATAGTCACATCCAGGCTGGTGGTAGGCTCATCGGCAATGAGCAATTTTGGCTCACAGGAAATGCCAATAGCGCCGACAATGCGCTGACGCATGCCCCCACTCATCTGGTGCGGATACTCACGGAGGCGAACCTCGGGCGAGGGAATACGTACCCCCCTGAGCAACTCCTTGATGCGCTCCACGAGCCTGGCGCCCCGCATATGACGGTGAATGCGCAGCGGCTCCGCAATCTGCTCACCAATAGTGAACAACGGGTTGAGCGACATCATGGGGTCCTGCAGGATCATGGTCAACTGGCTGCCCCGCAGGTCGCGCATCTCGCGCTCGGATTTGGTCAGCAAGTTCTCGCCCTGGAACCACACCTCGCCCCCTACGATACGGGCGGCAGGTGGGAGCAGGCGCAACAGCGACATCGACGTCACCGTCTTACCGCTCCCCGATTCACCCACCACACCCAGGGTCTCGCCTTCGTTCAGCGTGAAGCTCACCCCGTCGACGGCCTTGACGACACGCGTCCCCTGGGCGGAAAAAAAGTAGGTCTGTAATTGTTTGACTTCAAGTACTGGCTGGGCCATTATCGCCCCTTACAATTGACGTAACTGTGGATCTGACCACACACGGAACCAGTCCCCCAGGGAACTGGCCGCGAGTACGACAAACACGATGCACAGGCCCGGGAAGACACTGAGCCACCAGGAACCCGTCATCAAGCCAGCTCTCCCATCGTTGAGCATCACGCCCCACGCCGGCTGCGGTGATGGCACGCCCACGCCCAGGAAGCTCAGCGTCGCTTCGGCAATGACCACCACCCCAAGCTGCAACGTGCCGATCACAACCGCACTATTAGCTACGTTGGGCAGGATGTGCGACCACATGATACGGAGCCGGCTGCAGCCGGCTACAATCGCCAGACGCACGTAGTCGCGTTCCTTGAGGCTCAACACCTCGCCGCGGATTACCCGCGCATAGCGCGTCCAATAGACAATCCCCAGGATAACCACAATATTCCATTCGCTGGGCTTGACAACCGCTGCCAGGAGAATGGCGAAGGTCAAAGGGGGTAACGCGAGCCATGAGTCCGTGATCCTCATGACGACCTGATCAACCCAGCCACCGATATAGCCCGAGAGGATGCCCAAGGCGGTCCCAATGACCCCGGACACGAGCACGGCGGCCACGGCTACTTTGAGGGAGATGCGCGAGCCGTAGATCAGACGGCTCAAGATGTCTCGTCCCTGCTGATCTGTGCCAAGGATGAACTCCGGCTTGCCGCGCGCCTGCCACATCGGTGGCAGATACTTATTGCGCAATTCACCGACTTCTGGGGTGTAACGGCTGGTGCCATTGTAGGGATAGGGTGCCAAAAAATCGGCAAAGACAGCGACGAGGACGAGGGCTGCCAGAATCCCCAGGGAGATCATGGGGCCGTTGAGTATCTTGGTCGCCGTCCGACGCCACCAGGGGAGTTCTACAGCTTGACTGGCAAACGTCTCAGTTGTGGTAAATGCATGGCTACTGTCCATAGCGAATCCTCGGATCAATGTAGGCGTATAAGATGTCGACCAGCAGGTTGACAATGATGATCATGACCCCTCCTAAAATGACTGTGGCCTGGACCACAGGGAAATCCCGAGAAGAGATCCCTTCATAGAGGAGCCTGCCAATACCAGGCCAGGCGAAGATTGATTCCACGACGATTGAACCCTGTAGAATCAAGGCAAAACTGATACAGGCGAAGGTCAACACGGGAATCACGGCGTTCTTGAAGGCGTGCTTGAGAATCACCAGATTTTCTGGAAGACCTTTAATACGAGCCAGTTTGACATATTCACTGCCCAGGACCTCTAACATGGCAGAACGCGCCAGGCGCATATTCGCCGCGGTAAAGACCAGTCCCAGAGCCGTCGCGGGCATGATAATGTGCTTGAATGTCCCTGAGCCCTGCACTGGGAGCCATTGCAAATTCACCGCGAAAATGAGCATCAGCATGATGCCCAGCCAGAAGCTGGGCGTCGCCAGCCCAAGATTGGCAAACACATTGCAAAAGCTGTCCAGCCAGGTATTGACCCGTACCGCTGCGAAAATCCCCAGCGGAATGCCGAGAATGACAGAAATAGCCATGGCTGCCCCTGCCAACTGCAGCGATGCTGGCAATCTTTGCATGTACAGCTCAAAGACCGGCACACGGTACATAAACGATTTGTCAAAATTGCCTCGCGACAGCTTGCTGATCCACACGATATACTGCTCGACATACGTCTTGTCGAGACCTAACTCGACACGCAAGGCTTGCAGATCCTCCTCTTTTGCGCCAGGCTCAGCCATCAGGATGACCGGATCCCCCGTCACACGGATCATGACAAAAATGGTGATGCTCAAGAGCACCAGGGAGATAAACGCGTAAAACAGCCGGGTCAGAATGTACCGCTGCATGGTGTGTCCTTTCCCCTCCCGCCAGATTCAGGCCCTCAGTGTTTCGCCTAAGACTTCAATTGCACGTCTTCATACGGAGCAGAGTAGGCATGCAGTGGGACACGGCCTAACCCCGATACCGCTACGCGAGGCCCTGAGGCACAGAGGAAGCCCAACTCCCATAGTGGGATAAAATAGGCTTCGTCGTACACTTTCTGCTGGATCTTGTGTAGCAACTCTTCACGCTTCTTGCGGTCGCGCTCTGTAGTTTGTTGCTCAAACCACTGATCGATTTCTGGGTCTTTGAGGAACGACTGGGCGCCCTTGCTGTAGATGAACGCCTCGATACGTGTCGCCGCATTCCCGTGGGCAGCACTGCCCATCCGGGTCAGGTTTTTCACCTTTTTCTCTTTGTGCGCTGCAAAGATCGCGGCGCGTTCCATCGGCTGGACCTTGGCACGAATGCCAATGGCCCCGAAATCGTTCACAAACCCTTCAACGACACCCGCATACACCGCATCGCACGAGTACTCCCCGGCATCGAAACCGTTTGGATGCCCGGCCTCTTTGAGCAAGGCCTTGGCTTTCTTGGGATCATACGCATACGGCTCCAACGGCAGGGCATACTCATACCCACGCGGGATCATACCTCCTGACAGCCGTGAAAAGCCCAGGGTCTCTGCCTCATTGATCGCTTCCCGATTGATGGCGTGATTGGCAGCCAGACGCACGCGTTTATCATGCCATGGAGACTTCGGGTCGTACATATCGACAAAGATGCCCCACTCGCAGCCTGGAATCAGTACAGGCTCCAGCTTCAGGCTCGGATCGCGCCGGGCTTCCTCCCCGAGCGTACTGTACAGGGCATAGGTCACATCGGCTTCGCGGTTTTTGAGCATGGCCAGACGTGTCGTGGCTTCTGGCACACTCTTGAGCACCAGACGCTTCACAGAAGGAACCTTACGCCAGTAGTCCGGGTTGGCTTCCAGCACCAGCTCGACGCCGGGCTTATAGTTCACAAAACGATACGGTCCCAAGCCCACGGGATTATTTTTAAAGGTGTCGTTCCCGATCTTCTCCGTGTAATTCTTCGGGACAATCCACCCGGCTCCCGTGGCCGGGGTGGCATAGAATGTTAAAAAGTCCGGCCAGGGTTCGTGGAGCACAAAACGGACGTGGTGCGGATTGACAATCTCAACCGCCTTGACTTGCTTCTTCAGTTCCACAGCCCCCGTCCCTTTATAGCGCTCAAAGCTAAACTTGACGTCGTCAGCGGTAAAGGGATCGCCATTGTGGAACTTCACGCCCTGGCGCAACTCAAAGTCGTAGGTGAGCCCATCCGCGCTCTCGCTCCACTTGGTCGCGAGGCAGGGCGACATCTTGTTATCAGGCATGGGTTTCACGAGAGCGTCATGGAGAGCATACATGAACATATAGGGCGTGATGACGCCAGGCGTTTCCGCCGGGTCAAACCAGGTCGGGGCAATACCCACGTGCACCGCCCAGGTCATCTCTCCTGTGGGTTCACCTTTCTGCGCCATGGCGACGTGTAGGCGTGGCCAACCTTGCCATGTGGCTAATCCGGCGATTCCACCCAGCGTACCTTGGAGCAAGCGGCGGCGAGTCAGTGCAGTGTACGTGTGCTGGGAATTCAGGGACATGTATCTCCTCCTCAGGATTTGAGCTGGACATCCTCATAGGGTCCAGAATACGCAAATAACGGAATCAAACTCAGCCCGGATACTGCGGCTCGTGGCCCTGAGGCACACAGGAAGCCGAG